>JANYLM010000056.1 GCA_025357835.1 Gammaproteobacteria bacterium
CGTTGTGCATGTACTTGAGCAAGCCTCCCTGTTCCACGCTTTCGCTGCGATCCCAGGCGCGCTGCGCCAGGAAATCGGCATCGGCCTGCAAATCCCCGAAGTCCGCACCTTGGATGCGGCTGTCGGAGCCTTCGAAGCATAGGCCGACGACTTCATCACCGAGGCCCACGATCTCGAACAGCTGCGCGCTGCGATAGCTCGCAATGGTGGAAATGCCCATCTTGGACATGATCTTGAACAGACCCTTGCGAATGCCGCGGCGATAGCTGCGCCCCAACTCCTGACGCAGGGCGGCTTCCATTTTCAGCGCGCCCTTGCGCATGAGATCGAACAAGGTCTGGTACGCCAGATAGGGATACACGGCCGTAGCGCCGTAGCCGATCAGGCAGGCAAAATGATGCGCATCACGCGCCGTGCCCGTCTCCACCAGAATATTGCACTTGCAGCGCAGCCCGGTCTTGACCAAGCGATGATGCACGGCGCCGGTGGCGAGCAGCGCATGCACCGGCACCTTGCCCTTGACGAGATAACGATCCGACAGCAACAGCACGACCTTGCCGTCGCGCACGGCGGCTTCCGCCTGATCGCAGACCTTCGTCAACGCCGTCTTGAGCTCCACCTGCTCGTCGTACTGCAGATCGATGAACTCGTTCGGCACTCCCGAGTCCGCCAGCGCCACGATCTGCCGCAGCTTGCGTTGCGACAGGATCGGCGATGACAACACCACTTGTTCGGCATGCTGCTGCGCAGGCACGAAAATATTGGCTTCCATGCCGATCTGCGTCTGCAGCGACATGACGATGCTTTCGCGCAATGAATCGATGGGCGGATTCGTGACCTGCGCGAACTGCTGGCGGAAATAATCGTACAGGGAGCGCACTTTCTTCGACAGCACGGGCATGGGTGTGTCGTCGCCCATGGAGCCCACGGCCTCGCTCTCGTCCTCGGCGAGCACGCGTATGATTTCATCGCGCTCTTCGGCGGAGACGTTGAACATCTTCTGATACAAACTCAAGGTATCGCGATCGAAAGGTTCCGCGGCCAGGCGCGGATCGATGAGATCGGTTTCCAGATAGCGCACGCCCTTCTTCAGCCATACCTTGTACGGATGGCGGCTTTTCAAGAGATCGTCTACCCGCTTGGTGTCCATGAGTTCGGAGGTTTGCAGGTCGAGCGCCAGCATTTCGCCCGGCCCCAACTTGCCCTTCTTCACTACATCCTCCGGCAGGTAGTCCCACACCCCCGCTTCCGAGGCAATGGTGATATGCCTATTCTTGGTGATCACCCAGCGCGCCGGACGCAGACCGTTGCGATCCAAGGTGCAAACCGCATAGCGGCCGTCGGTGAGCACGATGCCCGCGGGACCATCCCAGGGCTCCATGTGAGTGGCGTAGTACTCGTAGAATGCTTTAAGGTCGGGATCGATCATGTCCACCGACTGCCATGCCGGCGGCACCAACAAGCGCATGGCATGCATGGGATCGAGGCCGCCGACCAGCAACAGTTCCAGCATATTGTCGAGCGACTGCGAGTCCGAGCCGGTCAAGGACACCACCGGTAGAACGTCGCTGAGGTCGGGAAGCACGGGCGAGCGAAACAAAGGGCCGCGCGCCACCGCCCAGCTGCGATTGCCCTGCACTGTATTGATCTCGCCGTTGTGCGCGAGGTAGCGATACGGATGCGCGAGGCGCCACTGCGGCATGGTGTTGGTGGAAAAGCGCTGATGAAAGACGACCACCGACGCTTCCATCCGCGCATCCTTGAGATCCGGATAGAACTGCGCCAGGTACTTCGGCATCACCATGCCCTTGTAGACGATGGTGCTGGCCGAGAGCGACGGGATGTAAAAAATCGGGTCTTCGCCCTCCAGGCGCTTTTCCGCGCGCCGGCGCGCCAGGTACAACTTACGGTTGAAGGTGGCCTCGTCGAGGTCGCCGCCCGCGTTGACGAATACCTGCTCAATGGTAGGCAAGGTCTTGAGCGCCTCGGCACCACAGGCGCCGGGGTCCACGGGCACTACGCGAAAACCCGCCACTTTCAGTTTCTCGAGCTGCAATTGATCTATGAGAATTCGCCGCGCATGCGCCGCCTTCGCCGCGTCCCGATTGAGGAATACCAGACCCGCCGCGAACAGCGGCGCCAGCTTCAATCCCGACTCCTGCGCCATGGCCCGCAGGAAAGCCGTCGGCTGCTTGATGAGGAGGCCGCAGCCATCCCCCGTCTTGCCGTCGGCGGCGATCGCTCCGCGATGCGTCAGACGATTCAAGGAGCTGATGGCCGTCTGCAATACCCAGTGGCTGGCCTTGTCGTCGAGGCTCGCGATCAAGCCGAATCCGCAGGAGTCCTTTTCATACGCCGCACGGCACAGGCCCCAGTCGCCGGCGCGTGGATCCGTGCCGCCCCGGCTGGTCTCGAATTCTTCACTGTCCCGATTCGCCATTTCTTGCGCCCATGATAAAAAAAGCCCTGCGGTTTACCGCAGAGCCTTTTAAAACAACAACTTAAACCGGTTCAGGACGCTCAAAAGTTGAGCGTCAGGTTGGGGCAATCGCCGCTTAGCGTGCCTTCATATGCGGCTCATAATACCTAGGTGGTAATCATCGTCAATCGTGATCGCTGAGCTACCCCCGCGCGGGGACGACGCTCGGGGCGGCGCGAATGAGGTCACCCCGCGATGTACCGCTCCAGTTGCTCAATGTGCTCGGACTGCTCTTGGATGACGGCTTTGACTAAATCGCCGATGGACAGCATGCCCACCACGCCACCGTTTTTCACCACCGGCAGATGGCGAAATCGACCCTCGGTCATGAGGGTCATACAGTGATGCACCGTGTCTTCGGGCGTCACGCTTACCGCGGGCGAGGTCATGATGTCGCCCACCGGGGTGTCATGCGAGGAGCGGTTTTTCAGGATTACCTTTCGGGCGTAGTCGCGCTCGGAAATAATGCCGATCAGCGTAGTCTGACTCATGACGAGGAGCGCACCCACGTGGCGGGTC
>JANYLM010000059.1 GCA_025357835.1 Gammaproteobacteria bacterium
CATGATCGGGGTGCCGAGTTCGTCGCTCAGCGCCTGGGCTCGCACGATCAATTCCTGTGGATCGGAAATCTCGGCCGGCGTGATCTTGTTCATTACCTCGGCGGCTGTGTAGCCCAGCATGCGCTCGGCGCCGACGTTGAAAATCTGAATCACGCCCTTCGCGTCCGTCGCGATACTCGAAAAGTTGGCGCTGTTGAAAATCGCGTTTTGCAAAGCCCCCGCTCTAAGAAGGGCCTCTTCCGCCCGCTTGCGCGCAGTGTTGTCCGTGCCGATCAACAGATAGCCGATAATGGCGTCCTGCGCGTCGCGCAATGCTGTAACGGACACCACGGCGGGGAATCGGCTGCCATCCTTGCGGATATAGGTCAGTTCGTAGATATCTTCGATCCCTCGGGAAGCCTTGAACACCAATGCCTCAAAGCCTGGAGTTATCTCGGTGTCGAGTTCGGCGCTGAGCGCCTGGGCCCGTCCGATGACTTCCTGTGGATCGGAAATGTCGGCGGGCGTGATTTTGTTCATTACCTCGGTCGCCGTATATCCCAGCATGCGCTCGGCGCCGACGTTGAAGATCTGAATGACGCCATTTGCGTCCGTGGCGATGCTCGAAAAGTTGGCGCTGTGGAAAATAGCATCTTGTAATGCGCCCGCTTTCAGGAAAGGCTGCCGAGCCTCGTGTTCGACCCCGATACGGTTGCGGAGCACCCGCCTTATCCTGCGGGACAGCAGCGCGAGGAATGCCAAAAGGAGAACGATGCTGGCCACGATCGAGGCAGCGACAGATGGCGCAGCATTGTTCCACGCGATACCACTGACCATGAGCAAAACGGCCAGAGTGATTCCGAAGCCGATCAACGTGAGCCGTTCGACCGAATAGTTTTCGATTTTGTACATCAGCCTATACTTTGATTAGCATGCAAATGAGCGCGCGCGATAAACCCTCGCCACCGCAAGCGGAGTCGACGACCGATAATCAAGGTCTTTGCAGCTCCGGTCTGTGCGTTGGGGCACATGGGCGGACCTCCTTGAGCAGCGAAATGTCGCGCTGGTGCCTATCCGGGGATGCGTGGACGATTAGCCGAAAGCGCGTCCGCGATCGCACATTAATCATTAATAATCAATCACTTGTCACACAGGCGGTAGCCTTGACGATAAGAGGACCTACAACGATCGATGGTCGACATCGCGACTAGCCCTCACTGCGCTGCCCGGGCTGCTGAAAAGGCCCGCCAGGGCCAACGTAATTTCGCAACTATACTAGGCCGCGGCCGGCGTTTCCGCGGAGGGTATCAGCCCCAGCTGGGTCAGCATCCCAAACGTGTTGAAAACACCGATGTGGTGGGAGACGAGGCCTGCTTCGTTGAATTCGAAGATGTCGACGCCGTGGACCTTGAAGCGTTTACCAGTCGCCGGCACACCCATAAAAGCGCCCCGGTGCGTGCCCGTAGTTTCTAGAAAGACAACAAGCTTCTTGCCGTCCGCGACCATAAACTGAATCGCGAGATGGAGGTCAGGGAAGGCTTGGAGGAAGGGTCCAAGCACTCGTCGGAAGCCCTCGTGGCCATTCGCTGCCCCATGGGGCATTCCATAGTCCTGCTCGTCGATGCGGTCGCTCGCCAGGTAACGCTCGCAAAGGTCCATACGTCCGGCATTGATCACTGCATCGATCAGCATCTGTACGGTGGTCTTATTACGCTCGATCATGGTATTCGTGGTCATTTGAGGCTCTCCGTGACTAAGTGGGGGAAAGGCAGCGCCTTTCTAGGAGATAGACGCGCGAGGCAGCGCAGATTTAACATCGATTCAAAGATTCTTTGGTCCGAGCGGAAGGTTCGCCTCGCCCTTATAGAGAGTTATGCGAATCGAAAGGCCAAAATAATTGAGTGGCTCGGTCGATCTGGAGAGTTGTCAGGCGTCTATTTCTTGTTGAAGCGCAGATGCGCTCTTCCGCAACAACGACTAAGGAGAAGATTGATGAAATACGCTCTGCTGATCTACCAGGATGAATCCCAGGCCGCCTTGGACGAGGGAGGTCCAGCGCTGAAAGCAATCGTGGCTCGTCACATGGCTTTCAGCCGCGATCTCGGTCCCAAACGCATCGGTGGATCGGGCCTCAAATCCACCCGGGCGGCGACAACACTGCGCACAGTCGGCGCCAATAGGACCGTTCATGACGGTCCATTCGCGGAGACTCGGGAGCAGTTAGGTGGTTTTTATCTGATCGAGGCAGCGGACCTCGATGCGGCGCTCGAAATCGCCAAGGGGGTTCCGTTGGCAGGCAATGGCGCGATTGAAATCCGGCCACTTCTCGGTGCCGATTGAGTCAGGAAAATCTTGAAAGCACGGTGCAGGCGGCCGGGCGGCGAGTGATCGCCGCGCTGGCCGCCCGATACCGGGACTTGGATATAGCGGAGGATGCATTTGCTGAGGCTTGCCTGCGGGCCGCCGAATCATGGCCAACGAAAGGCACACCTGCCGATGGCGCGGCCTGGCTTTATCGAGTGGCCGATCGCGCAGCACTCGATACGCTTCGGCGACGCCGAACACGCGAGCGCATTGAGCTGGACGCTCCGGAACCAACCCCGACCGCGGAGGAACTTGTGATCGAAGGCGGAACACCCATCCCCGACGAGCGGCTGCGTCTAATTTTCGTCTGCTGCCATCCCGCTCTCGGACCGGAGGCCCGGGTAGCTTTGACGCTACGAACCGTTTGCAGGCTCTCGACGGAAGAGATCGCACGCGCATTCCTAGTGTCCGAGACAACCATGGCGCAACGGCTCGTGCGCGCCAAACAGAAGATAGCCGATGCTCGCATACCGTTTGAAATACCGGGTAAAGATGCCTGGGAAGAGCGATTAGAGTCCGTGCTGTCTACGCTCGAAGTGACTTACGGCAGCGCACATGCGGATGCGGCGCTCGCTGGCCCTCACGCCGGTTTTGCTGCGGAGATACTCGATCTGACGCGCGTGCTGGTCGACATCTTGCCGCATGAGACAGAAGCCTTAGCGCTGGCGGCGTTGGTACGCTACGCCGAAGCGCGCCGATCGGCGAGGCTCGATGAGGGGGGCGCCATGGTGCCGCTAGCGGAACAGGACCCCTCCAAATGGAACCGCGCGCTGATTCAGGCAGCTGAAGCCTACCTACAGCGCGCCGCCGCCCTTCGCCCCGCCGGGAGTCGAAGCCTATTGGCCGCGATCCATAGTGCATGGTGTGCACGGCAGAAAAGTACTGATCCGCTGCCTTGGGGCACAATCTTGAAACTCTACGATACCATGCTAACGCTGCGGGACGATGCAATCGTGCGTGTGAATCGCACGGTGGCGCTCGCTGAGGTAGCAGGTCCAGACGCAGCTCTGCACGAGTTGGAAGCTTTGGACAAAGTAGAAATGGAGAGTTTCGCTCCTTATCACGCAGTTCGAGCTGAACTCCTAGCGCGCGTTGGTCACAGCGCCGCAGCGACAGCCGCCTACGACAAGGTACTCTCTCTCACGCCGCAACCCGCCGAGCGGCTTTGGCTACAGCGCCGCCGGGCGGCAGCCATGACCGGCGGCAGCCCACTGCGGCGAGGGTCGACTCCAAAGGTGTGATTGATCGACTCGCAGAATTCCTTCGAGGATTTCCGGTATTTCGAAAATGGCGCGATTGTGAATGCGCGCAACATTGGCGCGATAGCCGTCCAGTTGAGCCGTTAGCGCCGATACCGCGTCGCGAATTTCCGCGAAGGAATCCAGCACCAGCCCCACTCGGTTCTCTTCGACCCAATCAGCGTTGTACCTCTCCTGCGGCATGGTCCACGCATTGCGCACCACTATCACGGGCAATCGCTGTTGAATAGCTTCGCTGATGCTGCCCGGACCCGGCTTGCCGATGAAGAAATCGCTGAGTTGCATGAAGTAGCGAATTTGCGCGGTGAAACTAATGACCGCTCGCGGCGCCGCCGAACTCATGGCGCGCAATTCATCTGCCAGCGTGGAGTTGTGCCCGCAGATCAAAATCAGTTGTGTATCGTTGAGCCGTTTCGCGATACGGCGCATCACCTTGGAGCCGTGACCGCCGAACATGACTATGCCCGTGGGTCGATCAGGATCGAGCTGCAGCTTGATCATTTCGGCGCGCCGATCGAATTTCATATCCCGGTAGAAATCGGGGCGGATGATCATTCCGGAAGTGACATGAATGCTGGCGTCGTCGTAGCCGGCGGTCCGGGCCTGCGCGACGGCTTTGGCGGTTCCGCAAATCAAGTGCTGTGCCTGATGAGGCTCGATCCAAAAATGCGGCGGTGAATCGGCAAAGTCCGTCAGGATGGTTACATAGGGAACGTGTGGCCGCGCCGCTGCAAGCGCCTGATACATGGCGCGATTGAAATTTGGCACCAGCGAAACCACCATGTCGGGCTGGGTCTTCTGCCAATGACGCCGCAATATCGCAGTCAAGGATTTGTGGCTGAGCAGGATGAGCGCTTGCAGAAGCTTCAACTCCTGCGCCAGTCCCAGAGTCCAGCCGCGCGCCAGTCTCGCGTTGTAATAATTTTCGGGCTTCATCCCGGTGGTCTTGCCGAACATGTCCCGCGGGTCGAGTACCTCGAAAAGATTGACTAACCTTACCGTCCAAGGCAGCGCCAGTTCGCAGATCATCGTATCGAGCGCCACGGCCGCGGATCGATGCCCGCCGCCCGCATTGAAATACACTAAGTCGATGGATTTCATAGTATTTATATTCTGCGCAAAGACTATGACCAAACCGTGAACTTGCAGTCCTGGTAGCCTGGAGGCCCAATCGAGGTGTCGATATGAGATCTTTGCGAGCCTTCCCAGCGCTGTGGCTGTCGGTCGTGGGCCTACTGATGACCGGCGCCGCAGGCCAGGCCGCAGACGTGGCCCGGGTTCCGCGCCCGCCTCACTCCGCGGCCGCCAACGCGGCCACCACGGCGATATCAGGCGATGCGACGCGTCTGAGTCACGGCCGCTTCAAGGATTTCCCGGTCTACGGCCCTACGGGTAGCCCGACGAGTTTCGTGCTGTTTTTGTCCGGTGATGAAGGCTGGAACTCCACCGCGGACGCGATGGCACGGCAACTCGTTCAACAAGGTGCGATGGTCGCGGCCGTCGATTGGGCGAAGTTCAAGGCCAATCTCGAAGCCGATGGCGATCAATGCGTGTACCCGGACGGCGATCTGGAAAATTTGAGTCACTTCGTGCAAGCCTATTTCCACACTCCCACGTATCTGCCTCCCGTCTTGGTCGGAGTCTCCTCCGGCGCCGCCATAGCGTACGCCATGCTGGCGCAGGCGCCGCGCAACACTTTTGCAGCCGCGTTGACTCTGGGGTTTTGCCCCAGCGTTAATATGGAAAAGTCGCTGTGCAAGGGCTCCGGGCTGGAATTCACCCGCAACCCGCACGGCCACGGCGTGGATTTTCTGCCGATCAAAAGCCTCGGCAACCCATGGTTGAATCTGCAAGGTGAAAATGACAAGACCTGTCCGGCTGAGATCTCGCGAAACTTTATATCCCAGGTTCACGGTGCGGCAGTCGTGATGTTGCCCAGAGTTGGTCACGACTTTTCATCGCTGCTCGACTGGGTACCCCAGTACAACGCGGGCTACAAACAACTTGCCGCGCATAACCCAACCGCGAGCGTGGCGCCCCCGCCGGCGAGTCTGAGCGATTTACCCGTCGTGGAGGTTCCCGCACAACCTTTGGCCGTACAGTCGGCTGCCGCGCAGTCCGGCGCAGCACCCGCAGGCGCGGCGCAGCTCAATGCGACCCGTACCGATTCCTTTGCTATCCTCATGTCGGGCGATGGCGGCTGGGCGGGACTCGACCAAGACGTCGCCGCCGCTCTCAGCGCCAAGGGCATTCCGGTGGTCGGCTTGGATTCCTTGCGCTACTACTGGACCGCGCGAACACCGCAGGGCCTTGCGGCGGATACCGACCGGATCATTCGCTACTACCTGGCGCATTTCGGCAAGCAGCGCGTGCTGCTGATCGGCTACTCCCAAGGCGCCGACGTGCTGCCGTTTGCGGTCAATCGGCTGCCGGAGTCGACCCGCGCCCATGTGGCGTTGGCGGCTGTCATGGGAATGTCGGAACACGCCGTGTTTGAATTTCACCTCAGCAGCTGGATCTCGGATAGCGGCGCGGGGCCTGCGACGCTGCCGGAAATCAACCGGATCAGCGGCATCCCGGTATTGTGCATCTACGGCGCCGACGAGAGCGACTCCTTGTGCCCCAAGCTCGATGCGAAGAAATTCAACATCGTAAGGCTCAAGGGTGGACATCACTTCGACGGCGACTACGCCAACTTGGCGCACCAAATACTCTCGGTCGCGAAACCTTGAGGAGCAAACGTATTGCTTAGATCTACGTAGCCCGCTGGAAATCCGTTATCCAATTCGTCTCCCAAGTCTGGCCGCCGTCCGGTGAAAAAGACTGCTCCCAGTGAGCGGACGTGGGCGTAATACGTGACCAAATAAATCGCACGCGGACCGGCTTGCCATTGATCGTCTCGTCGGCGTAGAAGGTGCCGACCCCATGCTCGAAACGACCTTTGACGGGCGGATCGAGAGCGCCGAATGGATCGCGACCGTCCAACCACCTAATAGCCCACTGCCCGGTTTTCGGATCGTAGGAGCGCAGAGTAACTCCCCCAAATTCGCCTGCCGGCATCTTGAAGAGATTTTCGTCCACATTCGCCAGGCCGTCTATCAGCGGCCAAATCGTTTGCGCGCCGTCGAATTCGATCCATTCATGACTACCCGCCAGCCGCTCCTTCAAACGGCGATGATGGGCTGTCCATCGGCCCACCCGAAGGTCGAAGGCGTGGGCGCCGGTGAGATTGGCGCTTTGCGTGGGCTGGGGCTTGCTTGGCAAGCGTGCGAGGCAGCAATTGACCCCGCAAAGGCTGCCATCAGAAGGGCGGCGCGAAACATCACTACGATTTCTCCTTAGTTTGATAGGTTATCCAATTCGTTTCCCAAGTCTTGCCTCCGTCCTCGGAGTACGCTTGCTCGAAGTGCGGCGCGTCCGTTGTGACGTCCGACCACCGGTATCGAATGAAGATGACACGCCCGTCGAACTCGTCCTGATCGAAGAATTCGCCGCGACCATTCTTGAACTCGCCGACGACGGGTGGTCCATCGATGGATCCCTTGGCGGAGTTCGCCCAGTAAATGCGCCATTGATGCGACTCTGGGTTGTAAAGACGCACTGCCAGGCCCTGGATGTGGATGTGCTTCTCCGGGCTATCAACGTTGAATTCCTCCACCTCTCCTCGGCCGTCCCAGATTTTCCGGCAGACAACGGTGCCGTCGAACTCCACCCATTCGTTGGAACCGCTTAACGGCCGCAGCAGTCGTTTCAGGTGAATCTTCCAGGAGCCTACAAGCAAATCGAAGTCATGCTGTCCGTCGTGTTGTGCGGCGGCGCCCTGCAACGCTGCCTGCGGGGTGCTCGAAGCAGTTTCGCCCCATGTCAGAGTCGGTTGCGATAACAGGAACGCGCCCGCCGCGCTCGCCCAAAATCCAATCCGCCCGCGTACCGCCATAGTTCGGTTCTCCCACCATGATCGCTGTGTAATTAAACAGTACCTACCCACTTGCCGGAAATCGGACACCTATGGAGGGTGATCCGGCGTACATGGTTCGGGGCGGCTTGCGACGCTAGGACAGTGCGTGCTGTGTGGGCCCTGAATGTTGCCAAGTGGATTTGTCCATCGCCGAGAATAGCCGTACGCAACCCTGTCGTTTCGACGGCCGCGGGCGCGACCGAAACCGCTGCGAGCTGCGCCTCCGGTTGCGCTGCCCATACGGTGTAGCTGCCGGTACCGGTCAGGGTGAGCGCCAACACAACACCGGCTATGCGGCGCGAGAAACTCGGCAGAGGACGTTTGAGCGCAGCGATGCGCACCGTCAAGGGATGACTGGATTGCCAGTGACAGCCGAGGGGTAGGGCCCCAAACGAGTCGGCGACGAGTTGAGTTTTTAGCAGAGCGTTGGCGTAGCGGCGGCGCGCCGTTCCGGTAGCGGCCAACACCTCGGCGTCGCATGCCAGTTCCTGATCGAAGCGAAACCGCCCTACGGCCCAGTACATTAGGGGATTGAACCAGCACAGGCACAACCAACCCGTGGCGAGGGCGTTCATCGGCGCATCGCCTCGCTGCAGATGGGCACGCTCCTGCGCGAGCACCAAGACGCACTCTTCAGGTGTGTAGCGGGTTTCAAAATCGGCGGGCAACACCACGCGCGGCCGCCAGGCACCGACCAGCATGGGCTCGATGACCGAGGCGCTTAGATACGCACCATTCGGCGGCGCGTGCAGACTGCCCAGGGAGCGGACGAAGGCTCGCTGGCGCCGCACCGTCAAGGCCAGCATCAGCAAGGTGCCCGCCGGCCAAAGCAGCAGCCCGATCACGGCGTAGTTCATCGAGGCACTCGCGCCGGTCAATGCAAGCACCGCGCCTGCCACGGCGTGGTTGAGCGTATCCGGCACGGCCACAGTGGCCATACCCACCGAATGCGCAGGGGCCGGCAGCAACACGGCCAATGTGCTGGCAGGCACCAATAGCCATAGCCATAGCCAGTACGCGGCCTGGGCCCCCACGGCGTGCCTCAGAGGTATACGCAACAGGCCTACGAGCACAGCGGCGGCACTCGCCACGATGGTCAACTCCAGCAGCGGGAACATGGAATGACTAATCACTGTCGAGTCCCTCGATCAGAGTTTTAAGATCGGCGATGTCTTTCTTAGATAGTTTTCTTTGTCTGCTGAAGTGCGCCACGAGCGGTGCAACACGGCCGCCGAACAGCCTGTCGAGAAGCCCTTCGCTTTCGCTGGACAACCACTGCTCGCGTGTGAGTAACGGCGAATAGACGAAGCGACGCCCTACCTTCCTGGCATGGATGGCGCCCTTTTTCAACAAGCGATTCAGCAACGTCTTGATCGTTGATTCCTGCCAACGCTGCTGATTCGCGAGGGCGGCCACGACCGCCTCCGTAGCCATCGGACTGCTCCGCCACAGCACGGCCAAGACCACTGACTCCGCTTCGCTGACCGATACCGACATTTTCATCGACTAACCCTTCGTAGCGACTACACATGTAAACGCGGCGAAGGATTACATCTGTAGACGATCGTGTCAAGCGTGGCTCGAATGATTCGCCGACGGCGCACCAAGACCCCTACGCCGCGTCCGCCGTAGAGTCCGCCTGCGGTTCATATCCCAGGTTCGGTGCGAGCCAGCGCTCTGCTTCGGCAAGCGTCCAACCTTTGCGCTGCGCGTAGCTCGCCACTTGATCGCGGTCGATCTGGCCTAACCCGAAATAACGGGCTTGCGGGTGCGAGAAATAGAACCCGCTGACGGCCGCCGTCGGAAACATGGCGAAGGATTCGGTCAATCGAATGCCCGCGTTGCGTTCCGGATCGAGCAGCTCCCAGAGGGTGGCCTTCTCCGTGTGTTCGGGGCAGGCCGGATACCCCGGAGCGGGTCGAATCCCCCGGTACTCTTCGCGGATCAAACCCGCGCCGTCGAGCTGCTCCTGCGCGGCATAACCCCATAGTTCGCGCCGTACTCGCTCATGCATACGCTCGGCCAAGGCTTCCGCTAGTCGATCGGCCAGTGCCTTGAGCATAATGCTGCTGTAGTCATCGAGCGCTGCCTCGAAACGCGCCACGTGCTCATCGATGCCGATCCCGGCGGTCACGGCGAATGCGCCCAGATAATCGGCACGGCCGCTGCTGGATGGGGCAATGAAATCCGCCAAGCAGGATTGGGGCTGATTTTGCGGCTTGGATTTCTGCTGCCGCAAATGATGCAGCGTTGCCTGGACGGCCTGCCGAGTGTCATCGGTAAACACGGCAATGTCGTCGTCACCGCTGCTATTGGCCGGGAAGAAACCCACGACGGCGCAGCCCCGCAGCCATTTCTCGCGTACCAATTGTTGCAGCATGCGGGTCGCATCTGCATACAAGCTGCGGGCCGCTTCGCCTATCACCGGATCCTGCAATATATCGGGGAACTTACCTGCGAATTCCCACGCGTTGAAAAAAGGCATCCAGTCTATATAGGGAAATAATTCATCAAGTGGATAATCATCGAACGCCCGCACGCCCAAGAAACTGGGCACGGGTGGCGCATAGTCTAACCAGTCGATCTTGAGTCGCTTCGCTCGAGCCTGCGGCAAGGACAACTGCGGTGCCTTGACACCCTTGTTACGATGTTGCTCACGGCGGCGCTCATGCTCGGCCTTGCCATTTGCGATATAGGCATCGCGCGTGCTCTTGGTCACCAGCTGCTGACAAACGCCGACCGCGCGCGATGCATCCTTCACATAGATCACAGCGCCTTGGTACTGCGGGTCTATCCTGACCGCCGTGTGGGCGGGGGATGTCGTGGCGCCGCCGATCAACAGTGGCTGCTGGTAGCCCAGGCGCTGCATTTCCTTGGCTACGTGCACCATCTCATCCAGCGACGGCGTAATCAACCCGGACAGTCCAATGAGATTGGCGCCTTCGCGGGTCGCCGCTTCCAGGATTTTCTCGCAGGAGGCCATGACTCCAAGGTCCACCACCTCGAAGTTGTTACACTGCAACACCACACCGACGATGTTCTTGCCAATGTCATGGACGTCGCCCTTGACCGTGGCGATCACCACCTTGCCGTTCGAGCGGCTGGTTCCATCCTTCTCGCGCTCGATGTAAGGAATGAGTACTGAGACGGCCTTTTTCATCACCCGCGCCGACTTGACGACCTGCGGCAGAAACATCTTGCCGGCGCCGAACAGATCGCCGACCACATTCATGCCGTCCATCAATGGCCCTTCGATCACGTCGAGCGGCCGTTTCGCCTTGAGCCGCGCCTCTTCGGTGTCTTCAAGAACGAACTCGTCCAGCCCCTTCACCAGCGCATGCTGCAAGCGTTGTTCCACGGGCAGCTTGCGCCACTCGAGATCGCCGCCGCGCTTGGTGCCGCCGCCGCCCTTGAACGCCTGAGCGATTTCCAGCAGCCGCTCCGTGGCATCTGCACGGCGCGCCAGAATCACGTCTTCGCAGCGCTCGCGCAGGTCGGCGGGTATATCTTCGTAAATCGCGAGCTGGCCGGCGTTGACTATGCCCATGGTCAAACCGGCGCGAATGGCGTGATAGAGAAACACCGAGTGCATGGCTTCGCGTACGGGATCGTTGCCGCGAAAGGAAAACGACACATTGCTGACGCCGCCGCTGACATGCACTGCGGGCAGGCGCTGCTTGATGGCGGCGGTGGCTTCGATGAAATCGAGACTGTAGCGATTATGCTCTTCGATTCCGGTCGCCACCGCGAAAATATTCGGGTCGAAAATGATGTCCTCGGGTGGGAAGCCGATGCGTTCGGTGAGCAGCGCGTAGGCGCGCTCGCAGATCGACACCTTGCGGTCGATGGTGTCGGCT
>JANYLM010000121.1 GCA_025357835.1 Gammaproteobacteria bacterium
ATGCGTGGTCTGGTGCCGCGTTATCGAGATTTGCGCTATATCGGGTTTGATGCCGCAGGCAGGCCAATCGATCGTACGGTCAAGGACTTTCATGCGCGCGTCGTGCAACACGAAGTCGAAAACCCGTGGTTCGGGGGCACAGTTCCGTTTTACTCGTCGATGAGATTCTCGCCGGGAAACAGGGCGTCGTTGAAGCCGAACTGCGTTAAATCGCGAATGCGGCGCGGATACAGGATGCCGTCGAGGTGATCGACTTCGTGTTGCACGACGCGCGCATGAAAGTCCTTGACCGTACGATCGATTGGCCTGCCTGCGGCATCAAACCCGATATAGCGCAAATCTCGATAACGCGGCACCAGACCACGCATGCCGGGGACCGATAGACAGCCCTCCCAGCCCTCCTCCTGCTGTTCGCCCAGCGGCGTCAGAATCGGGTTGATCAGCACCGTGAAGGGCACGGGATCCTCTTCCGGGTAGCGTGGATTGAGCTCGAAGCCGAAAATCACGACGCGCAAGCTCACCCCGATTTGCGGTGCAGCGAGCCCCGCCCCATTGAGATCGCGCATGGTGTCCCGCATATCGGCCAGCAGGCTTTCGAGCTCGGGAGTGGCGAAATTGAGCACCGGTTGGGCCACCGCCAGGAGTCGCGGATCGCCCATTTTGAGAACTTCGCGTATTGCCATAGTTCCTAGTATCTTAGCGGCCTTTTCCATGTGAGCCTATGGCGAGAGTATGCCCGGTCTTTTATACATAAAAACCTTCGGCTGTCAGATGAACGAGTACGATTCCGGCAAGATGCGGAACGTGCTGGAAGCCGCCCATGGCATGACACGTACCGACAATCCGGCGGAGGCGGATGTATTGCTGGTCAATACCTGCTCGGTTCGCGAAAAGGCCCAGGAGAAAGTGTTTTCCTTGCTGGGCGAGTGGCGGCTGTTCAAGCAGCAGCGTCCGCACGTGGTGATCGGCGTCGGCGGCTGCGTCGCCAGCCAGGAGGGCGAGGGCATCACCGCACGGGCGCCGTTCGTCGACTTGGTATTCGGGCCGCAAACCCTGCACCGCTTACCGGCCATGCTGCGGGGGCTAAAGGAAACCGGCCGGTCGCAAATCGACATCAGTTTCCCGGAAATCGAGAAATTCGATCGGCTGCCAGCGCCCCAAGCGGCGGGCGCCACGGCCTTCGTCTCTATCATGGAAGGTTGCAGCAAGTACTGCAGCTTCTGCGTCGTACCCTACACGCGGGGCGAAGAAATTAGCCGCCCCTTCGAACAAGTACTTGAGGAAGTGGAGCGCCTGGCAGCCCAAGGCGTGCGCGAAATAACGCTGCTGGGCCAGAACGTGAATGCTTATGCCGGGCCGATGGCGGACGGCACCATAGCGGATTTGGCGACCTTGATACATTTCGTAGCGGCAATCGGCGGCGTGGAGCGCATTCGCTTCACGACTTCGCATCCGCTCGAGTTCAACGACAGCTTGATCGAGGCCTATGCCAACGTACACAAACTCAATAATTTCCTGCATCTGCCGGTTCAGAGCGGCTCGGACCGTATTCTGGCTGCAATGAAGCGCGGTCACACTGTGTTGGAGTACAAGCAAAAGCTTCGCAAATTGCGAGCGGTGCGGCCCGACATTTGTATTTCCACCGATCTCATCATCGGATTTCCCGGCGAGACGGACGAAGATTTCATTGCGACCATGAATCTGGTGGCGGAGGTGGGTTTCGATCAGTCGTTCAGCTTCATATACAGCCGACGGCCGGGTACACCCGCCGCCGCACTGCCGGACGAAGTGCCGCACGCGGTCAAGCAGCGGCGGCTCGAGCTCCTGCAGCAGCGCTTGAACGGACAGGCGCGCGCCATTTCCGAATCCATGGTGGGCAGCCGGCAACGCGTGCTCATCGAGCGGCCGGCCAAGCGCAACCCGCAGCAGCTCGCCGGGCGAACCGACAACAATCGCTGGGTCAATTTCGACGGCCCCGCGGACAATCCGATGTCTCGGATCAACACCTTTGCGGATGTGATCATTACCGAGGCTATGCCGAATTCTCTGCGCGGGCGTCTCATCGCAGAAGGGACGCCGTGAGTTCAGTTCCGTTGACTCGCGACGTGTTGCTCACTCCGGCGGACAATGTCCGATTGGTGGAATTGTGCGGCCCGCTGGACCAGCATCTGCATCAGATCGAGGCTAGGCTCGGGGTCGAAGTCAGGCGGCGCGGCAATCGATTTCAGATCATCGGCTTGGCCCCGGCGACCCAACGCGCCGAGGCGGTGCTGCTGGACTTGTACGCCCGGGCACAGCGCGAGCCCGTGGATTCCGAACGCGTGCATATTGCCCTGCAGGAACTGGATATGGATGCCAACAATACCGATGCCAATACGGATTCCGACGAACTCAAGGTCCACACCTCGCGTGGTACGGTGCGCGCCCGCGGCGCGAATCAAACCGAATACCTCACCAATGTCCGCACCCATGACCTGACCTTCGGCATCGGCCCGGCGGGCACGGGCAAAACCTATCTTGCCGTCGCCTGCGCGGTTGAGGCGCTGCAATCGGAAAAGGTCAGGCGCATCGTGTTGGTGCGGCCGGCGGTGGAAGCGGGCGAGCGTTTGGGGTTTCTGCCCGGCGACTTGTCCCAAAAAGTGGATCCCTACCTGCGCCCCATGTATGACGCACTGTATGAAATGATGGGCTTCGAGCGGGTGGCCAAGCAGATCGAACGCAATGTGATCGAAGTCGCGCCCTTGGCCTTCATGCGCGGCCGGTCGCTGAACGACTCCTTCGTCATATTGGACGAGGCGCAGAACACCACCAACGAACAGATGAAGATGTTTCTGACTCGGATCGGCTTCGGCTCCAAGGCCGTGGTCACCGGCGACATCACTCAAGTCGATTTGCCGAATTCCAAGCAGTCCGGCCTGCGGACGGTCATCGACATACTGCGCGGAGTGCGCGGCATTGCCTTCACCATGTTCAGCTCGCGAGACGTGGTCCGCCACCCGCTGGTGCAAAGAATCGTACAAGCCTACGAGGCGAGTGCTCCCGACGACGGGCGTTGAAGCCGGTGGCGCGGCGGCTCGAACTCGATTTGAGCTACGCGGCGCGGCGACCGTGGGCGCCGAGCTCGCGGCAATTCGCCAAGTGGGCCACCGCGGCACTCTCGCCTGAGCGGCGTTCCGTGGTGCTCTCCGTGCGGGTGGTGGGGCTGGCGCGCAGCCGCAGCCTGAACACGCACTACCGGCACAAGGACAAGCCGACCAATGTGCTGTCCTTTGCAGGAGCCGGGCGCGTACCCGACGACCGATATTTTCTCGGTGAACTCGTCATCTGTGCTCCCGTTGTGGCGCTGGAGGCGCTAACCCAAGGCAAAACTCTCCAGGCGCATTGGGCGCATATGACGGTACATGGAGTGCTGCATCTGCTGGGTTTCGATCACGAAGTGGAGTCGGATGCCGTGAAAATGGCGGCAAAGGAGATTCAAATCCTTGATCGGCTTGGCTTTTCGGACCCGTATCGCTGATCGAGTATCCTTAAGCCCCCATGTCAGAACAACCTCAAGGCGGCAACACAGGCCGCTGGTTAAAACGCCTTACCCAGTCGATGTCCGGTGAGCCGCGCGATCTCGCCGAGCTCATCGAGGATTTGCGCGAGGCCAGCGAGCGCGGCCTGTTCGACGGCGATGCGTTGGTCATGCTCGAAGGAGTGTTGGCGGTGGCGGACATGCAGGTGCGCGATATCATGGTACCGCGCTCGCAAATGGTGTTCGTCGAGCGCGACGAGCCACCCGACAAGCTGGTCGAATTGGTGGTCGAGTCAGGGCATTCGCGTTTCCCCGTAATCGGCGAAGACCGCGATCAAATTCTCGGCATATTGCTGGCGAAGGACCTTCTGCGCTTACAGGCCGAGGGCGAGGAAAGTTTCGAGATTCGCGAGTACATGCGTCCGGTGGTCTTCGTCCCCGAGAGCAAGCGGCTCAACGTGTTGCTGAAGGAATTTCGCCGCAGCCACAATCACATCGCCATTGTCGTCGATGAATACGGCGGCGTGTGCGGATTGGTGACAATCGAGGATGTAATCGAGCAAATCGTCGGGGAAATCGACGATGAGCACGACGTCGAAGATGATCAGACCATACGCAAAGAGGGCGCGAAGGAGTTCACCGTGCGTGCACTCACGCCCATCGCCGACTTCAATCAGTATTTTGGAACCGCGTTTTCCGACGAGGAATACGACACCATCGGCGGCTTGTTGATGCAGGAGTTCGGACGGTTGCCGCGCCGCGGAGAAACCATCCATGTGGGCGAGATGGAGTTTCGCGTATTGCGCGCCGATCGTCGCCGCATCGATCTACTGCGTGTGATTACGCCAACCGAAATTGAGCCGCCGGCCGCCGACGAGTCGGCTCCTTGAGCGTCAGCGCGCGCGGCGCTGACGCCGCGTTGCAGTTGCAGACCCGGTGGAGGCTGGCCGCCGCGTTCTGCACCGGCGCAGCGCTCAATGTCGCCTTCGCACCATTCGGCTGGTGGCCGCTCGCCGTGCTGGCGCCGGCGGCATTATTTGCGCTGATTCGGAGCCTACCGCCGCGCCGTGCCGGCTGGACGGGCGCCGCATTCGGCGCCGGCCTATTCGCGTTCGGTACTTACTGGTTGTACACCTGTCTGCACGTGTTCGGCTTGGTGCCCATATGGCTGACCTTAGTATTGCAGGCGGCACTGATCGCCTTGATGTCGATATATTCCGCGGCGCTGTGCTACCTGGCTAATCGCTTTTGGCTCAAAGCCGGTGCAACGCGGGCCTGGTTGGTGCTGCCGGTACTCTGGGTACTACTGGAATGGCTGCGTGGATGGGCCTTGAGCGGCTTCCCGTGGCTGTCGCTGGGTTACGCCATGATTGATTCGCCGCTCAAGGGCTGGGCGCCGCTGTTCGGAGTCTATGGCGTAACGTGGGCCGTCGTCACCATCGCGGTGGCGGTCAATGTGTCACTCGTGCCGGCTGTCCCGACCGCACGACGGTTGATGGCGGTCGGCGCCATCGCGCTCTTGTTCCTAATTCCGACGCTGCTCGGGAGGTACCACTGGACGCGCGTCGCGGGTCCCGCGCTGCCGATTGCCGCTGTGCAGGGGGCCGTATCGCAGGACCAGAAGTGGCAGGCGAACAACCTCGAAGCAACCATGACGCGGTACTCGCAGCTCACGGCGGAGGCTTGGGGCGCTCGCCTCATCGTCTGGCCGGAGGCCGCACTGCCGGTGCTGGCGAATGACATACCCGATTATTTGCGGCGCCTACAGGAGCTGGGCCGCGCGCATGGCGCTGACTTTGCGATTGGCCTCGTGAGCTATCAGCCTACACCTAAGCAATACCACAACGGGCTATTGGTTCTGAGCGATGCCGGGGGCGGCTGGTACTTCAAGCGGCACTTGGTGCCCTTCGGCGAGTACTTCCCGGTGCCTGCGTTCGTGCGCTCCTGGATGCGTCTGATGAGTCTGCCGTATGATGACATCACGGCAGGCGGTGAGCATCAGCCGACCTTGAGTGCCGCCGGCCAGAAGCTCGGCCTCACGATCTGCTACGAGGATGCCTTCGGCAGCCAACAACTACAGATTCTGCGCGATGCGACTTTGCTCATCAACGTCACCAATAACGCCTGGTACGGCGATTCCACAGCGCCGCACCAGCATCTGCAGATCGCCCGCATGCGCGCGCTCGAGGCCGGTCGCTACCTAGTGCGTGCTGCGAACGACGGCATCACGGCCGCAATCGGACCGCATGGCGAAATCGTGGCACGCCTGCCGCAGTTTCAAAAGGCCGTGCTGCGCGCTGAAGTGCAGCCCATGACGGGTCTTACTCCCTATGCTCGCCTCGGAAATTATCCCGTCGTCGTGTGCGCCGGCCTGCTGCTGGCGATTGCGGTACGGCGCCGGCGACAGGGAGTTTAGGCAATCGCATGGCCGGCCTGACGATCACGGATGCGTGCGGCTAAGCTGCTGGATTCCACGGGGAAATTCTAAGCGCCGTAGATCGGCGGATCTAGAACGTCTTGGCGCTGAGGCCGCCGAAGCGCCTTTGCCTGCCGCCATAGTCCTCGAGCGCGCATCGAAAACGCTGCTCGTCGAAGTCCGGCCAAAGGCAATCGCTGAAGTGAAGCTCCGCGAACGCGCATTCCCAGAGCAGAAAGTCGCTGAGGCGCCGCTCGCTGCCGGTGCGGATCAGCAGGTCGACCGCGCTTGCGGGATACGCGCAATGATCGACTTCATGCAGCAAGCGGTGAAAGTCCTCGGCGCTGAGCTCCGTACCGCCACCGACCCGCTTTGCGGCCTGTACGATGCTGTGTTGCGAGGAATAGTCGACCGCGATGCGCAGCAGCATTCCCGAGCCCGCGGCGCTCGACCGCTCGCTTTGCTCGATGGATCGGAGCAGGTTCTCGCTGAGGCGATCGCGGCGGCCGATCACATTGATTCGGATCGATTGCTCGACACAGCGGCGTGTCTCGGTGAACAGGTACTGGCCGAACAGGCGCATCAGTGCCGCGATCTCCGCCGGTGGCCGCGCCCAATTGGCCGAGGAAAACGCGTACAGAGTGAGTATCTTGACGTCGGTGCGCGCGGCCATCTCGACGGCGGCTCGCACCGCCTTGGCACCTTCGATATGGCCGGCAGTTCGCGGCAGGCCGCGTTGGGTGGCCCAGCGTCCATTGCCGTCCATGATGATTGCGATGTGCACAGGCCTAAGCTCGCCGCGTCGCCTTGATCACCGCCTCGATGTGCTCGAGGTAGCGCAGCAACGCCTTCTTGCCGACAGGCGTAATGCGGTATTCGGATTTTGGCCTGCGGCCCTCGAAGGATTTGGTGCACACGACGTAGCCGGCTTCTTCTAGTTTGCGCGCATGCGCGCTTAGATTGCCGTCGCTGACGTCGAACAACGACTTGAGTTCGTTGAAGGTTAGCTGCTCGTTCATGGCGAGTGCGCTCATGATGCCGAGGCGCACGCGCTCGTAGATCATTCGATCGAACTCCGCACCTTCGTTCCCATGCGGCGAGCGAGGTACCGCCGCTGGTTTTGCCGGCGCCTTGCCGGAGGCCGGCGCGGCCAATTCGCTGCGCTTGACCGCGCTGGATTTACCAGCCATGGGTCAAACGTCCGATCAAGATGCCGAAGACGATATGCAAGGCGCCGAACCCTAAGCCGAGCATCAAGGTATGCATCACCGCGGGCAACGCGAATGTCATCGATCCGAGAACGACAAACAATGCCCCCATGATGCCGATGAGTCGCGCGATCCCGGTTATGGTTGCCGTGCTCGCCGAGAGTACCGCACAGCCGTAGAGAAGCAGCCACATACCCGGAATGACGCGGGTCATGCCGGCGGTCAACAGGACCCAGGTCAGCACGGCGCCGGCGAGCAACGCGGGACATAGACACAGCAGAAACTTTCTGGCCGGACCCAGGTAGCGGGTGTGCCCGCGTTGAGCGATCTGGCGTGCTACCAAGGCCCCGCCGAGCAGCAGTGCAACGGCCGCGGCGAGCAGCCAAATCCCCAGCCAATGAGGCGCCCAGCGAGGCAGCGACACCCCGATGGCGGCCAAGATGCCGATGATGCCCATGACAATACCGGCCATGCCAGGTACATACATCGAGCTCGACGATTCTATGGATGCGCGTATATAGGCTAGGGTGCCGAGCGCACGGCTCTCGATAGCAGCCGGAGCTTCGGAGTGGCTGTGAAATGCCGCGCTTGGTTTGTGCATGAATTCAGCTTAAGGGAGCAAACTGTGCTGCGTCAAGTACTCTAAGGCGCAGAGTAAGCGGCACGAACTTGGAGTCGATTTGTGGCCGCTGATCCGCTCTTGTGGCCAGAATGAATTGTGCCCACGATCAATCCTCGGCTATATAAAAACACTATCCCCGCCATCTCGTCGCAATGTTCCAGTGCTATCTTCGATGTCGCCCGCCAAGAGCGCGGGAGTATCGGTTAAGACAACCAACCCACCCCAGGGATTAGGGCGAACCGACTGCACGAAAGGGAATTCGGCAGTCGGTTCGCCCGGCGCGATGCGGTTCGGGCGGTTCGACGGTCACTCGGAGGCACAGTGGAAGGGCGCCGGCAGTAAGGCCGATTGCCGCCTATGTCATGGGGGAGGGCGCGTACTCGTCGCCCAGGTCTCGATCAGCGCGCGATAATCGCCCACGCTCGGGGTTTTCAATCCGGTGACTTTTCCCTGGTCGTCCCATTGCCGAACCCGCACGGCTTCCTGGTGAAAACGCTCGGTCTCGAACTTAGCCACCTCGTACGCCGCCATAGGGCCGCCTTGCAGCTCCAGGGTGATGACCGACGCTGGGCTCAACTTGGCGAAATACTTGGCATCGGTGGCCAATAAATAGCGCTTGGCGGGAACGTGCAGACGCACCGGCTCCGACACGTCCGAAGGAAAGCGCTGAGCGAGCCAGTGGCTGCCTACCTGCTCATGATGAGCGTCCACGGTCCAGTCGGCGATATCACTCGGAACGTCTTCGACCAAGTGCCCGATGTCATGCAACAGGGCGGCTACGACCAGCGACGACGGCGCGCCGGCGATTTGCGCGAAGTAGGCGGCCTGTAGTGCATGCTCTGTCATAGAGACGCTCTCACCGAAATAGGCGCCCGAGCCGTGCTGTTGAAAAATGGCGAGAATTTCGTCCGCGACGTTCATAAGTAATTTTCTGGGTTGAATTCGCGCCACAGCAGGGTGGCTTCGGAGCACACGCTGTCGCGAGTTAGGTAGCAGCCGCGCAAGTGCCGGGGATGCCGAGCCGAAGAAAATGCCGTGCGGCCGTGCAAAGTGCGTTGATTGTCGAATACCACGAGATCGCCGTCGCGCAGCCTGAATTGCAAATGAAAGCGCGAGTCGCGCAGCAGATTCGCGAAGCGCCGATAGGCGCGGTAGAACGGCGCCGCATCGCGGGCGGCGAGACGCAGCGGCGCGATCGAGCGGCTATTGTAGTGCACGGCGCTCACTTCGCCGTCACAGAACAACTGGATCAACGGTCTCTCGGCGTACAGTTCCGCATCCTTGGAGCGGTACAAAAAAGGCACCGCAGTCCGTGTCAGAACCTCGAAGGCGTCGGGATGAGCCGTTCGTAATTCTTCGGCAATGGCGAAGCCGTCGCCGAACAGGCTCTCGCCGCCGTCCGGAGACGCGATCAAAGCATGCAGCACCTGAAACCCCGGCACCGGTTCGCGATAAGGATTGTCCGTGTGTAACCCTAGCCCTAAGTCGGAATACGCCAGGTTTTCCGGTTGCGGTACCGACAGAACGTCGTAGACCAACCCGTAGTTGGTTTCCGAAACTCGTCCCACCAACGTCGCGGCCTCGAGGATGCCGGCGTCGTTGGATGGCACATGGCTAAGGAAGGCAATACCGTCTTGCAATAGCCGCCCCAGCCAGCGGGCGCGCTGGGACCTATGGTCCCGCGCCGCGGAGAATGTGGCCCACGCGAAATCACGTGCGGCATCCAGCCCTGCCGCCTTGAGCCAGTGTTTGGGCGTGAACTGCGGTGGTCGACCCGAATGGCTCGATGCGAATGTATGCAACCACTCCACGTCGAACGACGCCGGCCGCGCCTCGGCTTCCCATTCAACGCTCACTCTGCCGTTGTGGGCCGCCGCCGAGCGAATCTTAGGGTCCTCAGGCAAATCTGCGATATCGATGAGCCGCTGTCCACTGTGAGGATCTCGGTCCTCGCGCAGATTGTCGCGCAGCCACAGACTTGCGAATTCGCTCAAAGTCCCGTCGGACCATTCAATGCTGAGCAGGTCGGGCAGCGACCAGAGGCGCTTCACTTCGGAAACATGATTCAAGGCAAATGTTTTCCTCTTGCGGCAGCTTTCGAGCTCAAGAAGTATAGACAACCTGCGCCGAGCGACGCCAGGGCGCTGACGACCGCCAGGGCGACGAAGACGCCTTGCCAGCCGAAGGACACCGAGACCCGGGCGATGCTGTCCCCTGCAACTACAGCACCTAGGTATCCGACTCCGTCGATGATGCCGGACGAGGCGGCGCCCGCCTGTTTGCCGCCGAAATCGAGAGCGAAGGCGCCGCCAAGATACGAATACGGTCCGAGCAGGCAGAAGGCGATGGTGCCGATGGCGAGCAGAGGCAGCAGCGACCCGGTCGCGCTGGAGGGCATGGTCATCAAGACGAGGAGGGCCGCGGCCGTGGCACCCAGCCCAACGAACAGAATCAGCGAGCGCCCGTTCACGCCGAGACGGTCGCTAAGCCAGCCTGTGGCCAGCACGGATACAGCGCCGACGGCCGGAAAGATTGCGCTCATACGGGCCGCGTTGCTGGTGCTGTAGCTTAAGTAGTCGCGCAAATACACCGGCGTCCAGATATTGAATGTCTCGCGGACTATGGTGCAGCCCAGGGACAGCAGGCACACCAGCAGAAACGCGCGGCTGCGAAGCAGAGGCAGCATTAGCTGGCCCACGCTTTGCGGCCGCAACTCCGAACCGGGAAACAAATTGAGCGGATTGGGCTTTGCCTCGGTATACCCGGCGTCTACGCGGGACTCTCGCAGAAAGAGGAAATTGACGACCAAGAAGAGTCCGCCCACCGCGCCGGCGAAATAAAATAGTGTGCGCCAGCCGAAGCCATGTTCGATGAGCATTCCCATCCACTGCCGCGCCACCGCATCGCCGACGAGGTAACTGATGCTCAATATGCCGATGATCATTCCGTAGGACGAGTAGTCGAACCACTTCCCTGACACTTTGAGCAGCCCCGCCCACGCCAGCGATTGCGTCAGGCGGTTGCCTAGCCACGCAATGCTGAACAGCGGCAGGCTCAATCCAGAGGCAAACATCAGCGTGAAGACAGTCGCCCCGCTCAAGCCGATGAGAAAGCTAATCCGGCCGCCCCAGAAGTCGCCCAATCCAGTCAGGAAGAGCTTGCCGAGCGCGTAGGCCAGCACCCCTAAGGACGCAATCGAACCCATGCGAACCATGGCTTCGCCATGGCTGACACCGTGACGCCCCAGTTCATCGATGAGAAGCGGTGTTGCAACCGACAGGTCGGCGCGACAGAAATACAGTGCAGCATAGCCGCCGAACAACAAAAGGACGGTAGTTGTCTGCCGCAATCGCAACGATCGGGTTGCAACGCTCGCCGTAGGCCCATCCGTAGCCACCCTAAGTTCAGGCCCGCTTGACATGCAAATTCCTAGAGTAAAAGGGAGGGCACGACTTCTACGGCCATCATCTCATTCGAGGGGCGCGTGGACCACCCACACCCGCCCAGGCGGTGGTGCTGACGTTTGACGGTTATTTGGCATAGAACCTGCAGTGAAATCAGAAAGGGCGGCGGCGGGCGCTGCCCCTTAAAAAGGATTCAAGCGCAACGGAGCCAAGCCATGCCGTACTTTCTTCATATTGGCGAGACGCGATGCGGCCGAAGTGCCGCGCGGGCGGCAATGCACGGCCACTATTGCGGCGGCACGCGGCAACTCCTTGCCGCTCGAATCCTCGTACTCGGATACACCTTCGGGAATAACAGCGCCACGCTTCAATCAAGGAAACTCCTATGTCGGCAATCGCAAATTTGAGCTCCGCTGCAGCGGCGCTCCCCGCCCTCAATCTCCATCCGCACAGCCATAAAAAAGCCTCGCTTGTGGAATCCGCGGATGGTTCCGCCGGTGACACCGCGGGGCAAGTCGCGGCGGGTACCGCGCAGAATCTATTCAGCAGACTGCTGAGATCGCTGGAGCAAGTGATTGGTGTGCAATTGACCGCGGCTACGCCTGCGGCCACCGCGACACCCGATGCTACCGCGGCGAACGGCGCGGCCGGTGCCGCCACCTCCACGGCGGGTGCGGCGACGCTATCGCCGCAGTTCGCCAGCAATCTGCTGCAGAATTACGTAAACAACTCGTCGCGGAACATGCCGGTCAACGGCGCGCCGACTCCCAACGTTAACCTCAACGCGTAACGCCGTAGCGTAGGAGAGGACGCAAACGGCTCTCAATTGACGTTCACAGGTCACCCGGCTAGGCTCTTAGACCGGAAGACTTTACTGTGAACACCATCAAAAGATTGCCGACTTTGTTCATCCCGCATGGCGGAGGTCCCTGTTTTTTCATGGATCCGCCGGCTGCGTCGCCGCACATGTGGGATGGGTTGGCAGCCTATCTGCGGGGCATCGACGCCTCGCTGGGCGTCAGACCCAAAGCGGTGTTGGTGATATCGGGTCATTGGGAAAATCCACTGCCCACGTTGAATGTCGCCGCCAAGCCCGGCCTGCTGTTTGACTACTACGGTTTTCCCGAACACACCTACAAGTTGAAATATCCCGCGGCGGGCGCCCCCGATCTCGCCGCACGCGTGCGCAGGTTGCTCGGCGACGCCGGATTCGACAGCGATGTGGAATCCAAGAGAGGCTTGGATCACGGCGTGTTCGTGCCCTTTCTCCTCATCTATCCGAATGCTGATGTGCCCATCCTGCAGCTCTCGCTGCAGGCCGGCCTCGACCCTGCTCTGCATCTGGCTTTGGGGAACGCTCTGGCCCCGTTGCGCGATCAAGGTGTTCTGATCGTAGGCAGCGGCATGAGCTATCACAATTTGGCCGATATGTTTTCAGGTCGAGGCGAGTCCGCCGCAGCCGCCTTCGATGCCTGGCTGGGAAATGCCGCGCAAGATGCCGCGCTTCGGAATCACCTGCTGACAAAATGGCGCGAAGCGCCGGGGGGTGCGGCCTCGCACCCGCGCGAGGAGCATCTAATGCCGCTGATGGTGGCCGCCGGTGCAGCCCAAGGCGAGCGCGGATTTCGCAGCTTCGGCGAGTCTATCGGCGGCAAACAGATCTCCGGCTTTCAATTTGGTTGAGCACTACCGATGAATAGAATGATTTTCCTAGGCTTAGGGATGATGCTGTGCGCGCGCGCGGGAATTGCTCAGGACGCAAATCACACCGCGGCGAGCGTGCCCGACACGGGGACTCTCGTGGTTCGCGCGCAATGGCTCATCGACGGCACCGCCGACAAGCCACGCAGCAACATGGAGGTCGTGATACGCGGCAATCGCATCATTGCGGTTCGTCCTGCGAATTCCCAGGCCTTGCCGGCCGCGGCGCAGGTGGTCGATTTGGGCGCGGCGACGCTGTTGCCGGGGCTCATCGACACGCACACGCATATTTTTCTTCAGGGTGAGGATCCGGCGGCGGGCGGCTACGATGTGCAATTGCTGAAGTTTCCGGCCTCCTACCGCGTCGTGCGAGCCGTGGTGTCGGCGCGCCGGGCGCTGGAGCAGGGCTTCACCAGCATTCGAGACATGGAGACCGAGGGCGCCGGATACGGCGATGTCGGCATCAAGCAAGCTATCAACGAAGGACTCATACCCGGCCCACGAATGTGGGTGTCGACCCTGTCGATTTCGTCGACCGGAGGCTATCCCCTCGAGGGCTACGCGCCCGAGATCACCGTACCCAAGGGTTCACAGCTGATCGACGGGCCCGTCGAAGCCCGCAAGGCCGCGCGCGAGCAATTGGACAAGGGCGCCGATTGGATCAAGGTGTACATGACTCATCGATCCTGGCTCGACGCGCAGGGAGCCCTGGTATCGCAGCCGACGCTCACCGTCGACGAATTGAAGGCCATCGTGGACGAGACGCACGGCTGGGCCCGAAAAGTGGCCTGCCATGCCTACAACGGGCCGGGTCTGCAGCGCGCGCTCGACGGCGGTTGCGATTCGATCGAGCACGGTTTGGAGCTCAACGACGTGCAGATCGCACAAATGATCAGGCAGGGTACGTGGTATGTGCCCACGCTGCAGGTGTACTACACCGACTGGGATTCCGCAGACACTGACTCCGGCAAGCGCGACCGCAAGCGCGTGGCATTGCATGGAGTGTCGTTCAGCAAGGCGCTGCACGCCGGGGTCAAGATCGCGTTCGGCACGGACGTGGGCGGATTCAAGTGGTCCGAACCCATTGCCGAAGAGTTTTCGCGCGAAGTGCAATTCGGTATGACGCCCATGCAAGCCATTCAATCCGCCACCTCACGCGCGGCCGAACTGCTTGGCAAGCGCGGCGAGATCGGAGTGGTCGCGCCCGGAGCCTATGCGGATTTGATCGCCGTGGCCGGCGATCCGCTCGCGGATGTCAAAGCACTCGCGGCCGTGCGCTTCGTAATGAAAGACGGCCGGGTATTCAAGTCACTGAAGGATGAATCGGCCCAATAGCTTGCAAATTTGGTCGCGGGGTCTTTAATTCTGGGCACGAAGCGCCGCGATGTTCTGTGCCGACACCGCCGATGGTTGCGCGCCGAATCGGGCCGTGACGTAATTGGCGAGGCTGGCGATTTCCTCGTCGGAATAGGCGCTGCCGAAGGCCGGCATGGTGGCCCGGGTATCCGCAGCCTGCCTGTGTGAGCCCGACAATATAACCTGTACGACATTGGTGGCCGTGGGGTCGTTCACCGAGCGCACGCCGGTGAGCGTCGCGGAGGGGATCACTGGGCTGACTCCAGTCCAATCGTGGCAGCTCGCGCACGCGCCTGCATACACGGCCTTGCCGCGAGGGTCGGAATTGGCGGCGACGCCTTCCGCGTGTGACGCGGGCGCAGGGCTAGCCTTGGGCTCGGGCAAGTCGGAGCTTGCGATCCCCGATACCGAACGTACATAGGTCACCATGGCCGCGATGTCAGTCTGAGTCATATATTGCAGGCTGTTGTCGACGGCTTCACCCATGGGTCCCGTCGCGGCGCCTCGGCCGTCCGCGTGGCCCGTCGCAAGATATTGTGCAAGGGCAGCTTCACTCCAGGCGCCGATGCCGCTCTTGGGGTCGGAGGTGATGTTGTAGGCGCGCCAGCCAGCTTGCACTGCGCCCGCGAATTTTTCGCGGTTGTTGAGCGCCTGCATTAGATTGCGCGGTGTGTGGCATTCGCCACAGTGCGCCATGGCTTCCACCAGGTAGGCGCCGCGATTCCATTGCGGATCGCGCTCGGTGCGCGGTTCAAAACGCTTGTCCGGATTGAACAGCAGGGCCCACACTCCCATCAGTGAGCGCTGATTGAACGGAAAGCTCAACGTGTTCTGCGGCGCCGGCGCGTGTACAGGCGCCAAGCTGAAAAGGTAGGCCTTGATCGCGGCCGCATCGGCAGTGGTCATGTAGGTATAGCTGGCGAAGGGCATCGCCGGATAGAGCCTCGTATGGTCGCGGCCTATCCCCTTGTGAACGGCTTCCAAGAAATTGGCGTCGCTGTAATTGCCGATGCCGGTTTCCTTGTCGGGAGTGATGTTGGTCGAATACAGGGTGCCGAAGGGCAGTACGAAGGCGCGTCCCCCGGCGAACGGCACTCCGCCGTCGGCTGTGTGGCAGGCGGCGCAATCCGCGGCGCGCGCCAGGTATTCACCTTGCTCGATGAGGCTTGCGCTCTTGAGCTCAGCCGGAACCCCCGTGGGGTCCTGTGCGTGGTACTCGGTCAAGGCTACGCGCGTCCCGCCCGCGAAATCCATTGGGTGGGGTGCAAGCACTCCCATCCAGAGTAAGCCGATGAGAACCACGGCGAGGATGGCGACGATGCCGATCAGGGTGTAACGCCCGGCGCGGCCGGTGGGTGAGGAGTCGTTCATGATGGTTTTTTCCCGGACAGAACATCTCGGTCTATGGGCAGTCGACGCAGACGAATTCCGGTCGCGGCGAATATGGCGTTGCCGAGGGCCGGCGGCGCGGCGGTGGCGCCGGTTTCGCCGATGCCGCCTGGGGCTTCGCCGCTCTTGATCAAGTGCACCTCGATCTGTGGAGTCTCGTTTATTCGCAGCATACGGTAGTCATTGAAATTGCTCTGCTGGACGCGTCCCTTGGCTATGGTGATTTTACCGTACAGAGCGGCGGTAAGCCCGAATATCAGGCCGCCTTGCAGTTGCGCCACCACGGTGTCCGGATTGACCACGATGCCGGTGTCCACGGCTGAGACGAGTCGGTGTACGCGCACTTCACCGCTCGCGTCGACCTCGGCCTCCGCCACCGTCGCAATGAAGCTGCCGAAAGCGACTTGCAAGGCGATGCCGCGGCCGGTGCGCGCGGGCAGGGGATTCCCCCACCCGGCCTTGACTGCCGCGAGCTCGAGCGCCGCCTTGAGGCGCGGCGATTTGTCGAGCATGTCGCGCCGGAAGTTGACCGGGTCCTTGTTGGATTTCTTCGCCAGCTCGTCCATGAAACTTTCGATAGCGAACACATTGTTGTTGGGGCCTACGCCGCGCCAGAAACCCGTCGGCACGGCCGGCGGCTCAGCGCGCACGTACTCCACGCGTAGATTGGGGATGTCGTAGGGAATGTCGGCGGCGCTGTCGATGGCATCGATGTCGATGCCTTTTTGAAAGGCCGGCGGCAGCCAACGCGCGATGACCGACGAGCCCGTGATACGGTGCTTCCAGGCGACGATACGTCCGTTTGCAACGGTGGCGGACAATGCATCTCGATACACGGGCCGGTAGAGGTCGTGCTGAATGTCCTCTTCTCGCGTCCAGACCACCTTGACCGGCCCATCCACCTGTTGGGCGATTTGCACAGCCGAATCGACCATGTCCACCTCGAGTCTGCGGCCGAAGCCGCCGCCGATGAGGAGGTTATGTGTGGTGACTTTGTCCAGCGGCAGCCCGGTGACTCGTGCCGCAGTGGCCTGGACCCTGGAGAGTACCTGGGAACCCACCCAGACCTCACAACTCGTGGGCGTGACATGCACGGTACAGTTCATCGGCTCCATGGTAGCGTGCGCCAGGAAGGGCATTTCGTAGGCGGCCTCCAGCTTGTCACCCTGGGTCAAGGCCTTGGCAGCATCGCCCACGGAATTGGCGACCGCTCCTTCCTTATCGCTGGCGGCACGCAGTTTTTTCCAGACGTCGTCGGAGGAAATCGCCGAATTTGATCCCTCGTTCCAAGTGATGTTGAGCGCGGCGAGGCCCTGTTTGGCCGCCCACATGTGATCGCCGACCACGGCCACAAAGTCCTTCAGCACGATGACCTGACGGACCCCCGGAAGGGCTCTTGCCTTGGCGTCATCGACCCGCTCCACTGTGCCGCCGAAGACCGGGCAGGCGGCCAGAGTGGCGAACTTCACGCCGGGAGGCATCACATCGATCCCGTAGACCGTTTTGCCGTTGACCTTGTCGGGGGTGTCCATCCGCTTGAGCGGGTTGCCGATAAGCTTGAAATCTTTCACGTCCTTGAGTTGCGGGTCCTTCGGCGGGGTCAGTTCCCGGGCGCGGTCGACCAGTGCGCCATAGTCGATGCGGCGAGCGTCGGCGTCGTAGATGGCCTGGCCATTCTCGGTGCGAATACCGTCGGGCTCCACCTTCCACTGCTGCGCGGCGGCTTGAACCAGCACGGCGCGCGCCCCCGCGGCCGCTTTGCGCAAGGGCAGCCAGAACGATCGCACTGAATTGGAATTGCCGGTGACTTGTATGCCAAAAATGGGATTGCCATACAGCTTGTCGTTTGGCGGCGCCGCTTCGAGCGCCACCTGGCTGAAATCTGCGTCGAGTTCTTCGGCCAAGATCATGGCAATGGCCGTGTAAATGCCTTGGCCCATTTCGACCTGCGGCATGATGAGCGTGACCTTGCCGTGCACGTCGATGCGAATGAAGGCATTGGGGGCGAACCCCGGCTTCTCGGGCTGAGCGCTCTGGGCCAAGGGCAGCTGAAAGCCCACCACCAAGGCGCCGCCCGCGGCCAGCCCAGCCTGAAGAAATCCGCGTCTCGTCAGCGCGGCAGCTAGCGTGGGAGTGGCTTCTTGGCTGGCCGAAACGTACATGGCGCAATCCCGCCGCAGAAGGTTAGGTTTGCGCAGCATGTTTGATCGCCGCACGGATGCGTACGTAAGTGCCGCACCGGCAAATGTTTCCCGCCATGGCCGCATCGATGTCGGAATCTTCGGGATGCGCAGTGGAGTTGAGCAAAGCCGTCGCCGACATGATCTGCCCGGACTGGCAGTAGCCGCATTGCACGACCTCGAGGTCCAGCCATGCCTTCTGCACCCGGGCCCCGACGGCGGAGGCGCCTATGCCTTCGATGGTCGTGACGGCGCGGTCGCCGACCGACCCTATGGGTAAAAGGCAGGAGCGTACCGGTGCGCCATTCACATGCACGGTACAGGCGCCACATTGCGCTATGCCGCACCCGAACTTAGTGCCGGTAAGTCCCAAGATGTCGCGCAGCACCCAGAGCAAGGGCATGTCGGGCGGAGCGTCGACCGTTCGAACTTCGCCGTTTATCTGCAGGCTGACCATGGGATACCTCGTGAAGGCAAGGCGTGGCACGGGCTTCGGTGACTACGATGAGACTATAGAACTACTGAACAAAACCTGCCATTGGGTTATTGATGAATTGCGCTCGGGGGTGTCGGCGGACCCCATCGGTACCCGCCCACTCAGTTTTCGTGGCGACGCCGATAAGAATCAGCGTGGCTGCCATGCACAGGTAGGCGAACAGATTGCCGACCGCGACGTACACGGTGTGACCACTCTGCATTCTTGGAGCACTGACCACGACACCGTCTGCGCCGCGCGGGTCGCGATAGGGGTCGTTGGCGTAGGTTTTCCGCAGCACGCGGCCGTTCGGATCGATGAGCGCGGAAACACCGGAATTGACGGCGCGCACCATGCTCACGCGAAGCTCGACCGCGGCGAACACTGCCAGCGCCAAGTGTTCCCAGGGTTCGGTGGCGGCGCCGTACCAAGAGTCGACGGTCAGATTGACCAGAAGGTTGGGGTGCAGCTGCCCGACGTCGCGCAAATATTCCTGCAAAATGTCTTCGTAGCAAATCACTGGGCCGAGTTTCCATACTTCACCACCGGGTTGCTGCAAAGTCACCACCCCGGGCCCCTTGCCCGCGGTGAATCGGCCGGTGCCGGCCGGCAAGAGCTTGCGCAGCCACGGAAAGTAGTCGACGCCGGGAATGTATTCGCCGAATGCCAGCAGCCGCGCCTTGTCGTAGCGCCCCGCTACTCGTCCGTCGCCGTCGAGAAAAACGGCCGAGTTGAATGCCTCCTCGCGCGCGGGATCATACATGTCGGCACCGATGGCCACGGGCACATCGAACCCGCGGCGAATCATCCCCAAGGACTCAGACGGAAAGTCGGCGGTGAAATCCCGCGGCAGGGTCGCAGGATAGCTGCCCTCACTCCACACAATCAGTTGCGCGCCAGCTTGTTGAAGGCGAGCGGACTGCGATTGCAGTGTGGTCAACTGGCGAATGGCCTCGTCACGAGAGAGCTCACCATTCGCCGGGTAGGCAAAATTCGGTTGCACCAGTCCGATCTTCAAGTGCGGCGCCCGGGCGATGAGGTCATCCGTCTGGCGCATGCGCACCGCGCCGAAGATCAGGGCCGCGGCCAGCAGCGCCGCCGCCGCCAATGCGGGATAGCGGGCGGCGCGGCCGTCCACAATCAAATCATAGAGCGCGCCGTTGACCAGCATCAGCAGGGCGGTAACGCCCAGCGGGCCGGTGAGTTCGGCGACTTGGATGACCAGCGGGTGCCAGGCCTGGGAGATCCACTGGCCGCAGGGAAACAACTGCGGCACCAGAAGCTCGCAGCTGACCAAACCTAAGGGTGCGAGCACGGTCATGGGTACACGGCACCGCCGGCGAATGCCCCAGACGATGGCGGTAAACAGCAGGAAAATGACGGCGCGCGCCGCACAAAACAACAGTAATACCAGGATTGCAGCCCACCAGGGGAAGTTCGCGAAGCGCTGCATCACATCGATCAGCCAGTAAAAGCCGCCCGCCGTCTCCACGACTCCGGCCCACCAGCCCAGAAACAGCGCCTGCTTGAGCTTGGGCGTCCGCTCCACCGCAAGCAGCATCGGGACCGCCGCGACCCAGGCGAACGCGGAGAAATCGAAGGGCGTCACCGCCAGGAACCAGAGGCAGCCGCTTACCGTAACGAGCCCGAAAGCGCCGTAGAAATTGAGCTTAAGCATACTTAATCCGAGGTCAATTGAGTTCACGGCCACGGGGCTGTCGGGTATTCTGAGACCCAATCATGCAAGAAAGATACGAACCCGCCGCTGTAGAGGCGGAAGCCCAGCAATTTTGGGATCAGAGACGCTGCTTCGAGGCCAAGGAAGACAGCGGTCGCGAGAAGTATTATTGCCTGTCCATGTTCCCCTATCCAAGCGGCCGCTTGCACATGGGGCATGTCCGCAACTACACCATCGGCGACGTGCTGGCGCGCTTCATGCGCATGAACGGCAGAAACGTTCTGCAACCTATGGGGTGGGATGCCTTCGGTTTGCCCGCTGAGAATGCGGCCATGGCGAATGGCGTGCCGCCAGCGAAGTGGACTTTGGACAATATCGCCTACATGAAAGGCCAGCTCAAGTCCTTAGGGTTCGCCCTAGATTGGAGCCGCGAGCTCGCAACCTGCCTTCCGGAGTACTACCGCTGGAATCAGTGGTTGTTCCTGCGCATGTTGGAGAAGGGGATTGCCTACCAGAAGACGGGGGTCGTCAATTGGGATCCCGTCGATAAAACCGTGCTGGCCAATGAGCAGGTGATCGACGGCCGCGGCTGGCGTACCGGCGCGCTGGTCGAAAAACGCGAAATCCCCATGTACTACCTCAAGATCACGGCCTATGCCGAGGATTTGCTCGATGCCTTGGGGAATATGCCGGGATGGCCGGAGCGCGTGCGCGCCATGCAGGCCAATTGGATCGGCAAGAGCGTGGGCGTACGGCTGGGATTTCCCTACGACATCGCAGGCCTAGGGGCCGGTGTATTGCATGCCTTTACCACGCGGGTGGATACGCTCATGGGCGTGACCTTCTGCGCGGTGGCGGCGGAGCACCCGTTGGCGGCTCATGCGGCACGCAATCATCCCAAACTGGCGGCCTTCATCGAGGAATGTAAGCGCGGACCGGCGATCGAGTCGGAACTCGCCACCCAAGAGAAAAAAGGCATGCCCGCCGGTTTGATGGTGCGCCACCCCATCAGCGGCGAGGCTGTGCCTGTTTGGGTGGGCAATTATGTGCTCATGAGCTACGGCGACGGCGCGGTCATGGGCGTGCCCGCCCATGATGAGCGAGATTTTGAATTCGCTAAAAAATATCACCTGCCGATCAAACCCGTCATCGATTTGCTGGGCCGAGAATATTCCTTGCAGCAATGGGCGCCCTGGTATGCCGAGCATGGCCGCTGCATCAATTCGGGGGCGTACGACGGTTTGGAGTTTCAAACAGCCGTCGATTCCATCGCGGCGGACCTGAGCCGCTTGAATTTGGGCGAGAAGCGCACCACGTGGCGGCTGCGCGATTGGGGGATCTCGCGGCAGCGCTACTGGGGCTGTCCGATTCCGGTTATTCATTGCGGCACCTGCGGCACCGTGCCCGTGCCCGATGAGCAGCTGCCGGTGGTGTTGCCGGTGGATCTCGTGCCCGACGGCAGCGGCAATCCGCTGCTCAAGGACGCGGCCTTCCTCGAGGTTCCCTGTCCGCGATGCGGCGCGGCCGCGCGGCGCGAGACCGACACCATGGATACCTTCGTGGATTCCTCTTGGTATTTCTTGCGCTTTGCGTGTCCCGACAATCATCGCGCCATGCTGGATTCCCGGGTTCAGTACTGGTTGCCGGTGGACCAATACATCGGTGGCATCGAGCACGCGATATTGCACTTGTTGTACTCACGCTTTTGGACCCGGGTGATGAATGAGTTGGGTTCGGTGGCATTCAAAGAGCCTTTCGCGAATCTGTTTACCCAAGGCATGGTGCTGAACGAAGTGTTTTTCCGCAGGCCGGAATCGGGGCGCGTGGAGTATTTCAACCCGGCCGACGTCGAGGTCACTCTGGATCAGGGGGCGCAGCGTCGCGTGACGGTACTGCGCTGCGACGGCAAAGAGGTCGAATCGGGCGGCGTGGTCACCATGTCCAAGTCGAAGAACAACGGCGTCGACCCGCAGGCGCTGGTGGATGAGTTCGGCGCGGACACTGCGCGTTTGTTCACCATGTTCGCCGCGCCCCCCGAGCAAACCCTGGAGTGGTCGGACGAAGGCGTGCAAGGCGCCTATCGATTCATCAAACGCCTGTGGAAGGCCGTGCATGATCATGTGACTCAGGGTGCGCCCTCGACACTCGACAAATCTGCCCTGACCGACGAACAGCGGGCGATCCGCAGGCAGGCGCATCACACCCTGGCGAAGATCACCGACGATATCGGACGCCGCCGTACCTTCAATACGGCGATAGCGGCGGCCATGGAGCTGTTGAACGCGCTGGCGAAGTTTTCGCAAAGCTCTCGGCAGGATCGCGCCGTGATGCACGAAGCCTTGGAGATCGCGGTGCTCGGACTCTCTCCCATCATTCCGCATGTGACTCATGCCCTGTGGCGCGCTTTGGGGCATACAACGGCGCTCATCGATGAGTCTTGGATGCCGGTCGATGCCGGCGCTTTGCAAACCTCGTCGATCGCCATGGTGGTGCAGGTCAACGGCAAGCTGCGCGGCCATATCACGGTGGCCGTCGGCGCCGATGAGGGCACTGTGCGCGCGGCAGCGCTCGCAGATTCCCATGTGCAGAAATTTATCGGTGAAGCCGCTATCCGCAAAGTGATCATCGTGCCGGGTAAACTCGTCAACGTCGTGGTGTAGTCGCAATGGCCATCGTGAACGATCGTATGCTTCTCGAGAACGGCGCAACGCCCGTCGTGAAAGGTCCCTGGCCTGTCGTGAGCAGCGCTATGTCTACCATGAAGCGTCGTTGCGGGACCTTGCGTACGATTGCGCAGGGCGGTGCGCGCTTGGTGCCGGCGGCGCTGGCGGCCTTGAGCGTGGCATTTGCGGTATCGGCCTGCGGCTTTCGGCTGATGGGCAGCGATCCTCTGCCGGGAGTTCTGGCGCGTCCTTATTTGTCGCTCAAGGACCCCTACACCGATTTCTCGCGTGAGTTCGAGCATCAGCTCAAGAGTTCGGGAGCCACCCTGCAGAGCTTGCGCGCGAATTCCACGGCGACCATCGAAGTGAGCATGGATCTGGTCGAGCAGCGAACCCTGTCGGTGTCGGCATTGAATATTCCGACCGAGTACGAACTCACCTATACGGTCACTTTCGCCGTGCTGGGCACCGACAGCGAACTGCTGGCGCCGCAGACCATCAGTCTGTCGAAGGACTACAGCTTCGAGGAGACCGTGCTCCTGGCCAAGGAGCACGAAGCCGATATCCTGCGCCGGCAAATGGCGCGCGATCTGGTCTCCATTGCGATGCGCCGGCTCACGAGTTTAAAGTAGCGGTCGGTGCTGTTGATCAACGCCATCGATCGACTGAGTCTCGAAATGCTATTGGACCGCTATGGGTTGGCATTGCGCTTGGTGGCGCCTGGGGAAATCATCCCGGGCTCGTATTGGGGCGAGCGCGAGGCGGGTCTCATCGGCGCCACGATTTTTGCGCGGCTCGACACCCCCCTGCACTCGGTTTTACATGAGAGCGCGCACTTCATTTGCATGACGCCGGAGCGGCGCTCGGGATTGGACACGGATGCGGGCGGAGACGATGCGGAGGAGAGCGCCGTTTGCTATCTGCAAATCATCCTGGCTGAATCGCTGCCCCATGTCGACCGGGAGCGCCTATGCCGCGATATGGATGACTGGGGTTACAGCTTCAGGCTAGGCAGCGCCGGGAAGTGGTTTGCCGAGGACGCCGAGGATGCCCGCCGCTGGTTGATTCGCCACGGCGTCATAGATGAACGCGGCCATGCCACGCATGTCTGCCGATAAGCCGGCCGGTTTACCGCGCCGGGCCGCGCTTGCAGGGTTAGTTGCCATAGCGGCGGCCGGCTGTTCACGAGTCGCATTCATGGCCGCCAATGTGCCCGCCGCCTTCGGCGCCTATAAACGCCACGCCGATATCGCCTACGGTGCCGATCCGCAGCATCGCCTGGACGTGTATGTACCTGATCGGGAGTCGAAGGAACCACGGCCGCTGGTTGTATTCTGGCATGGCGGCCGTTGGAGCTCCGGTGACAAGGCCGATTATCGATTTGTCGGCGCGGCCTTGGCGGAACTAGGCTATGCGGCCGTGCTGCCGAATTATCGACACTACCCAGCGGTCAAAATGCCGGGTTTCATGGATGACGCAGCGCGCGCGGCCTTGTGGGCGGCTGCGCATGCCGGCGAATTCGGTGCGGACGCGAACAGTCTGTTCTTGATGGGCCATTCGGCGGGCGCCCACTTGGCTGCTCTGGTGGCGCTCGACTCGCGATATTTCGCCGCCGCCAGCGCCGCGCCGCCCATAGCCGGGGTGATCGGCTTGTCCGGACCGTATGATTTCTTGCCGCTGCGCGAAGCGGATGTGCAAGATATGTTCGGGCCGCCCCTGAGCTACCCGGACTCGCAGCCCATCAACTTCGTGAGTTCCGCAGCGCCGCCCATGCTGCTGGTGCATGGTTTGAAGGACGACACGGTTCTGCCGAAGAACTCGATCAATCTAGCGGCTGCAATGCGCGCGCATGGCGTGCCCGTGACGCTGAAGCTGTATCCGAAGCTGGTGCATGCCGACACGGTGGCCGCGCTGAGCTTGGCTGCGCGCGGCCGGGCGCCGACGCTCGCGGACATCGCGGCCTTCGTCAGGCTGCCGCGGTCATCTTGAAGATACCCTGGGCGTTCATACGCATCGATGCACTTCAATCAACCGCGATCGAAGCGGCTCGGGGAAATAATGGCGGCCCATCCTTGGTTCGTCTTTTCCAAACCAGAGGAACCGAAATAACAATTATGCGGACGTTCTCGGCGTGCTCTGATTGATCTCCAATTGATTCTCGCCCCGTTCCGGCAACGGCAAGCGGTGAATTGCATGACGGGAGCAATACATGGCGATGTGGTACGGGCGCACAGGCACTTTGTTGGGTAACCGGCGGCGATGCAACGAGCCTGCAAGGGCCGTCTCGTACCTGCTGGCTGCAGCGGCCATGGTGCCCGGATTTTCCTACGGACAGTCCGCGCCTTCGCCCGAAGGCTCGACCGGCGGCCCTTTGCAGGAAATCGTCGTGACCGCGACTCGGCATGAGGAAAGCCTCAGCAAGGTCCCGATTAGCGTCACGGCGCTGAATCAGGAAGCCCTGGACCAGCGTGGCATCAAGGACATCACGGAAGTCGCACGCTTTACGCCCGGCATCAACGTCGACAGCTCAGGCACGAACAACATTTCGATTCGGGGCATCGCCTCCACCGGTGGCGCCGGCACGACGGGCATCTACATCGACGACACGCCGATCCAGATGCGTGCGCTGGCATTCAATCCGGACGAGACGGTCCCCAAGTCATTCGACATCGACCGCGTCGAGGTGCTGCGCGGTCCGCAGGGCACGCTGTTCGGAGCAGGGTCCGAAGGCGGCACGGTGCGCTATATCACGACCCAGCCCAGCCTGACGAAAAGCAGCGTGTATGCGCGCAGCGAGGTCTCGTACACCCAGGGCGGTTCGCCGAGCTACGAGGCCGGCATCGCGGCGGGCGGGCCAATCGTCGAGGGGAGCTTCGGCGCACGAGCCACTGTTTGGTACCGCCACGACGGCGGCTGGATCGACCGTATCGATCCGACCACGGGTGCCCTTGATCAGAAGAACGCGAACTACGACAGCACGGTGCTGGTGCGGCTCGCCGGAATCTGGGCGGTGTCCGACAAGTGGACCGTGACGCCCAGCGTCTATTACCAGGACCGGTACCGCAACGATGTCGGGAGCTACTGGCCGCTTTACTCGAATCCCGCCGGCGACCGCTACGTCAGCGCCAACCCCACGCAGCGGCAGCAGCCAGACACCTTTTGGCTACCGGTGCTGAAGATCGAGGGTGACCTCGGGTCGACCCGATTCGTGTCCAACACCTCCTATTACAAGCGCAACGAAACGAGCGGGTACGACGGGACGCTCTACAACCTCGGATTCTTCCAGACCCAGGGTAAAGTGCCCGTTATTCCGCTATCGTCATTCCTGCCCGGGGCCTTTCCGCTGCTCGATGGCAACGGCCTGCACCTGCCGCCGGGAGCGGCCAACTACCGCTCACCGACGTCGGTCGGTAATGACCAGAAGAACTTCGCTCAAGAATTGCGCATGCAGTCTGCGGATTCCAACGCGCCGTTCACATGGACCACCGGCATATTCTTTGGCCTGAATCGCCAGAACTACCTCGAGCAGATCCACGATCCGTTGCTGAACAATTTATTTGTTGCCGCGACCGGCCAGCCGTACACGGCGTTCACCGTCGACCCGAGTGGCAATCCGGTCGTGTACGACCTGCGGTTTCCGGTCGATTCCTACTTTCTGCAAACTGCTTCGAAGGACAAGCAACTTGCCTGGTTTGCCGAGGGGGCATACCGCATCACGGACCAGTGGAAGGTGACGGCCGGGGTGCGCTACTCGAAGACCGAGTTTTCGTTCAACACGTTGACGGGCGGCCCTACGTTATTCCTCCCGCCACAGAGCAATTCCGGTGACAAGAAGGAAAATTCCTTCACGCCGAAGCTGAGCATCGCGGATCAGGTGGACCCGAACAACCTGTACTACTTCACCTATGCGAAGGGATTCCGCCCAGGCGGCGCCAGCAATCCGGTGCCGTATGCTTCCTGCGCCACAGATTTCAACACTTTTGGAATCAGCAAGGCCCCTGAGACCTTTGATTCGGATACGGTAGACAGCTTCGAGCTGGGTGCAAAAAACAACTTCGACAACCGAGTCAAGATCTCGAGCAGCATCTACTACATCAAGTGGCACAACATCCAGCAGACCGTCGTGCCGCCGATCTGCCAAATCTCGTTCATTACCAACCTCGGACAGGCGGTGGTCAAGGGCGGCGACATCCAGGCGGACGTCGCGCTGACTGATCGTCTCACATTGGAATTGACCACAGGATACACGGATGCCCGGTACACGAAGGATTCTCGGCTATCGAGCGCAGAGACAACCCCCATCGTTGCCTCGGGGGACGCGATCGTCGGCCAAACGGGTCAACCGGCGGCACCGATCACGGCATCTGCCGGTCTCGAGTACCGGTTCACGGCTTTCGAGCGAGAGTCCTTCGTCCGTCTGGACGATGAGTATCAAAGCAGGTCGAAATGGAACGGCGCCGGCCAGGACCCCCACAGCCTGCAGTACGACCCGGCCAACTACACCTTGTCAGCAACTAACTTCGCCTCGCTGCGTGCGGGCACCACCGTCGGCGGCTGGCAGATCGCCGCGTTCGTCGACAATTTGTTCGATACGCGTGTCATTACGAATTACAACTTTACGATCAACTCCGGCGTGCCGAACGTCTCGCGGTTACAGCGCGACTTCACTTTTCGCCCGCGGACCATCGGCGTGACGCTCACCTATCGCCACTGACGCGGCACCGTCAACGTTTTCGGAGTGGCCCGCGGTCGCGCTGGGAACGCAGCTCAGCCGCCTATGCCGTCCATCGTGAAAAAGATGAGGACAGTATCACCGTCGGGAAGCTAGCAGATTTTGTGGTTCTTTCCGAAGACCTGACAAAAATTCAACCCGCTCACATTCACGAGGTCAAAGTGCTGACGACCGTCGTCGGCGGCAAGATCGTTTATCAAGCGCCACAATAGAGGCGGAAGTCCGGCCAGCTCAATGCGTGCGCTCACGGTTGCATCCGTCATCCTGCTCGAGGTGCCCCGCGATCGCGCGGGGCACGCAGCGGTGCCATGCCGGGAATGCAGTTGTCAGATATGCGTTCCCGGCAGTGCGACTCGAAGGCCTGCACGATTCGGGTTTTCTGCAGCTGTTTCAGGGTCGCGATGCCGAGGACCAGGGGAGGCTGTGGACCGGCAAGTCTGATCCGGTAAAGGCGTGTTCCGTCAAGCGCGACCTCGCACCGCGGTCGTGCGTTGAACAGTGCATAGCCGTATCCATTGCCAACCATCGATCGCACCACGTCGGCGTGCGGGGAGCGCGCGACGATGGTCGGGCTGAGGTTTTCCTTCATGAACAGGCCGAGGAAGTACCCTCGAGTCAGCGGAAGGTCGAGCAGGATCATAGGCTGGGCGACTAACTCTTTGAGCGTGACTATCTTCTTCCGCCGTAGCGGGTCCGATGCGCTACACACGGCATGCGGCGGCAGGCCCACCAGCGGAACGAAGGAAACGTCGCTCGCTAAGTCGAGATCGTAGGTAATTCCGACGTCGATGTCTCCCCGCCGGAGTGCCTCTAGCAGTCCTTCCTGGTTAAACGCGACCTGCCGGATCTCCGTTTCGGGAAAGGCCTTGCAGAAGGCTTGTGACAGTTCCGGCATCACGATAGGCGCAAGTGTCAGCATGTAGCCGACAGACAGTACGCCGCGCACGCTCATGCTTGAGTCGGCTGTCGTCGAGTAAAGGTTTTCGGCTTTCTTGACGAGTTCGCGCGCTTCCCGAAGCAGCGCTCGTCCCGCTGCCGTTATCGACAGGCCCTGCGCGTGGTGGCGTATGAAGAGCTGAGCGCCAAATTCCTGTTCGAGGTGTGAAATCGCCGTCGATATTGACGGCTGGGATATGTTTACGCGCGCGGAGGCGAGCGTGATGCTGCCCGTTTCCGCCGTCGCGATGAAATACTCAAGCTGCCGAATGGTGAACTTCATGCGACTATCATGCGCTGCTCGGGCGTTCGGGAAGAGTTTACTCGCCTGTGCCGATAGGCGCCGCCTCTTTCTCGCCCCCGGCGTTCAGATCGGGCAAAGGCCTCCGGAACGCTCGCGTAAGGAACGCACTATAGATTAACCCGATTCCCAACCACAGGGTGCCGACCCTCACGGCGGTCCTGCCGAGGCTTGCAATCAACCCCGCCGAGGCCGCGGCACCGAAGGCGCCGACGAGGAGTTTCGCAGCACCGCCGGGCAGCTGCCGCCGGCTACCCAGATGGTCGATGAGCACGCAAAGATTGACGGAAAGAAACGCCGAGAACGCACCAAAATTGACACAGGTCGCGGCGGTTTCCAAATCAATCCATAGGCCGCCCAGCATGACGATGCCCGTCAAGACGATGCCGAAGCTCGGGCTACGGTAATGCGGGTGGAGGTAGCCGAAGACTCGCTTTGGCAGAGTCCCGGCACGACCAATGACATAAAGAAGGCGCGACGATCCGGCTTGTGCACACATGGCGGCGGCGATGTTCGAGATGATCAGCACGGCCGTAAAGGCCGTTATGAAGAGCGGCCCACTCGCCGTCCTGATGACTTCGAAGCCGGCGTTTTCTACGTCCTGAAAATGCAACGACGGATGCACGCGCGCCATCAGGTAAGCCGTCACTATGAAGATGGCGCCGCCGGCCATGGCGGCAATGACCGTAGCTCGCGGAATGCTACGCATGGGATCCTGGGTCTCCTCCGACAGCGTCGTGACGGCGTCGAACCCGAGGAATGAGTAGCACGCTATCGCCGCACCGCCCAGCACAGCTGGCAGCGTGGCGGCCGTTCTCGCAATTGGCTCGGCAGCAGGTGCGGTCACGCCCGATCCGCCGACGTGAAGGTATTCGACACAGACGACGATGAGACCCGCCATGGCCGCGAGTTGCGCAGTCATGATCGACAGGTTGACCCGGGCGGCCACCTTGATGCCCAGCAGATTGACGCCGGTGGCAAAAGCCGCCACGAAAACGACCCACACACGGAACGACACCCCCGGGATCAGGACCTCGAATGCCTTGGCTGTAATCAGGCAAATCACCATCGGAATGAAGAAATAGTCGAGCATCAGAACCCAACCGATCACGAGACCCAGAACCGGGTTTGTGGTCTGCGACACGTAGGTGTAGGCAGAGCCCGCCTCGGGAAAGCGGGCCGCCATGCGACCGTAGCTGCTCGCCGTGAGAATCATTGCGACGGTGGCGGCCATGTACGCCAGCGCCGTCGACCCTTGCGACCGCTGGGCTATCACGCCAAAGGTACTGGCAATGACGACCGGGCAGATGTACGACAATCCGAACAGCGCGGCCGACATTGTCGACAAACGTCGGTGCAAAGTAACGGCGGCTGTCGGATTGCTGAGTCGTTCAGCCACTTTGGGCCTGCGTCACCGCCAAATAGCTCTTGCGAACATGGTTCGAGCGGATGTCCCAGATGACTTCGGTCCCGCATGCGATGATCCATGAGTCTCCGGGACCATAGGTGACGGTCTCGCCTGACTTCACGTCGGTGAGCGCGAGATCGCCATCGAGGAGAGTCGCGTGCTCGTCGAACGGATATACAACGCGGTACTTGCCGCGGGTCGCGGCGTAAAGACCGCCCGACACCGGGGCATCGAGTGACCCGAACAGAAGTCTCCCGGACACTGCGATGGGTCCCTCGAGAGTTTCAGCGCCGATGTCTTCGGGACGCCCCCAAGCTTCGAGGGCGACCCTGGTCATATCGAGACGGAATGCAATCATATATACCTTAGACGTCGGAGTTAGGAACCAACTCGGTGATTTCGCGCCGGAACGGCAGCGCGTCATCGGGCCGCGGCGCGGAGTCGAGATCCTCCGCGTAGCGACGCCCGGCATACACAGCATGCGCGATCGTCGCCGGCGCAAGTGCATCGCCGATCACGGATACCGTCTCGATGCCGGCGTCGGCCCATTCGGCCGACCGCGACTGCAGCTCGAGTACAAGCTCTTCATCGGGCAGGCGCGCGGTAACGAGGACTACCGCATCAGCGGCGAGGACTTCGCGCACATCGGTGAACACACAGGCCGTCTCGGCGCCGTCGGGTGTCACCGACGTGAGCGCCAAATGCGCGCGAATACGCACGCCCGCGCGAAGCAGGCGTTCCTGGATGAAGTGCTGCTCCAGCGTGGCGCGGGTCCAGGTCGATGCTTCTGCCGCAGGCGTCACGTACGAGGCCTCGTAGCCGCGCACAGCCAGTAATTCGGCAATCACCCCAGCCATATAGTAGTGGTCGTCGTCCCAGACGACGACGCGGCGGCCGCGCGGCAGACGATCCGCCAGGATGTCGGATGGCGACAAGACCTCAGCACCGGCATCGATTGCAATTGGGGCCGCGTGGAATCGACCTACCCCGTCGGCTCTCCACTTCGAGCCGGTCGCAATGACAATCCTCGGCGCGCCGAGCGCGAGTACGTCGGTTGCGCTCAGCCGGTTGTCGAGATAGGTCTGCACATTAGAGAGCTTGCGAATCTGCCCTATCCGGTAGTCCCGGACTCGGATCCACGCGGCGAGACCCGGGAGTCGCGACTCGCCGAGGATGCGCCCGCCGAACTCCTTCTGAGCCTCGGCGAGCGTTACCTCGTATCCCCGCTTGCCGAGCACCTGCGCCGCCTCGAGGCCTGCGGGGCCGCCGCCGATCACGAGTACCGGGCGATCGGAGCCGCGCGGCCGGACGCGTTCGGGATGCCAGCCCTTGCGCCACTCTTCAGCCATCGTCGGATTCTGAGTGCAGCGAATCGGCGATGAAGTAAAATCTCCGGACACACAGATGTTGCAGCCAATGCATTCGCGGATATCGTCGATCCGTCCTTCCTCGATCTTCTTCGGCAGAAACGGATCGGCTATGGACGGACGCGCGGCGCCGATGAGGTCAAGCACACCGCCGCGCACCAGGCTCACCATACGATCGACCGATGTGTAGCGCCCGACGCCGACCACCGGGCGCGTGGTGAGCCTCTTGATCCCGCGGATAAATTCCTCTTCATGCCCTTCGTCCGCGAAGCGCGACGTTCGCGAATCGTTCTCCCATCCCGCCAATGTCACGTCCCAAAGGTCCGGAAGCTCGGTCATCAAGCCGATCATTTCTTCGACCTCGGCGCGATGCAGTCCCGCGGTGCCGCGCAGTTCGTCCACCGAGATCCGAATGGGCACAGCGCAGGTGTCGCCGACTGCGTTTTTCGCATCTTCAGTGATTTCGCAGAACAGCCGAATGCGATTCTCCACCGAGCCGCCGTACTCGTCCGTTCTGTCATTGAACCGGCGCGAGAGAAAATGATGCAGGAAACCGAGGCCGTGTGCGGCGTACACATAGATCAGATCGAACCCGGCGCGCTTTGCGCGCCGCACGGCTTCCAGATGCCAGCGGCGCAGGTTGCGGATATCCGCGCGATCCATGCGGCGCGCCTGGACGGGCTCGTGTGTGAACGTGGCAATCGGCAGGTGGGCTGGACCCATCGGCACTTCCCGCGAATAGAGGTTGGGTCCGTTCATGCCGTTATAGGCGAGTTCGATGCCCGCAAGACTGCCGTGGCGGTGAATCTGCTCCGCCATCCTGGCAAGCGCCGGGATGTCGTTATCGTCCCACAAACGCAGCTCTATGAACGGGGTGATCTCGGACGAGTAATGCAGCTCGACCTGTTCCGTACACACCACAGCCCAGCCGCCCTCGGCCTTCACGCCGCGCATCACCGCGAGCGCGGTCGGGTCGCGATATCCCATGCCATTGCAATGGGGCACCTGATAGAAGCGGTTGCGAGCTGTGACCGGCCCGATTTGGACCGGCTCGAACAGAATGTCGTAGCGGGCCTCGCGCACGGGTCGATCGTGCATGCCGACGGTCGCCGCGGGCATCAGCAGTCCAGAGGCGAAAAGCTCGCCGCTTTTCGCGGGATTTTTTTTCGGGACGATCTGTTCATTTGGTCAATCACCTCGGCGCTCGTGAGAGAACTCACATCTGCTCCGGTCACGGATCACCAGGAACGCCGAAGCGCGGAGCGCGCGACGGGTCGAGAGCCCGCCACACATAGTCGTCGATTTGCGGCGCGTAGATCGTCCAGATCGACTCGAGGGCCCCGATGGGGTCGCGTTCGTCCCAATCGACACGCAGATCGACGATGGGCCAGCCGACGTCGCGAACAACGAGGAGGCCTGCGGAGCGAACGGGCCCCGCCTCCCCGCCCGTGTCGAGCCCGGCGCGTAGCGCGCTTAGTAGACGCGCGCCGAGGTGGCCTGCGGTCTGGCTGAATGCCTGGACCATCGACCCCGGCACCTGTGTACTTGCGAGCAGATTCCCTCCAGCTGCACAGTGCTCGGCGACGGAAGTGGCGTGCACGCCCAGAGTGTGCTGGCCCGAGTGAGCGGTCGGTGTGCCGGTCCGGCCGAGCGCGAGGAGCTGGCGATACGCTGAATGCGGAGTCGAAGCCAATGCCGCGGCGGCGGCGGCAGCCGCATCGTCGCCATGCTCCAGGCGCAACAGGATGGCGGTGCCGAGGCCAGGGTCGGTGATGTTTTGCGAGGCGACGGCGCCTACGCCCGCGCGCGCGTGCGAGCACCGCGCCGCGACAGCGGGGGACGATGACGTAATGGCAACACCAAAGTGCGAACCATCCGGACTTCGGCCGACTATTGAGAACGTCACCGGTCAGTCCTGGTCCGGTATCACGGCGATGGCATCGACCTCGACCAGCCACTCGGGCCGGGCAAGCGCGGACACGACGATGCCGGTTGACACCGGGTAGACGCCCTTCAGCCACTTGCCAATCGTCCGGTACACCGCTTCGCGGTAGCGCGGATCGGTAAGATAGATCGTGATTTTGCACACATGCGCGAGCTCTGCACCAGCCTCCTTAAGCAGCAGCGCGATGTTCGCCATCGCGCGATCTGCTTGGCCTGCGGCGTCGCCCACCGCCACGCTCTTCGAGGTGTCGAGATCCTGGCCCACCTGGCCGCGCACAAATACCATTCGCCCTTGCGCCACCACTGTCTGGCAAAGGTCGTTGTCCAGCTGCTGATCGGGATACGTCTCTTTCGTGTTGAACGTTCGAATGCGGGTGTGGATCATGGGCGGCTCCGGCGTCGGTCAGGATTGGTAGAACGTCGCGCACTGCGCGGCGAACTCGGCCGCAGCCGGGCTGAGCGCGCGTCCCTGTGCACCAGCGGCTTCAGCATCGGGTGGCACCTCGCAGCCGTCGCGGATGGAATCGAGGTACTGCTGACCGGCTCGAATCATGGTATGGCTCACGCTGACGTCACGGCCGGCGGAGATCCGTCAGCCCGAGAGGCATGATGTGCCGGAACCGCGTTTAAAGAAACTACAGATTTACGATTCTCCGCTTCGGAATAAGCGAACCATCGCATCCCGGTCTGGGCGCCAATGACGGTACCTGCGGACCAGAGCGAGCGACGGCGGGACGCCATACAAGATCTCATGCTCTTCCATCTACCCAGGAAAATTCTAATCCATGCCCAGTGAAATAATAATATGGAAAGCTAGCGTGAGCGTCGATACTCGACGCGACCAGTCCGACCCGCTTTGGGGACAAAATTCTGGCGCATCACAAAGGTATGAAATATGTCGGTAGTTGAAGTCGAGACGCTGATCATCGGCGGCGGCCAGGCAGGGTTGGCAATGAGCGAACACCTAAGCAAGCGCGGCGCGCCGCATCTCATGGTCGAGCGGCATCGGATTGCCGAACGCTGGCGATCGGAGCGATGGGATTCCCTTGTCGCCAACGGGCCGGCTTGGCATGATCGATTTCCGGGCATGACTTTCGCCGAGATCGATCCCGACAGCTTTGCCACCAAAGACCAGATCGTCGACTATTTCGAAGCGTACGCGAGGCATATCGCAGCCCCCTTCCGCTGTGGCGTCGAGGTCAGGGCACTTCAGAAGAAGGCCGACGGCTCCGGCTTCCGGGCGGACACTTCCGAGGGCGTCATCGAAGCCACCAATGTTGTTGTTGCCACCGGACCGTTTCAGCGCCCGATTATCCCCACCGCCGTCTCGGCCGATGCGGGAGTTGCGCAGATCCATTCCGCCGCCTATCGCAATCCAGGCCAGTTGCGTGAGGGGGCGATACTCATCATCGGCGCTGGCTCGTCCGGTGTGCAAATCGCCGACGAGCTCGCACGCTCAGGAAGGCGCGTCTACCTTTCGGTTGGCCCGCACAACCGGCCTCCGCGACGCTACCGCGGGCGCGACTTCGTCTGGTGGCTCGGGGCGTTGGGTGAGTGGGATAGGAAGGGCGTCGCTCCCGGCACGGAGCACGTCACGATCGCCGTCAGCGGTGCCAACGGCGGCCACACCGTCGACTTCCGGGACCTCGCTGCGCGCGGTATCACACTGTTGGGCAGCGCCGGAGCGTACCAGGACGGTGCGATGCACTTCTTGCCGAATCTTGGGAAGAACATTGCTGACGGCGATGCTGACTACCTGTCAGTGCTGAGGGCGGCCGATGCCTATGTCCGGGAGAAGGGTCTCGACTTTCCGCAGGACGCCGATGCCCACACGATTGTGCTTGATCCGGAGTGCGTGACCAACCCGATCCTACGGCTGAACCTCGCGGCGGCCGGGGTCTCGTCGATCATTTGGGCGACCGGCTACACGCTGGATTTTGGATGGCTCAAGGTCGATGCGTTCGATGAGAAGGGCCGTCCCGCGCATCAATGTGGCGTATCGGCGGTACCCGGGCTCTATTTTCTGGGGCTGCCGTGGCTGTCGCGACGGGCGTCGCCGTTCATCTGGGGCGTCTGGCATGATGCCGAGCATCTTGCGGGCCATATCGCCGCCCGCAACGCGGGGAGCGCCGCAATCGCCGCCCGAAGTCCCGTCTAGCGTTCGACCGGGCCCTCGACGCAGCCGTCGTGGGTCTCGTCGCGGACGACCGCGAGACGACGAAAGGCCTGTTTATGCGCCAGCAACCGATCAATGATTTCCGATGTACAGCTTCAAGATAGCGGAAGCAGACAGGAGTCTTCGGCGGGTATTCACACCGTTATGTCAGGTGTTCGATCAGCGCATCCATCATTGCGTCGCATCGAGCCAGTTGGTCCAGCGACACGAATTCATCGGCCTTGTGAGCTTGATCGATGGAGCCCGGCCCGCAGACCACCGATGGGATCCCCAGTCGGCCGCTGAACAGTCCTCCTTCGGTACCAAATGCGACTTTGATGCGCTCTTGGCTTCCGGTCAGCGCAGCCACCAGCCGAACGACCTCGGAGTCCGCAGGTGTTTCCAGTCCGGGGTACTCGTTGATGACCTCCAGCCGGATGTCGGACAGTGCACCCGGCCGGCGCGAGGCAGCCGCGATTTGGGCGGCATCCTGTTCCAGGGCGCCCACGACCACTGCCGGGTCATCGGCGGCGAGATTACGAATCTCGAGTTCGAACTCGCAGCGATCCGGGACGATATTGAGAGTCACGCCGCCGCGAATGACTCCCACATGGAGGGTGGTATAGGGCACGTCGTAGCCCGGATCGCGGCGCCCCGACTGCTCTATCTGCGCCTGGCGTTCACGCACGCGTTGAATCAGCTCGGTCGCCAGGTAGATGGCGTTGACGCCCTGACCGGGGAAGGCAGAGTGGGCCGGCTGCCCGCAGCAGGTGGCTCTGAGCGCAGTCTTCCCCTTGTGACCGACTCCGAGCGTGAGCAGCGTCGGTTCGCCGACGATGCACAATCGTGGACGGTGGGTCCAGGTGGCCATCGCGGCGATCAACGAACGCACGCCGAGGCAGCCGACTTCCTCGTCGTAGGAAAAGGCGAGATGCAACGGTACGCGCAGATCGCGGCGGCAGGCGCGCCGTGCCGCCCCGAGCGCTGCCGCCAGAAAGCCCTTCATGTCGGCGGCCCCGCGGCCGTACAGGCGACCGTTACGCTCGATCATGCAGAATGGATCCGCGCTCCAGGTCTGGCCATCGACGGGCACCACATCGGTATGCCCGGACAGCAGCACACCGCCACGATCGGTCGGACCGATCGTGGCGTACAGATTGGCCTTAGTCCCGGCGGAGTCCGTGAACACTTGCGCGATAGCCCCTTGGGCTGCGAGAAAATCTCGAACGAACTCGATGAGTTCCAAATTCGAATCACGGCTCACGGTCGCAAAGCCGATCAGGCGGGCAAGGATGTCGCGGGTGTTCATAGGGGTCCTGGCGTTTCGGCGCGGCCACTCAAGTATCGGGCCAATCTCCGCGACCTGTCTTCTTACGGTGAATCTTTTTTATTGAAGCAGTGCGTATGAAAACCATTCTTTATCTATTCACGGCTCCATGCTGGACTCGTATGGCGCAGTCCGACGCGACCGCTCCATATTCTTTCTCAAACAGGACACGTCAATGCAAGCCAAGGTAGAAGCCGCGGTCGCACCTCCAACGACGCTCAGCCGTTCGTTGAAGCCGCGTCATGTGTCCATGATTGCCATCGGCGGCATCATCGGCGCCGGATTGTTTGTCGGCAGCAGCGCCAGCATCGCCGCTGCGGGGCCAGCGGTGGTGATCAGCTACGTGGTCGCCGGACTGCTCGCTCTGCTGGTGATGCGCATGTTGGGGGAAATGGCGGTGACGCTGCCTCAAGTGCGATCGTTCACCGAATTTACCCGCGCCGGCCTCGGCAACGGCGCGGGATTCGTGGCCGGCTGGCTGTACTGGTACTTCTGGGTGATCGTCGTTCCCCTCGAGGGCATTGCCGGCGCCAACCTGCTGCATGAATGGCTGCCGCTGCCGCCCTGGGAACTCGGCCTCGGCCTGATGGCGCTGATGACCGCCGTCAATCTGACTTCCGCACGATCCTACGGCGAGTTCGAGTTCTGGTTCGCCTCGATCAAGGTCGCCGCGATCCTGGCCTTCATCGTCGTCACGACCTCCTACGCGATGGGTTGGATCTCCCCGGCGGGCAATACATTCGGCAATCTGGCGAACCACGGGGGCTTTGCCCCACACGGCGCTTTGGCGGTTGCGGCGGCCGTCGCCACTGTGTTCTTCTCCATCACGGGCGGCGAGATCACGCTGGTTGCCGTCGCCGAGTCGCAGGAACCGGCGCGCGCGATCGCCAAGATGACGGGTTCCGTGATGAGCCGCATTCTGTTTTTCTACGTTGTGTCCATATTTCTGATCGTGTCGGTGCTGCCTTGGGACAGAGTTCAGCCGGGAAAGTCTCCGTTTACGGACGCATTGCGGCAGATACATGTCCCTGGGGCGGCGCCAGTCATGAGCGTCATCATTCTGACTGCGGTGCTGTCCTGCCTTAATTCCGCCTTCTACATTTGCTCGCGGGTGCTGTTCGTGATGGCGGAGCACGGCGACGCGCCGCGCTGGTTGGTGAAATTGAACCGAGGGCGCGTTCCTGCGCGCTCGGTCTTGATCGGGACCGCCGCCGGCGCGCTGGGCGTGCTCATAAATATACTGGCGCCCACGACGCTGTTCGCGTTCCTGGTGAATGCCTCCGGCGCACTCATGCTCTTTGTCTACCTGATGACCGCTGTCGCACAAATCCGGCTGCGACGCGCTCGCGAGCGCGCATGCGCCCCGGCGCCCGCATTGCAGATGTGGTTATTCCCGTGGTTGAGCTATGTCGCCGTGGCGGGAATGCTTGCGGTGCTAATCGCGATGGTTTTCACACCGGCTTTGGCAAGCCAGCTGTACGTAAGTCTCGTGACGCTGCTGGTCGCGGCTGGCGCCTATCTCTTGGTGCGGCGTGCGCGGCGAAGGAAAGCTAGGACGATGCCACGCCCTCGATCTACGTCTTTTGCTTGACAACGTGCGGGAAGATAGCGGCCTCATCAGCGACTCGCTGCTAGATCACGGCTGGTCTGCGGTGCAGGTGTACCGTCTGTTCCGTGTGCTTTTGCGGCCGCGGCAGTCGCGATGTTGGTCATCGGACCGCCACATACCGGCCGAGACCCTCGTCAGGCGGCGTTGGCGGCCGGCAGCGGCGCCATCGCGTAGCACCTGCCGAAGCGATTCGCGAGGAAGGCCGGCAGCTTGATATCTTCTTGGCGGATGAGGCCGGACTGAGGCAGCTTGCCCTGACTCAACATGTCGAGCACGGCGCAGATGCCGCCCGCGGTGGTGATCTGAATGGCGCTGCGGACGCGGCCGCCGAGTGGCGCCGCATAGATCTTGTTGGCATACGTCTCTTGCATGAGCTGACCGCCGCGCAGGCCGCTCACTGTCACGAACACGATCACGACGTCCTGCAGAGTGATGGGCACGGCATTCTCGAGAATATCCTTCAGCAGTTCGCGTCGATCGCGCAGGCGCAGATCATTGAGCAGTGCCTTCATGATGGCCGCATGCCCGGGGTAACGAATGGTGCGATAGTTGAGATTGCGCACTTTGCCGGCGAGGGTCTCGCATAGGGTACCGAGGCCTCCCGAGGTGTTGAATGCCTCGTACAAAATGCCGTCCAGGGAGAATTCTTCTAATTCCTCGAGCGGCTGGGTTTCGCGTAGCTGGCCGTTGACGATGGCTTCGCAGGGCTCGCAGTACTCATTGATGACCCCGTCCGTGCTCCAGGTCAAATTGTAGTTGAGCGCATTGGACGGAAATTTCGGCAGCGCACCGACGCGCATGCGCACGTCGTGCAGTGTGTCGAAGCGCGAGGCTAAGTCGCTGGCCACGATGGTGATGAACCCGGGAGCCAATCCGCATTGCGGGATGAAGGCGGTGCGAGCGCCTTCGGCGAGTTGCTTCACCGCGCGCGTGCTGGCGACATCCTCGGTCAAATCCAGGTAGTGGGCGCCCGCCGCCTTGGCCGACTCAGCGATAGTGCGGGTCGCGTGATAGGGAGCCGCGCTCAACACGGCGAATTTGCCGGTCAGTATTTTGCGCAGCGTGTCACCGTGGGTGATGTCGGCCGCGATCTTGGCGATGGGGGCCGATGTCTCGAGGCGATCCAATTGGTGCTGGGAGCGATCGACCACCGTCACCGAGTAATCACCGGATCCGCCCAACAAGTCCGCGATCATGGATCCGATTTTGCCCGCGCCGACGATAACGATGTCTTTCATGTGGAGTTCCTGGTGTATTGGCCGATATTTTCGATCAGTATCCCTACGAATGGTAGGGTCGTTTTAGGCGTTTTTAAGGTATAATGACGTCATTACATAGGGTAAAAGCGGCGGAATGCCATGGATGCCATCGACGAAAAACTGCTATTGGCCTTGCGGGAAAACGGCCGCGCCTCAACCGCGCAACTGGCCCGGCTGGTGGGACGCTCGCGCACCAGTGTGCAGAGCCGCATCGAACGGCTGGAAAAGACGGGTGTCATTGTCGGCTATGGGGTGGTGCTGGCGCCGGAGCATGGCCTGGGCGCCGTGCGCGCGCATGTGATGATCAAGGTAGGTCCTAAGGAGGCCCGCGCCGTCAGCGCGGCACTGCGCGCCATTGCACAGGTGCGCGTGCTGCATTCGGTCAGCGGCGATGTGGATCTAATCGCCGTCGCGGCCACGGCATCCGTCGCCGAGATGGATCAAGTCATCGATCGCATCGGCGCGCTAGACGGCGTGGAGCGCACCACCTCGTCCATCATTCTGTCGACGAAATTCGAGCGCTGAGTGCCTCGCGTTCGCTGAGGCTGAGCACCTTGGGGGTGGCGACCGGCGCGCCCGTGTCCACCGAAAAGAAGGGAGTTCGCTTGTAGCTGCCATTGATGCGCGCACCACCCGCCAGCGCGATGAAGCGCAGAATTACTAAAACCATGGCGACCGGGCTCGATTGTACTTTCCCCTGGGTGCTCTTCGTATTCACATGCGCCCGGATCGGTCCGAAGGAGTCGTCGAGCGACCCACCGCCGCCTTCCAAGCAATTGTGCACAAGGCCGACGAATGACACCCGAAAATCAGCCAGTGTGTTGCCGACGGGGGTATTGCAACAGGTGGTGTACCAACGCAGCAGCCCCTTCTCCGCGAGCCGCATGCACGCGAGCACGTCCCGGCCCTGCGTGAAGGTGACGTTGGCGGGCCGAGTTTGAATGACATCCGTGCCACCCTGCGCGTCCAAAATCTCGGCCGGGCGTCCCAGGAAGTGCGCGAACGCCTGGCAGTCTCTGCAGTAACACACGCAGCGATTGACATTCCCAGAATGGCTGACGTAGCCCTTGAGAGTTCCGCATCGGCATTGAAGAGGGTGATTCACGGCGACTAGCTCCCAGCTTGCGGCCCGCATTGATGCGCATGAACGCCTGGTAGCAGACGGCGCACCACATCGAACTCGAGCGATGCCTCATTCAATATGTGCCAAGCCGTGGACACGACGATCAAGTGGTCTTCCGGGAATACCAGCAGTCGCTGGCCGCCCATGCCGCGTGCGGCCCAGGCCAGGCGCGCGGGTTCGCCGTGCGGCAGCAGCCACCACTGATAGCCGTATTTGAACCCTTCCTCCGCATCAATTCTCGGCGTCAAGGACTCCTTGATCCAATCTGATGAAATCACTCGCTGCCCCTTCCAGAGACCGTCGTTCAGGTACAGCAGTCCGATCTTCGCCAGGTCCTCGGCGCGCAGGTATAGGCCGCCCTCGGTATCGACGACCCCAAGCGGTGTGCGCTTCCAATGATAGTCGTGGATACCGAGCGGTTCGAAAAGATGGCTGTGCGCATAGCGCTCGATATCCATGCCGGTTTCGCGCTTGAAAATGTACGCGAGCAATTCCGTGGCGCCGCTGGAGTAGGCGAACACGGTTCCCGGTTCGTCCTTCATCGGCCTATCGATGACGAATTGCACCCAGTCGTCCGTGGCTTCCATCAGATCGGAAGGATTGGAAGTGTCGTCGTAGGGCAGGTCTTCGTTCCAGTCCAGGCCGCTGGTCATGGTCAGCAGGTCGCGCAGGGTCATGCGGCGTTTGCGGGCATCGAGGTTTTTGACTTTGCCCTCGTCGAAATAGTGCAGCACCGGCGTCGACAGCGGCGCTTTGAATTTGCCCTGAGTGATGGCAATGCCGATGATCGCGGAAGTCACGGTCTTCGACACCGACTGCATGGTGTGCTCATCCGAGCCGTGATAGTAAGGATGCCAAGCCGGATCGAAGTAGTTGTAACGCCCGGTCAGCCGCGCGTTTAGGGGGCCCTTGGTATGCGCCTCCTTGTCATAGGTTGCCGCGTAGTTATGGGGGTAGCGACGGTCAAAAACCACTTCGCCGCAACGCATGACGAGCAGGCTGTCGACCAGCGGGAACTTCGCCGAGGCAAGGTCGGCATCGAGAGCCGCCAACGGCGCCGCGTCTATGCCCAGTGCTGCCGGTGTGGCATGGATCGGATCTGCGCCTCTCGTCGCTGCAGCGTCGACCATGTTCGATCCGGTCAAGGCGGTGACGAGTGCTAGGGGTAACAGCGCGGCTAATCGCGCGGACTGCGAAGGAGGGCGCTTTTGCATCATTTCATCCTTAGATTAAGCCTTGAGGTCGAACGACCTGCGAGTTTATGACGATACCACGGCGACGACGCAGCCGCGTAAATCGTCGGTTGGCGCTAGCGCGCTGGTTCTATTCGGGCGAACTGCCGGAGGCGGCTTTGTTTGTCGATCGGGGTGGCCAGCATCGGCGCCGGCCGCAATCGCCGAAGATCAAACGAGCTGAGCCCATTGACGCGCGCATCGCAAATGCGATAACTCAAGGTCGAACGGCCGCTTGCAATTCTTCTGCGCGCAGCAGTGCGAGGTTGAGAGTATCGATCACATTTTCCGGTCCAACGTGGGCAATCACGCCGCCACGGTCCAGCTTGTAGCGAACGTTGGGCCGAACCTCAACCAGCAACACGACGGCGCCGTGACGCTTGAAATCGGAGACGATTTCCTCGATGGCGAAGATGCCGGTGGCATCGACGAAGGGCACATTGCCCATGCGCAGTATGAGGGTGGTCGCGGGCCGCTGGATGTGCGCCAGGGTGCGCTCGAGTTTCTCAGCGGCGCCGAAGAAGACTGGTCCGTCGATGCTGTAGATGATGACGCCGTTGGTTGGCGGCACCGCGGGGGCGCGCGGCACGCTGGGAATCGACAGCACGTCAATATGCTGTTCCACAGTGACCGACTCCGCCATGCGCCTCATGAAGAACAGCGCCGCGAGAATCACGCCCACGTTGACGGCGACGACTAGGTCCACGAACACGGTTAAAAGGAATGTCAGTAGCAAAATCCCAACGTCGACTTTCGGCGCACCGCGTATGAGCCGCGCGACGTGCGGCAATTCGCTCATATTCCAGGACACCACGAACAGTACGGCGGACAGGCAGCATAGGGGTATGGCGGAGGCGAGCGGCGCCAGGAGCAGTATCACCAAAATCAGAAACACCGAGTGCACCATCCCGGCGAGCGGACTGGTGGCGCCGTTGCGTATGTTGGTCGCCGTGCGCGCGATGGCACCGGTGGCGGCGAAGCCACCGAACAGGGGTGCTACGATGTTCGCGATACCTTGACCGATCAGTTCCTGATTGGAGTCGTGATGGGTGCCGCTCATCCCGTCCGCGACGACAGCGGACAACAGCGATTCGATCGCTCCCAACAAGGCGATTGTGAAGGCGGGACCCACCAGGGACAGAACTCGCGCCAGATCCAAGGTAGGGATTGAAAACGTCGGCAGAGTGCGCGGAATTCCACCGTAGGCGGAGCCGATGGTGGCGACCCCCTTGAACTGAAACACCGCCTGCACCACCGTCACCACGAGCAGGGCGATCAGGGGCGCTGGGATGCGTCGCAAGTAGCGTGCGCCAACGGTGAGGATGCCCAGCGCGAGAAGCGCTAACCCCGTGGTTGCCCAATTGATGGTCGGCAATGCTTCGACGAGGGACCATAGTTTTTCGTGGAAGCGCAGCCCCGCCGTTGCCGGCGTGAGGCCCAGGAAATCCTTCCATTGGCCGACGAAGATGATGACTGCGATCCCGGCGGTAAATCCAGCGATGACGGGATTCGGAATGTACTTGATCACGGCTCCCAGGCCCGCCAAGCCAAATACCACCAGGATCGCACCAGCCATCAAAGTGGCTATTTGCAAGCCGGCAATGCCATGCTGCGCAGTGATTATGGAGAGCACGGCAATGAATGCGCCGGTGGGGCCGGAAATCTGGACGCGGGTACCGCCGAAAATGGAGGTCAGCAGCGCCGCGACAATCGCCGTGTAAATTCCCTGCTCCGGCCGTGCGCCGGATGCGATGGCGAAGGCCATGGCCAGCGGCAGGGCGACGACGCCCACCACCACCCCGGCCAGCACGTTGTTGCGGATATGAGATCGCGACCACAATCCGGCGGCTTTGGCTTGGAGCAGTGCGATCATTACTCTCAAGTGTATACGGATTCGGACCGGCTCCATCCGTCACGCGAACCAGTAGGACACTTGCCGACATTGATATGCGCGTTGACGCCCTGTCTTTTAGTGGGTCGTATGGCCATGATGTTTGGTGCAACAGCCGTTTTTTGCGCCGCCAGGTGGGGCGTGGCAAGGAGAGACCATGAAGTTAGCCATTAGTCTGCTGACAGCCGCATGCTTGGCATCCGGCTGCGTCGCAGGCAGCAACATGACGCATGAGGATAGTCCTGGGGCTGTCAAGCGTGACGCCGGTCCTACACTGTGCCGGGATGGCTCGACACCGCCCTGCAACGACCGAGGCTAAGGACGCTCAACGGGCCCCGCGGATCGAATACCGGCAAATAAAAAACGGCGTGGCCCTATGAGGGGCGCACGCCGCCGGGATATCGCACCAGCGGGGGAGTTGGCTGAAGTTGCCGGCGCGAGGTTCTCCTAAACCTGGAGCTTCGAAGCCTAGTACCCGCTTCGAAACTGGTACTTATCCTGCCAAAACTGCGGCGCTGAGGGGCGGACCCTTTATACTCAACAGTGAATTTTTTTTCGCTTGACACAAATAAAATTATGTCACTGTGGATGGAGCCACCCGCGGCTGTCGCAGACGATTCACGATGACATAGGCAATGACGGCTGCCACCAAGGTGATGCAGCTGAAGTAGAAATCCTTCTGCAATCCCGGGGTAAACGCCATGGCGATGAGGACGGCCGCCATGCCGGCAATGGCCGCGTAACTCAAGTAGGGAAACAGCCACATGCTGATCGCGGGCGCAGGGAGGCCTTCGCGCTCGTGCCGACGGCGCAGCGTGATTTGCGCGACGCAGATGGTCATATAGACGAATACGATGACCGCGCCGGAGGAACTGACCAGAAAATCAAACACGATTTGCGGTGCCTGAGTGGCTGCAATAATTCCGAGAAACCCCGCCACCGCACCGATCAACACTGAGGTTACGGGCACGCGTCGAGCGTTCAACTTCACCAGCGACTGAGGCGCGTCGCCGCGCTCAGCCAGGATGAACAGCACGCGCGAGCTTACGTAGAACGCCGAATTCAAACAGGACAGCACCGCGGTGAGAATGATTCCGCTCATTATTGTGCCCGCCCAAGGCACATGCATGGTGTTCAACGCCAGGGTGAATGGCGATTCGCCCGAGCGCACCGTATTCCACGGCGTTACTGAGACGATAAGGAAAAGCGAGATGACGTAGAAAATCAGGATGCGCCAGATGACGGCGGTGGTCATTTTGGCGATGGCGCGGCCCGGTTGCGCCGACTCGGCGGCCGCAATGGTGGTGATTTCGGCGCCGGTCATGGCGAAGAACACCGTGGGGACGGCGGCCAGCACGGCGATCCAACCATGCGGCGTAAAACCGCCGTGATCGACGAGATTGCCGAAGGTGGCTCCATGTGGCGCGGTCCAGCCGAAGGCGTAGGAGCCGGCAATGGCGATGAACACCAGTATGGCGGCCACCTTGATAGAGGCAAACCAAAACTCGAATTCGGCATAGGAGCGAGCCGACATGAGATTGACGCAAGTCATGACGGACATCAGGCCGACGCCGATCTGCAGCGGCGAGAAGGGCAGCCAATTCTGCAGGATCTTGGCGCCCGCAATGGCTTCCACGGGCACCACTAACACCCAGAAGTACCAGTACAGCCAGCCGACCACGAAACCGGCGCCCTCACCCAGGCCCGCACGCGCGAATTCGGTGAACGCGCGTACATGGGGTAGGGAGGTCGTCATTTCTCCCAACATCCGCATCACCAAGAGTATGAGCAACCCGGTAATCGCATAGCTGATGAAGCTCGCCGGGCCGCCGGCAATGATGGAGGTACTGCTGCTGACGAATAGTCCCGCCCCGATGATGCCACCGATGGAAATCATGGTCAGGTGCCGGCCTTTCAGCGAGCGGCTGAGTTCGTACTTAGGAGCGGGTTGTGCGGGCGTGTTCGTTTGGCTCATTAGGTATCCCTTTGTAATTCCGACCGTATATTACCCTGCTTCGACACCGACTCGTGGGTCGCCGAGTTTTGGGACAGTCGGGCTGCCCCAGAGCTGCCGCTCGCGGATCCATGGCAGGGGATAGGCGGGGTGCGGGCTGTCGAATTCACGCGCCAGCCGATGCGCGTCCCACAGCGCCTGATTGAGTTGGGCGGGCGCTTTGCAGTCGCCGGTTCGGAATATGTCCTGAATGTCATTCGATGCCCACTCGGCTTTGCGCGCCTTCAATTCGCGCCATAGCCCTGCATCCGAGCGGCGTGAGGTCACGAGGATGACGGCATCCATTTCTAGGTCGAATTCGCCGCCATTGTCCTTGCGGGGGATGGCGCCCGAACTCGGTCCTGTGAGATCGGGGCCGTATTTATAAAGATAGCTCAGGCGCACTCTGCCGGGCTCGATTTTGTCGATCCAGTGACTGGTGTAAACGCGCACGCCTTTTTCGAACAACATGCGCTTGTTGTTGAAGGACTCCATGGTGAAGATGCCATATTCGGCCACATCGGCGGCGTCGCACACATAGGTGACCTCTCGGCCCTGGTCCGCCATATGTTCGGCGAGAGTAATACCCATGAAATGCCCATCGCCATCCAGGATCAACACGCGCTTGCCCGGCACCGGCTTTCCCGAGGTGACTTGGAAGGGAGTGAGCACATGCGGCAGAGAGTCGTCGGCACCGGGGATGGGGCCGGCGTTGGCGCCCCGGCCATCGCCGCTCCACTGCGCGCCGGTGGCGATGACGACGCGGTCGGCGCCATAGCGCAGGACATCATCGGCCGTCATTTTGCCGACTCCAAGGTGGACTTCGACGGCTTTCTTTAGCTTGGCGAGCTGGATCTGCCGGTACGTGATCACTCGGCCCCATTCATTCAATCGCGGCAGAGTCGCCACGGTTTTCCAATGGCCGCCCAGCTCCTTCTCGGCTTCGCGCAGGTGCACCACGTAGCCGCGCTCGCCCAGAATGCGCGCGCATTCCATGCCCGCCGGACCACCGCCGACCACCAACACCGAGCAGGGTTGGGTGGTTTTCGTGAATTTCTCCGGATGCCAGCCGCGGCGATACTCCTCGCCGATGGTCACATTCTGGGTGCACATGATCTGGCCGCCCTGCTGGAATTTGGACACGCAGATATTGCAGCCTATGCACTCGCGGATATCCTCGACCCGCCCCTCCGAGATCTTGGTCGGCAGAAAGGGATCCGCGATGGAGGGGCGCGCGGCGCCGATAATGTCCAGCACGCCGGAGCGGATCAAAGCGACCATGTCGTCGGGACTGGTGAGTCGGCCATTGCCGACCACGGGGATGCCCGATCCCAAGATCGACTTGCCCTGCTTGATGAAGGGCGTCATCCAGCCGGCCTTGCGAAAGCGCGACACGGCGGCATCCTCGCCCCATTCCGCGTAGTCACCGATTTTCAGCGCCACTGCGTCCACCACTGCCTCCTTGCGCAGCAACTCGAGCATGCGCACGCCGTCTTCGTGAGCCTCGACGCCTTCGGAGCCGTGCAAGGTGTCGATCTCGAAGCGCGTCGTGATGCCGCAGCTCCGCCCGAGCGCGCGTTTCAGTGCGTGCAGCAGCTCGACGAAAAATCTCGACCGGTTCTCGAAGCTGCCGCCGTAGTTGTCCGTACGCCGGTTGAAGCGCGGCTCGAGAAATTGCATCGGCAGCGTGTCATCGCCGGCGGACACTTCCAGAAGATCGAACCCTGCCTGCTCGGCGCGCTTTCCCGCTTCGACGTACATATTGATGATGGTCCGAATATCCAGTTCATCCATTTCACAGCCGTAGACCGAGCGCGTGGCGAATATGGGCGATAGCCACTGGCTCGGGGCGCGGCCGAATTCGCGCGATTCCAGCGATGGCGCGTTGCCGCCGCTGTACCAAAGTTGGACGCCGGCCAGGCTTTCATACTTGTGCGCCACCTCGCACATGTAGCCCAAGTTACGGACATCTCCCTCATCCCAGAGGCGCGCCGAGGTATAGGGATACTCGTCGGATTCTGGATGGATGGAACAGAACTCGGTAAATACGGCGCCCCAGCCGCCCTCGGCCTTCATGCCGCGCAAATGGGCCTGGGCACCGGGCCTCTCGGCGCCGGGTCCGGCGCAGTGCGAGGTCTGCCAAAATCGATTGCGGAGTTTTTTGGGGCCGATTTGAATGGGCTCGAACAACACATCGTGCTTGGGGTCTCGGGACATATTTCTATTCCTTCATGAATATCGCCGGCCGCTGCGCGCCGCTATGCGCGTTCGTTGCGCACGCCTGTCTATAATGCTCATGGCGCACCGGCGCCGAGGTGGAGAAATACAATGATCTTTGCGGGAAAAGCGGTATTAGTCACGGGCTCGACCACCGGGATCGGCGAGGCCTGCGCGCGTGCCTTCGCGGAATCGGGGGCCAAGGTGATGGTGTCGGGCCGACATGAGCAGCGCGGCCGCGCCGTGGTCGACGCCATCCGCGCGGCGGGCGGCAGCGCGCAATTTGCGGCGGTGGATTTACGCGCCGCGGGCGC
>JANYLM010000019.1 GCA_025357835.1 Gammaproteobacteria bacterium
GCGCTGCGAAAAAGACTGCCGCAGCTGCGGCGACCACACGCAGCACCATTGTACTGGTCGTCAACAAAACCGCCGCGCCGCGAGGCGCAACCACCGGGTTGGCTTCCGCCGCGCTTGCGTCGGGCGTCGCAACCCCCGGCCACGCCACGCTGGGCGTAACCCGGGGGGTCGGCGGTACCGCCGCAGCGCCGATGTCGCACGCCGGTGTGATTACCAACTGCGTGAGCTGCCACAACGGCGTTCTCGCGGCCGGCAAGGGCGCGACCCACATAGCAAGCAACAACGCCTGCGAGAACTGCCACACGACTCTCGCCTGGCTGCCGGCGCGCTTCGATCACCGCGGCGTCACGGCGAGTTGCGTGGGCTGCCACAACGGCGTGCTGGCCTCCGGCAAGCCGACCCGGCATGTGCATACAGCAGAGGACTGCAGCTCCTGCCATGGCACGGTCACCTGGGCTGCGGCCACCTTCAACCATTTCGGCATTACTGCGACTTGCCAGAGCTGCCACAACAGCATCACGGCGACGGGCAAACAAGTCGGGCATCTGAGCACCGCGCTCGATTGCGGCAGCTGCCACAGCACGTTGAATTGGACGGTCACCACCCCGGCGGCACCCCTCAAGCCTTTGCTGCGCAAATCGATACCGACTCCTGTACCGCGCGGCGCGAACGGCGGTTCTAACAAGTGATTGTCCCGGTGAAGCACGGCGGTCTGCTCGGGCAGGCTTCGCCGCTGCGTTTTTCGTGCGCGCTATTGATCGGACTACTGGGCCTGCCGCGCAGCGCGCCGGCGGCGCCCGCGCCCGGCATAGGGGCGGGCGCTCCGTTCGGACCCCTGGTGCAGCTCATCGATACGCAAGAACGCGACGATCAGGCCGAAATTTCGATTCAATTTGCCTGCTCCGTGCGCTATGTGACCAACACGCCCGTGAGCCACGGCACGGGCACCACGATTACACTGCGGCTCGGACCGGATTGCGGGAACCAGTTCAATTCGATTCCGCCGGAGCTGCCGCTGGTGGGCGGCGGCGGTCAACTCGTCACCGGGGCACGCGTCGATTCCATGCTGCCGGGGGAATTCACTCTGGAGCTGACGTGGTCGAAGCCGCTGGATTTCGTTATGGCGCCCACGGCATCCGGGCTCGGCCTGCGCGTTCGGCTGCTCAATACGAACCGGAAAAAAGGCAAGGTGTTCGTCGCCGAGACGGAGGCGCTGGCGGGTTATTCCGTGAATCTCGACTCATCTAAAGAGAAATTCTCGCGCGAGGCCGTAGAGGCTGCCGCGGCCGGCCTGCAGACCCAGGCCTACGTGTCGGAAACCGATATCGACGATGAACACTGGTACCGCTTGCGCCTCGGTCCCTACCCCACGCACAAAGAGGCAGAGCGCGTCCTCGAACTCGCTCTGGCCGCCTACCCCCGCGCCTGGCTTGCGGCCAACGACGAGCAGACCGACCTTTCAGTAGTCGAACATGCGGGAGCGCAAGCGGTGGCCGGCGGCCCGACCGATCCGCCGCTGCCGGACGATGAACGCACGCAAATACTCCGTGATGCGCGCGCCGCGCTAGAAAAACACAAGTATCCGGAAGCGGTCGATCTGCTCACCCGAGTGCTTCGCCAACCCGAATTTCCGGCGCGCGCCGATGCTCAAGAAATGCTGGGCCTGGTGCGTGAGCGCGCCGGCCAGCTCGCGCAAGCCAAGGCCGAATATGAAGAGTATCTGCGCCGCTACCCCGACAACGCAGGCGCTGCGCGCGTTCGCGGCAAGTTGCAGTCGCTGGCGGCGGCATCGCTAGCACCCAAATCCACCGGCACCTTCGGCGCGGCATCGAATGTGGGCTGGTCCATCGCCGGCAGTGCGGCGGTCACCTATCAGTATGGCAAGGACCAGGTGGTGTCGGCCGGTACCACCACCACCACCAACTCGGTCAACGCGGCTCTGGTGTACGGCGACCTCCTACTGCGTGATCGCGGCGAGCGCTACGATTTCACGGGTCGTTTCGATGGCGGTTACACGGGAAATCTGGTGACCACCAACGGCGGCAGCCAGGACCGCATAACTACGGCCTATGCCGAGCTGACGGACCGAACCTTCGGCGTAACCGGCCGGGTGGGCCGCCAGTCTCTGGCAGCCCAAGGCATCGTGGGTCTGTTCGACGGTGTGTACGTCGGCTACCAAAAAAGCTCTACCTGGTCGGTGAGCGCGGCTGCCGGCTTACCCGCCTACACCAGCTACTCTCCGGTCTCCAGCCATCAAAAATTCGGCACAGTGACCGCCGAGTTCGATCCATTCAATCATGCCTGGGTTTTCGATACCTATTTCTTCGACGAAACCAGTGCCGGTTTCACCGAACGACGCTCCATCGGTCTTCAGACCCGCTACTTCGTGCCGGGACGCACCATCATCTTGCTCACCGACTACGACATCGCCTTCCAGCAGCTGAACTCCGTAACCTTGATCGGCAATGCCAAGGTGGGGCAACACTGGATCCTGGGATTCGACGCCGATCATCGCCGCAGTCCGTTGCTCGAACTCAGCAACGCCCTGATCGGCCAGAACGCGCAGGACCTGACATCGTTGCAAAACACATCCAAGCCTCGATTGACGCCTGCGCAAATCCGGCAGCTGGCGCTGGATCGCACCGCGACGAGCAACACGGTGGTGGTGTCGGCCAGCCGCCCCTTCGGCGAGCGCTGGCAGTTCATGCTCGATCTGGGCGCAATCAAGCTCAACGGCACGCCGGCTTCGGCGATCATCGGCACGCCGGGAACCCAGGGAGTCGCCGCGACACAGTCGACCGGTCTGGATAAGAACGCATCGGTTCAAATGGCGGGTTCGAGCCTGCTGCAGGCCAGCGATCTACATATTTTCAGCATGCGCTTCGATGCTTCTCCCACTCAGCGCAGCGAGACGGTGTCGTGGGACGCGCGCTTCGTCGTACATGGCAACTGGCGCCTGGGGCCGAGATTGAGTGTGGAGGAAGTGCACAACATCGCGCAAAACAGCAAGCAGACGCTGTACCTGCCGCAGGTGCGCGGCGACTGGACGAATCGCATATCGGTTTTCGAACTCACCGCCGGCTACCAGGTGCAGAACCAACAGGCCTTGCAGCAACTGCAGACCTTGACCGGCCAGCCGGTGACGAGCACTGTGGATCAGCGATCCCTTTACATTTCGGCGGCGTACCGAGTACGATTTTAAGCTGGTATGAACATTCGCCTGGGTTTGATACTGGCACTGACGGCGCTAGCGTCGTGTGCGAGCCGGCCGCCGCCGACATCCCGTGAATTCTTCGATGAGCAAAACGCCAGCACCCTGCTGGTGGTGGCCAAGCCCATGGTCTTTGCGCGTGAGCGCTCCGACGTGGCGGCCCATGCGCGCGACTACGCGACGCTGGTGGCGGTCGAAATCGATAACTCCGGCGAGGGCAGCCAATACCTGTTGCTGTTCCGGTGGTCGACCGTGGACCGGCGCATGTTGCCGCCGCCCGAACTCGACCAGGGACTGCTGCGAATCTTCGCCGATGGACGCGCAATCGACTTAAAACCCGTGGATCGGCTGCCGGTGAACTTTGCGCAGCGTCGAGAACTGCATGTGCCCAAACACGACGACGTCGTTCCGCGCGGCTACAAAGTCGATACGACGACTCTGCGTTTCATTTCCAGCAGCCGCGAACTCAGTGTGCGCATGCCGCAGGAACCGCTCGACACGCGATTCACGCTGTGGGAGGACGGGCGTAGCGCATTGACGCAGTTCTTACAGCGAACGGCCGCGCCCTAACCCAGAGGAACGCGCTGCGACGTCGCGGCGCACCCGCGCGACCGCATCCCGGGTGGCCCTCGAAGAGGATCGCCGCCAGTCCATAGTTAAGAATTCCTTACGAGGGATCATTATTTTATTAATCCATACCGCTTAATTCGACCGCTATCATTCGATCTTAAGATTTATCGAAGCTACAGGAGATCCGCACCGTGTCGGCGAGCGCGCAGCAAGTTCAGTCAAAGCCCCCTTCCTGGCTCATTGCCGCTTGTTTGCTGGCGGTCTATGTCATATGGGGCACCACGTACTTCGCCATTAAGGTGGGTATTGAAGGCGCCCCGCCCTACTTTCTGATCGGCACGCGCTTTGTTGTGGCCGGAGGCCTATTGCTTGCCTGGCAGTTAATTCGCGGCCGCCCCATGCCGACGGCCAAGCAATGGCGCGGGGCGTCGCTGCTGGGATTTTTGCTGCTCGTGGTAGGCAACGGCGGGGTCGCAGTCGCCGAACGCTGGGTCAGCTCCGGTGCCACCGTGGCACTCATCAGCATCATGCCGCTGGCCACGGCGCTATGGTCCGGAGTGTTCGGCGAATGGCCGCGCCGCGTGGAATGGGCCGCAATCATTCTGGGAGGCATCGGCGCAGTAGTCATGTTGATGGGGCGGGACCTGCAGGGAAACCTTGTCGGCACGCTGGTGATTCTGCTCGGTACCACCTGCTGGTCGTTAGGCACGGTTTTGGCCCGCCGCATAGACATTCCGCATGGGCCCACGGGGTTCGGCGCAGAGATGTTCGCCGCGGGGCTGTTGGCCCTCACGGTCAGTGCGGTGCTCGGTGAGCACTGGACGCTGCCGCAGTCGCCGCGAGTGTGGGAGGCCTGGGTCTACTTGGTCGTGTTCGGTTCCATGATCGGCTTTTCCGCCTACCGTTTCGTCGTCGAACGCGCGTCCACCACCCTGGCGTCGACCTATGCCTACGTCAATCCGCCCGTGGCTTTACTCGTCGGTTGGTGGCTGGGGAATGAGTCGTTCTCGCCCAACATCCTGCTGGGGCTACCCATCGTCCTCGGCGCCGTGGCCATGCTCGCCTGGATCCAAGCGCGCGGCCAGGGCTACTCGCCGCGAACCGCAGCGGCGTCACTGCCGCTCACTATTGCGAAGGCGGAACAACCTTGAACGTGGCGTTGGCCTTTGCCCTAAGACCCTAGCCGGGCGGCGATGGTCCCCGCCTCGCCCAACAGTCAACGCCTGCGCAGTGCATCCGCGTAGCCGCCGAGACCGACGCCGGCAGCGCGGACGGCCGCGCGAACTCGCGGGCTGAGCAGCGCGGCCAATTCATCGGCATGACGATACTGACTCATCGACGCTGCGATCGCGCGTCCGGACAGGGTTGCCGGATGAAGATAAATTTCCGTGATGCCCGGGGGTAGCCTCGCGAGAATCGTAAGAAGTTTCGCCTCGTCCATGGCGCCGCTGGCGGCGAGGCCGAATATGCGATCGTTGTGCGGCACTTGCGCCGCGCGCAAACGGCGCTTCATGAGTGCCACCCACGGTGCGAGCAATGCGGCACCGGCGACCGAGAGCGCATTGCCGCCGTGCGCAGCAAACCAAAGCGGTTCGTCCGGCACCCGCATCGCGGTAACGCCGTACTCGCGGCCGATTCGCACCAACATCTCCAAAAGGGTTGGATGCACGTGGAAATGCTTATGCACGTTGACATGATCCAACTCAAGGCCGGTGCGCGCGAATGCCGAAAACTGGGCGCGGATCTCGGCCTCCAATTGCTTGCGGACCGCGGGCAACGCGAAGAAACGTACGCCGTTGACGAACATCCGGCTATTCATTCGGCCCGCGGCGTCGGCAAGATTCGGGATGGCATCGTGCCCCAGCATCGCCATGCCGTCCGCCAGAACTACGTGCAAACCCACGCGCAGGCGCGGCAGATCGCGCGCGCGGCGAATCGCGTCGGCGGCACCCGGCGCCGCCACCATAAGACTTGCCGCAGTGAGAATTCCGGCGCGGCTTGCCTGCTCAATAGCCTCGTTGACTGCTTCGTGCAGCCCGAAGTCATCGGCAGTGACGATCAAAAACTTTTGCACGGGGTACGCACCGATACGCTTGACGGTGCGCCAGCTTCGGGCGCACCCCCAGGGGCGCTTGAGCTAGACCCTCACAACGGGCTGGGCAGATCCGTCGCGAGTGACGTGGTAGTACTCTTCGCGCCACTGCACGCCGCGTGTGACGAAGCTCCATGCCCACAGACTCAAGCTCAGCAGGTCTCTCAGCGGCAAGACGGCAAGCTGCAGCATCGGGCTGCCGGCGGTCTTGCGCACTGATAAATGTAGCAGGATGCGTGCTATGGCGGTAACGGCGAGCATCGCGATGGTGGGCCCTGCACCTCCGGCGAGCACGGCTCCCAACGCCGCCACTGGCACTCCGAACGTGACAAAGGAAAAGCCGTAGCCCAAAGGCCGCAGAGCGCGAATGGTGCGCAACCACCTCAACTCGTGCCGCACCAGCTCGCTGAAAGTCGCCTCTGCGACACTGATGTCGACCACCACTTCCGAGAGTACGGTGCGCAAACCCAGACGGCGTGTCGATTCACCAAGCCGATAATCGTCGGCCAATTGATTCGCGATGGACGTGAAACCGCCGATATCCGCGAGCACCTGGCGTCTTATGGCAATGGTCGAGCCAAACGCGAAAGCGCGCGAACCGGCCATGGCTGCGACACGGACCGACGGCATGAACCACTCGTTGATGAACAGGGATCCCAACAAAGACCACAATCCTTCGCGTGGAGATCCTTGATAGGCGCACGTGACGATGCCGACGCCGCCGTCGAGAAGCGGTGCAACGACTTTGGCGAGGTAGTCGCGATTCACTCGCACGTCGCTGTCCGACAGCACTAAATACTCATGGCGCGCGAGCGGCATCATATTGATGAGGTTGCTCACCTTACGGCTACTGCCATGCTGTCGCCGATCGGCGACAATCTGCAAGTCGCGCTGCGGAAACTCTCTTTTCAAACGATCCACGATGGCCACCGCCGGATCGTTCGAATCGCAGACGCCGAAGACCACCTGAAACTCAGGGTACGTCTGGTCGCAGAAAGAGCGCAGGCATTCATAGGTCTCAGGCTCGGCCCCGCGCAGCGGCTTTAATATGGTCGCCGCCGGCAGCTCCCGCGGCGTAAAGCGTAAGGATCGAGTCCGTGTGCCCGCGGCAATCCACGCGATGACGCCGTAGGTCATGGCGCAGACCGCAATGGCGAATCCTGCCCAGTGCAGTCCCATTTGGACCACCATAGTCACTTTACCCATCCGGCAAGCTGGAAACCCGCATCACCCTTTTCGATCATCACAAACTCACTCATTGCGTCCCTTGGGGCTACCATCGGAATGGCGGATAGCCACCGAGCCATCCAATTGTGACATACGCTGCTTGAAACGCCCACTTTGTCCGGCAAAAAACCAGGTCTTCGGCATGGGAGGAAAGTTACGAATACCTAACCACGTTCCTTATCGATAAACC
>JANYLM010000145.1 GCA_025357835.1 Gammaproteobacteria bacterium
CGCCGAACCCGCGCCGCCGATCACGATATTGCTCGCCGCCGACAAGGTAATCTTGCCCGAGGTCGCAGCAGCAATGCCTGAACCGGTACCCGAAGCCACACCGGCTCCGACGGTCTCGGTGACGTTTACGTCGCGACCGTCAGAGGCCGTCAGTTGCAATGCACCCGTCCCGCTCAAGCTCGCAGTGACGCCGGTCTGTGCTGAGTACAAATTGATCTGCGTGGCCACGGAAGACCCGGTCAATGTCTGGCCGAGCGCCACATTGGTACCGGCCGCGTAAATGTCTACGTTGTTGATTTTCAACGCATAGGTCGAGGTGCCTGCGGCGGCGCCCGTAATGGTCGAGAACGCACCGGCCGCGGTTGCCACGGTATCGGCACTGGCCGTCAAGCCCGCAACGCCTGCCGCATTGATGGCCTGAACCTTGGAGTAGGCGGAAGCCGCCGTCTGGCCAGCGGCCGCGCCGGCCGAGCCGATGACGCTTGCGCCGACGGTCGCGGCCGTTCCCGTACCCACCTGTATGGTCAAATTGCTGCCGGTCAGCGCAGTCGCCGTGACCACACCGCTTTGCAAGCTGGCAACCTGTCCGATTTGGTCGGCTCGCACGCCCTGGGCCAAGTTAATGGAAATCGTATTGCCCACATTGGCGCCGACTTGGAAAGTCGTGACGCCGCTGCTGCCGTCGAGCACCTTCGTTCCGTTGAACGAAGTCTGCGACGCAATACGCGTGATTTCCGCGATCTGCTGCTGCACCTGGGCATCGAGAGCGGCGCGGTCGGCGGCGCTGTTCGAGCCGTTCGCCGATTCGACGGAGAGGGTACGAATGCTCTGCAAGGCATCCGTTAAGGTCGACAAGGCGCCGCCCGCCGTCTGCGCTTCAGAGACTGCGTCGTTCGCGTTATTGACGGCCTGGTTGGTGCCGTTGATCTGCGTTGTGAATTGCTGGCTGATCGCCAGACCCGCGGCATCGTCCGCGGCGCTATTGATGCGCAAGCCAGAGGACAGGCGCTGCAAAGCCTGTGACAAGGTCGCCTTCGAATTCGTCAAATTGCGCTGCGCATTGAGCGAATCGATATTGGTATTTAATGTTAATGCCATGTTTGAAACTCCTAAAAGTTGAACCACCGGCCCGTGATAGGCCCTAAAGCTCTTGTGCCCACTTCACCCGCCGAGCGGGCGGACCGGTGAACACTCAAGAGGTTTATCGGAAGGGGGGCAGGGTTCTTGAGGGGAATCTTTTGGGCTTGGCGAAGTCTTTCGGGGCCGAGGTCACAGTTTTGAACTTCCGCATTTGACAGTAGACCAACCAGGCCGGCGCTGATGGCTTATCGGCGATGATCCGGGTTTTTGGAGTATAATTAGCGAGATTTTTATATGCCGCAGTCCTTAAGCCCTTGAGAATTGCGTGCTCGGACCCCGCCAAGGCTTGAAAACACATTGAAAACCGTTAATCGCAAATCCCCGAAAGTGGGCTTTGTCAGCTTGGGATGCCCCAAGGCGCTGGTCGACTCCGAACGCATCCTCACGCGCCTGCGTGCCGAGGGGTATGAGGTCGCGGCCAGCTACCGCGCGGCCGACCTCGTAATCGTCAACACCTGCGGATTCATTGATTCCGCCGTGGACGAATCGCTGGACGCCATCGGCGAGGCGCTGGCCGAGAACGGCAAAGTGATCGTGACCGGTTGCCTAGGCGCCCAGCCGCAGAAGATACTCGACCGGCATCCCCAGGTGCTGAAAATCACAGGGCCGCAGCGCTACGAAGAGGTGGTGGCCGCGGTGCACGAGTACCTGCCGCCGAAGCACGAACCCTTTCTCGATCTGATTCCCGCACAAGGCGTGAAACTTACGCCGCGCCACTATGCCTATCTCAAAATTTCCGAGGGCTGCAATCATCGTTGCAGCTTCTGCATCATTCCCTCGATGCGTGGGGACCTGGTTAGCAGACCCATCGGCGAGGTGCTGCGCGAAGCGGAGCAATTGGTGCGCGCCGGCGTCAAGGAAATCCTGGTGATTTCCCAGGACACGAGCGCCTATGGCGTTGATCTGAAATACGCCGGCGGCGTCTGGCGCGATGTCGAACGTGCAACCCGCTTCTACGATCTCGTCGCCGCCCTGGGCGAGCTGGGTGTGTGGGTCCGTTTGCACTATGTCTATCCCTACCCGCATGTCGACAAGGTGATTGAGCTGATGGCGCAGGGGCGCGCGTTACCCTACCTTGACATCCCGTTTCAGCACGCGAGCGCGCGTATTTTGAAGCTGATGAAACGGCCTGCTGCCGCCGAAAATACCCTGGAACGAATTGCTGCATGGCGGCGCTTGGTTCCCGACATTACGATTCGCAGCACTTTCATCGTCGGTTTCCCCGGAGAAACCGAGCAAGATTTCAACGAATTGCTGGACTGGCTGCGGGTGGCGCAACTCGATCGCGTGGGCTGCTTCGAATACTCGCCGGTTGAAGGCGCGGCGGCTAACGCGCTGCCACAGCCCCCGGTCCCGCCGGAAATCAAACAACAGCGCCGCGAGCGATTCATGGAACTCAGCGCAGAGATCAGCGCGAAGCGACTCGCAGGAAAGATCGGCCGCGACATGCGGGTACTGGTCGACCGGATCGAAGGCAATGTACTCGGCGCTAGCACGCCTCGCCCTGCGGGCCGCCGCGTTCGCGGCGTGCAAGTAGACCAGACGCCCGAGTTAGTCGCGATTGCACGCTCCACCAGCGATGCCCCAGAAATAGACGGGGTGGTGCGAATTCGCGCCGCGGAGGGAGTCGCAGTCGGCGATTGGGCCGAGGTGCATATCACCGGGGCCGGCGCCTACGATCTCGAGGCAAAACTACGCCCGATTGTGTAATCTCGCCGCTTTTACGCATGCGCTTAAGGATAGCGGGGAGTCTAACGTGGAAATTTCTGCAGACCGGGTGGTACTCATCCATTACACCCTCAAAGACGACGGTGGAGCCGTGGTCGACAGCTCGGCCGGGGGAGAGCCTTTGGCCTACATTCAGGGACACGGCAATCTCGTCCTCGGCTTGGAAAAAGCCCTTGAGGGCAAACGAGATGGCGATACCCTGGTCGTTTCCCTGCCGCCGGCGGATGGCTATGGCATTCGCGATGAAGCGCTGATCCAACGCGTCCCGAAGCGCAGCTTGCAAGGCGCCGGCGCCGGCGAACTCAAGAAGGGAATGCAGTTTCAGGCAAGGACGGATGACGGCATGCGCCTGTTCACGGTGACCGCGATCGTCGGCGACATGGTAACTCTTGACGGCAATCACCCGCTCGCCGACAAGACCCTGAATTTCGACGTGCAAGTGGTGAGCGTGCGTGAAGCCTCGACGGATGAACTGGAGCATGGCCACGTGCACGGCGCCGGCGGCCACCATCACTAAGTCGGCCGTCCGGCCGACTTGAACGCCGCGAACGCGGCGGCCCGAAGGGCGAGGCGCATTTGCGCCGACTACTAGATATATTTGAAAAGCGAGAGGCCCTGGGTCAAGTTGTAAGCCTGCAATGAAGCGCTCAGGGTCGTATTTTGCAGAGTCAGCGACGTCACCGCGCTCGCATAGTCCAGACTCTGCAGCGACGAAATGGACTGCTTGAGCTGCAATTGCTGACTGGTCGACACCGACAGTTGGGTGCTAATCGAATTGAGCCGGGCACCCACGCTTGCCCGTATATTCGATGTGGATGTCAGCGCCTGGTCGATATTGTTGATGGCATTGCCCAGTAAATTACCCAACTTGGCCTGAGCCGCCGAGGTGCTGCCGGTGGTTTGCAATGCATTCACCAAATTCTGTACCGTCGTGAACAAGCTTTGATTGCTGCTCGCCGCGACCGTGAATGAGTCACCGGTGGCGGGCGATCCGGTCAGCGTCACCTGCACACCGCGGAAAGCAATGGACTGGCCGTCGGTGTAGCTACCGGAGGTCACCAAGACATTGGCGGAATCACGCACTTCGTAGGTATTGGCCGCCGTAAAGTTAATGGCGTAAGTGCCGCCGTCATAGGCCGCAGCATTGGTAACGGTGGTCGCACCCAACAAGCCGGTTCCCGTATTGCTCGCGCTCGCCGTGGCCGTGAAAGTGCCGTTGCCGGTTTTGATTTGATTGAACACTACGTTGCCGTTATTGCCGTCGTCGATGGTTTGACCCGCGGCTATCTGCACCTGTCGCTGACCCTGGTCACCCACGTAATTGGCGCCGGCAGCGGTCACGGAAAATGGCTGATTCTGTGTGGAGAAGCCGCCGAATAGGTATTCGCCGTTGCCATCCTGGGTGTTGGCCAGCGCCAACAGGCTGCTTTGAAGCTGTTTGGCTTGCACTGCGATTGCGCTGCGATCTTGAGTGGATAGACTGCCGGTGTTCGCCTGCAGGGCAAGACCGCGCAGGCTCTGCAGCTCGCTCTGCACTTGGGCAAGTGCATTGTCCTCCGTGCTGAGCCGGGTTTGCGCGCTGTTGGCGTTGGTATCGTATTGCTGGCTCTGCGACAGCGCTTGATTGTAATTATTGACGCTCCCGGCGGCCACGGGATTCTCTTCAGCGGACGTGAAAGACAAATTCGACGTGATGTGGTCCTGCGTCTGTGACAGGTTGGACTCCAACCGAGTCAACGCAGCGAGGAACTGTATTTGATTGAGAGTCTGGGTCACGCGCATGGTTGATATCTCTTAGGCGCCCTGGACGGCGGTGAGCAAACTCTGGAATAGGCTACTGCCGATTTTCAAGGCTTGGGCCGCGGCTTGGTAGGCCTGCTGCCATTGCAAAAGATGCGCTGCCTCCTCATCGAGATTCACGCCGGATACGGATTGAAAATTACTCAGGGCATTGCTATTGACCGCCAACTGGGCGGTATGTGCCGTGTTGACTTGCTGCGCCTGGCTGCCGATGCCGGTAATCAGCGCGCTCACTGCGCCGTTGATGCTGATGGTGCCGTTGGCGAGCACGCCTTGCGTCTGTTGCGTGGCGCTGGCCAGGGCGTTGCGATTGTCGCCTATAGCCCCCGCGTTGCTCTGAACGGTGAAGCTGTCGCCAGTAACGGGGGTGCCGCTGATCTGCACCTGCCAGCCGTTGAGACTGATATTGCCGCCTGCCGTGTAAGCGAAGCTGCCGGCGCCGTTCACCGAATAGGTCGTGGCACTCGTAAATTGAATGGCGGTCGTGCTGAGCAGCGCCGGGTTCGCCGCGTTCAGGACGCTGCCGCCGCTGATGGTGGCGCTGCCAGTGTTGCCGTTTGCTGAGGAGGTCTGGATCGCGCCGGCGGCGGCAATCTTCGAGGGATTCGTCAGCGCCACACTGAATGTACCGGCCGCCTGCGCCGTCGGCCGCAACAGAAATTGATCTCCTGCGGCGGGTGTTGCCGAGACCACGATGGACAAACCCTCCGCGGTAAAGGGACTCGCCGGGGTACCGGCCCCGGCCAGGGGCACCGCGGTACCATCGCTGCTGCGAGTCAAAGAGTAGACCCCCCCGGCGTATGCCAGGATGTAGTCATTCGCGGTCAGGGGCCCGGTATTGGTCACGCCGACCGTCACCGTCACGGCATCCGGGTTCTTGGTCGAGGCAATGGCTTGCGGCGCACCCACGACAAACAGGTTGGCACCGAGCTGACCGCTCAAATCCAGGCCCGAGTTTTGCTGAGTATTGACGGCCTGGCTCAACGCCGTGGCAATTTGACCCAACTGATTTTTCACTGGATCGATCGCTTGAGCACGGGCGGCGAGAAGTCCACCAAGTTCTCCCGACGTGATCGAGCCGCTGATGGTGTTGCCGCCGGAGTTCGTGGTGGATACTTCCAATTGGGATGAATTGAATTGATTCGCCACCGTCGTCACAGCGGTGGTCGTTCCCTGCAGCACCAACGGTTGCCCGGTGCCTATGAAGACGTTTAACCCGCCGTTCGTGTCGAGAGTGGTCGAGATGCCAGTCAGTTTCGACAGATCGGACACGAGCTTGTCACGCTGATCCACCAGCTCGTTGGGCGGATGGCCGCCGGCTTGCGCGGTGCCGACGACGATCTGCTGGTTCAATTTGGAGATGGAGGTGGCGATCGAATTGATCTGCTGCACATCGGCGGAGATTCGCGTGTTGACGTCGGTATTCAATTGGTCCAATTGCGAGATAGTGCCTTGGAAACTGGCGGCAAGGCTCTGCGCCTTGCCCAGCAAAGCCTGTCGCGTTGCGGCTGAGGTTGGATTGTTCGCCACATCGGACCAGGCATTATAAAAATTTTGCAATGCCGTGCTAAGGCCCCCGCCAGTCGTGCTCAAGAGTTTGTCGATTTGGGTAGTGTAAGTCTGCAGGCTGTCGAGCTGGCCCAGTGTGCTTTGCGAGGCATTGAGCTGATTGGCGGTCGCTTGGCTAAAGGCTCGTGATATCGATGCAAGGACGACTCCGCTGCCTATCGAGGCCGATCCATTGGATTGCGGCACGCCTGTGACCAGATCGACGTATTCCCTGGCGTATCCTGGGGTGCTGGCATTAGCGACATTGTTGCCGATTACCGATATAGCGGATTGAAACGCTTGCAGCGCAGAAACACTGATTCCAAATACATCTGACACTGGTCTTCTCCGCCCTACCCTAGTCTATGGATTCGAGCCTATGCATCCTGTATCGGCATCGGCTGGAATTTCTATAATGCTGCGGTGCGAGCCCCAAGCGCCGTTTGAAAGGCGTCGCTGCTCAGTACTTCATTTAACTTATTCGAATATTCTGGGTCCGTGGCGTAGCCAGTCCGGCCCATGCTCTTTATATAGGCCTGCGTATTGTTCCCGGCCGCGAGCGCCTCGTGGTAGCGCGGTGAATTCTTGAGCAAATTGGCAAAGTCCCTGACGCTCTCTTCGATCGAGCCGTAGGCCCGAAACGCGGTGCGCCGCCGCGCCGCCACGCCGCCGCTGAACTCCACGGTATCGGCGGTTGCGCGCGCGCCCGACCATTCCGCGCCCGCTTTAATGCCGAACAGATTCAGGCTTGGCGCACCATCGGCGGTGCGCGGCATGCGCTGACCCCAACCCGTCTCCAGGGCCGCCTGTGCCAGCAGGCCCTCGGGATTGACCCCGAGGGTGGCCGCGGCGCGCCGTATGGCGGGCAGCACCCGCGCCACGAATTGAGTTGGGCTGTGCGCGAGCGCGGCCGACACTGAGGCCGCCGCGGCGCCGGTTTTTGGAGTCGCGGGCGCTGTGGTCGATTCCGGCTTGCCGGACAACTGCCGCTTCAACAACGCGCCAAACCCCAAATTCTGATGTTCACTTAAGGTGAGTGACACTTGCTTGTCGAACATGTCTTGGTACATGCCCATCTCATTGCTGGTCGATTCGCCCATGGCGGCGCTCGCATCGCGCATGCTCTTTAAAACCATTTGCAAGAACAGCGCTTCCACCTGTTGTGCGACGGCACTGATCGACTGCGGCGATTTAGGGTCCTTCTTGAGCGCGCTCAAGCCATTGGTGTCGGTATACGTGTTCGCGGTGGACGTGGACACCGGCGACTGAATGACGGGTAGCAAAGGAGTCTGCATTTAGATCACGATCAGCTCGGCCTGTAAGGCGCCGGCCTCCCTAAGCGCTTCCAGAATTGCGACTAGATCACCCGGCGCGGCACCGACTTCATTCACCGCCCGCACGATCTGCTGCAGCTCAACGCCGGGTTTGAATAGGAACATGCGATCGGAGCCTTGATCGACCTTGATGGTCGAGTTGTTGACCACTTTTGTTTCGCCCACTCGCGCGAACGGTTCGGGCTGACTGACGGACTGCTCCTCTTTGATGGTGACCGACAGCGAGCCATGCGAAACCGCGGCAGGACTCACCGTGACATTGCTGCTGATTACCACCGTGCCGGTGCGTGAATTGATGATGACTCGAGCGGGGGCACTGGCCGGTTCGACTTGCAGATTTTCGACCATCGACAGAAAGGCCATTCGCTGAGTGGCGTCTTGCGGCGCACTCACTCGCACGGAGCCGCCGTCGACCACCGTGGCGGCTCCCGCGCCCACACCTTTGTTGACGCTTTCGGCCAGCCGCGTGACCGTCGTAAAGTCGGGTGTGTTGAGATTCAAAGTGATCGAATCACCTTGCGCAATCTGCGATGGAACCGCCCGCTCGATGGTGGCGCCATTCGGAATTCGGCCGGAGCTCGGTACATTGACCGTCAGCTTCGAACCGTCGCTACCTTCGACGCCGAAACCACTGACGATGAGATTGCCCTGCGCAATCGCATAAATCTGACCGTCCAATCCATGCAAGGGCGTTACCAACAAGGAGCCGCCCCGCAGGCTTTTGGCATTGGCGATTGAATTGACGGTGATATCGATGGTTTGGCCGGGCTTCACGAATGCCGGCATGACGGCATGCACGGATACCGCTGCCACGTTTTTCAATTGGGGATTGACGTTCGCCGGCACCGTGACGCCGAGCTGCGCCAGCATGTTCTTCAGGGACTGCACGGTGAACGGTGCCTGACTGGTTTGGTCGCCGCTACCGTCTAAACCGACCACCAGCCCGTAGCCGATGAGTTGGTTCGTGCGCACCCCTTGCACATGGGCCATGTCCTTGATGCGCTCGGCTTGCGCCAACGAGGCACCGAACAGCATCAGGACCGACAAACTCAGGAATTTGGTAAGCATGGGGCCCGTCTAGAACGGAGCGAACGGTGAATTGAAGAAGCGCGCCAGCCAGCCCACGCGATTCGTGCTGTCGACGACGCCCTTGCCGGAGTAGCTGATGTGTGCGTCCGCGATCTTGTCGGAGGTCACCGTATTGTCGGAGGCAATGTCCGCGGGCCGAATCACCCCTGCGATGTGCACAAATTCTTCGCCTTGATTGAGCTTCAAGGTCTTATCGCCTTGCACTACGAGATTGCCGTTGACTTGAACATCGGTCACGGTCACGGTGATGTGTCCCGCCAAACTGTTGCTTTGGGTAACTGCTCC
>JANYLM010000007.1 GCA_025357835.1 Gammaproteobacteria bacterium
CCTTCATTCTCAACTGCGTCTCACCGTGGTCATGATTACCCACGATCTGGATACCTTGTTTCGAACGTGCAGCCGGGTCGGAGTCATCGTCGACGGACGCATGATCACCGATACCTTGGACGGGCTGCTGCAGAACCAGAATCCGTGGATTCGCGAATATTTTCACGGGCCGCGGGCGCGCGCCGCCGACAAGGACGCACATGGATAGGGATGCGAACTACGTCGCCGTCGGCGCGTTCGTGCTGCTGGTCATTGCTATGGCGGTGTCCTTCGTGGTCTGGTACACGAATCTGCAGGATAAGCAGGTGTACCTCCGTTATGAAATCTACTTCCCGGGCACGGTCAGCGGACTCACCCCGGGCAGCCCCGTGCGCTACCTGGGGGTAGACGTCGGCAAGGTCGCGCGTATCCTCATCGATCCGCAACGGCGCAACCGCGTGCTCGTCATCACCGATGTCGAAGCCACGGCCCCGATCGATGGGCGTACCCGGGCTTCCTTGAGCCTGCAGGGCATCACCGGCCTGCTGTTCATCGATTTGAAGCAGGATGGCAACGCCACTACGGTGCCGGGCACGCTAGCGGACGGCTTGCACTACCCCGTCATTCGTTCCGCACCGTCGGATTTCGACGTGTTGTTGGGCAACCTGCCCGCATTAACTACGCACCTCGTGGAATTGGTGGACCGCTTCAACCAGGTATTCAGCGACGAGAACGTGCGATCCTTCAAAACTACGCTGGACAATGCGCGGCTCGCCAGCGAGCGCGTGCCGGGCACGGTGCGCGACGTGCAGGAGCTGGTGGCGGACGTCCGGCATACAATGTTGGAGGTACAAGGAGCCGCGGCCGATTTGCGGGGAATCGAGGCGCACGTCGCACCGAACGTCGAGTCCGCCATCACCAATATAAGACATGTGTCGGACAACCTGGCGAGGACCTCGGACCGTTTGGAGCATTTCGTAGCGGACAACGAACCGGGAGTTTCGCGTTTCACGCATCAGAGCCTGCCGGAATTAGAACAACTGTTGCGCGAGAGCCGACAGGCGGCGCGCGATTTTCGCGACCTGTCGCGCAGCTTGAAGCAGAATCCGTCGCAACTCATCTATGAACCGAATTACCGCGGCGTCGAGGTGGCGAAGTGAAGCGTGCAACTCAGAGGGCTCTCCTCCTCCCGGCTATTAGTCTCGTGGCATGCACGGGCTCGCTGTTCCAAAGCAAGGCCGCGCCGCCCATCATTTATATGTTGGCGGCCGCGGCGCCGGCCGCCGCCGCCGGCGGTTCGGCAATCCCCGTCGATCTGACGGTTCTCAAGCCAAGGGTGCGCCCCGGGCTCGAGACGGATCGCATCGCAGTGCTGTACCCGGATCGGCGTCTGGACTATTTCGCCGATGCGCGTTGGAGCGGGCCGCTCGGTGAGGTGGTGCAGGACCTCGCCGTGCAGGAGTTTCACTCTCATGCCAGCTTGCGCACTGTCAGCGGCGATGCGTCGATGTTCGGCAGCGCGTACTGGCTGGAGATCGAAGTGACGGATTTTCAGGCCGAATACACTGCCGCGGCGTCGCCCACGGTGCGAGTGCAATTCCTGGCTCGGATCGGCAGTTCCGCAGATCGGCATATAATCGGCCAGTTCGCGGCGACCGCGCGGCAGCCGGCCGCGGAGAACCGACTGAACGCCATTGTCGATGCCTATGCCCACGCGGCCGATGCCGCAATGAGCCAGATCGTTGCCTACGCCGCCGACACCTTTACCAAGATCTCAGAAGCTCGATAGTCCGGTGGCCTCGGCAAACCGGTAGCGCCAGTAACCGACGGCCGAACCATCGGCAAAATCCGCGTCGGCGGATGCGCTCGACCACTTCTGCGCAAAGTAGTCGGCTACCGCCCGCGCCGCTGCGGCCCGCGCCGGCATGCGCAGCTCCACAGCAGCTTCGAGATTTAGATCGCCGAGATTGCGGCGCGTGAAGTTCGCCGAGCCCAAGTTCATCCACACATCGGTGCGGTGCCGCACCAGCAGGAGCTTGGGACGGGACAGTCCTGTTTCTGCGGGGCACCAGCGTACTTGGATACGACCGCCGCCCTCGCGGATGAGTTCCCCGGCCACCGCCTGGTTCGGCATGCGGTTCCAAGCCAGCAGCACTTGCAGGCGCGCGCCGCGCTGCGCCGCGCGCAGCAGCGCCGCGATGATCCGCCGCTCGCTCAAGTTCTCTACGGCGATGTCTACTTGATCGCCGCTGCCGGCTGCGGCGATGGCGTCGAGCAGGGCCGTCTGGACGGCGCCCTCGGTGAGAAAGCGAGCGTCGATCGACCCCACGCCGCGGGCCGCCAACGGCGGGCCGGCCGGAAGGCGATCGTCATCCGCGGACCAAGCCGCAATTTGCAGTTCGCCGGCGATCATGGCATGGGCCAGAGGGCCTCGCAGTACTAGGCTGGCGGCGGCGCTGGCAGGCGCAACGACGGCGATCCATCCACCGGAACCGTCATCCGCGACCACCAGTTGCCGCTGGTCCGCCTTGGCGTTCAGCATGCGCGACCATGCCGGCAGACTGACCTCCGCCGGGACCTCGTCGAATGGGTCGCTCCACCAACCGAAGGTCAGGCGCCATAAGCCAGAATATAATGGATTCGAATCGCGCAACCGCTCCAGCCGCACGCGCGCCACGATGATGCCGGCTTGCTCCAGCGACACCAGAGTTTGCCGCTGAGTGCCGCCGAATGCCTCGCTCCCGGGGTCGGTAACCATCACGATTTGTAGAGTGGGCCGCAGGCGTTTGCGAGCCAGCAGGTGCTGCGCCAGTTTGCGGCTGACCGGAGACCGATCGAGCACGATCAACTGTTCGGCACGATCGATGGCCGCTATGTCCTGCGCTGGATTGGCTGGGTGCCGCGCCGATTCATAAAAAAAATCGACGTCGACCTCCGACAGGCGTGAGGTCTGCGACACCAGGTGGGTTCCTGGCGGCAGCGGCTTCGCCGAATTCCAGAAGGCCAGTGACAGCCACACCAGCAGCAACAGGAGAAAAATGCTCTTGGCCCATGGTCGGAATCGCGACGTGGCGGCGGAGGCCGTCGCTGAATCAATCGGCGATTCAGGTAGCGAGTCCGCGTCTGGCATTATTCTGCGTCTGGCACTACGCCCGGTCCGGATATTCGAGCTGGGCGTCGGCTGCTTCGATGGCCGTCCCAAGTTCCATCCATCGTGTTTCCAGTAAGGCTTCTTCGCGGACTAAATCCGCGTACTGCGCTTGCAGCCCGCCGTGCATTGGGTCCTTGCAAAGCTCAACCTCGATCAACGTGCGCTGCGCTGCGATTGCCGCTATGCGCTTCTCGATTTGCTCGATATCACGGCGCAGCGCACCTATTCCGCCGCGCGATTTCGAGGCGCCCTTGGGCACGGCTTTTGCGGTCTGCTTGTTCGCAGCGGCCGCAGGGACTGCCTTGGCGCGCGATCTAAGCCATTGCTGGTAGTCGTCCAAATCGCCGTCGAAGACCTGGACCTTGCCGTCGGCGACCAACCACAGCGAGTCCGCCACCGTCTTGATCAAGTGGCGGTCATGGGACACGATCACCATTCCGCCTTCGAAGCTCTGTAATGCCATGGTTAGGGCATGGCGCATATCGATGTCGAGGTGATTGGTCGGCTCATCCAACAAGAGGAGGTTGGGGCGCCGCGCCACCAGCAGGGCCAGAGTCAGGCGCGCCTTCTCGCCTCCGGAGAACCTTCCCACCGGCTCGAAGGCCCGATCGCCTTCAAAACCGAAGCGACCCAGGATGTCGCGCACCCGCTGTTCATCGCCCTTAGCGTATTCCGGCCCCCCAAAATTTCGCACATGCCAGAAGCCGTCGCAATCCGGCTGCAACTGCTCCAGCTGCTGCTGCGCGAAGTAGCCGACGCTCAAATCGGCGGCGGGAATGCGCCGGCCCGCCAGCGCGGCCGCTTCTCCAGCCAGCATTTTTGTCAACGTGGATTTGCCCGCGCCGTTGGGCCCCAGTAGCGCGATGCGATCCAAGGGTCCGATCGATAGATTGACACCGTCGATGATGCGAGTGTCCGCATAGCCGCAGGCGGCGTCTTCCACCGTCAATAAGGGACGCGGAGTTTTGAGCGGCACGGCGAATTCAAATTCGAATGGGCTGTCGACGTGCGCAGGCACGATGCGCTCCATGCGTTCCAACATCTTGATTCGGCTTTGCGCCTGACGCGACTTGGTGGCGCTGGCCCGAAAGCGATTCACGAAAGCGGTGATTTGCGCGACTCGGCGCACTTGCCGGGCCTGCAGAGTCTGTTGCAACGCGAGTTCCTCCGTGCGCTTCTGTTCGAACTGAGAATAGTTGCCGGAGTAGGCGTGAATGGCGCGATTCTCGATGTGCAGCACCCTGTCGATGATTGCATCAAGGAATTCGCGATCGTGGGAGATCATCATCAGGGTGCCCGCAAATGCCCCCAGCCAGTCCTCGAGCCAGACTATGGCATCCAAATCCAGGTGATTCGTGGGTTCATCCAGCAGCAATAAATCGGCGCGCGAACACAGTGCGCGCGCCATGGCCAAACGCACCCGCCAGCCGCCGGAGAACTGCATGACCTTGCGCTGATGATCCGCGGTCTTGAAGCCGAGGCCGTGCATGATCGCCGCGGCGCGCGCTCGGGCACGATAGCCGTCGATGGCCTGCAGTGACGCATAGCTTTCGGCGAGCGCCATGGCCGCATCCCGCCTCTCGGCCTCTTCGATGGCGGCGAGTACGCCCCGCAGTTCCGAGTCGCCGTCCAATACGAATTCAATCGCGGCACGCTCGCTGGCGGCGACTTCCTGTTCGACATGAGCGATCTTCAAGTTCGCCGGTCGGTCGATGTCGCCCCGATCGGCGCCCAACTCGCCGCGAATCGCCGCGAATAAGCTCGATTTACCGGTGCCGTTGGCGCCGGTGATCCCAACCTTGTTGCCGCGGAAGACGGTGAAATTGACCTGCTCTAACAGCGGCTCCGGCCCGCGCCGCAGGGTGAGATCCCGAGCCGATAGCACAGTGAACTGCTACGAAGACAGGCGGATGGGCCGCAGGATCGAGGGGATGCACAATGCCGCGTGGTGGGCCGCTCCGCCGACCTGGCCGACCAGAATGCCGAGCAGCTTGCCGGCTTCCATGGCATCGCCGAACAGGCGCCCCTGAGCGTAATAGCACCCATGCTTGCGCAGGAATTCGAGCTGCTCGCCGGCTTCCACACCTTCCGCAATCACCTCAAGATCCAGGCTCTTGCCCATGTCGATGATGGTGCGGACGATGGCTGCATCGTCCGAGTCCACGGCAACGTCGCGAACGAAGGATTGGTCTATTTTCAGAGTGCCGATCGGAAACTGCTGCAACGCCGACAGCGAAGAGTATCCCGTACCGAAATCGTCGATTGCCAGGTTCAAGCCCATGGCATACAGCTCGTTCAGAAGTCCGATGGTGCGTTTCGGGTCGGTCATTAACGTGGTTTCCGTGACCTCCAGCTCGAAGCAGGTGGGCGACACCCCGTGCTTGCGGAACACGCTGCGGCAGCGGGCGATGAAACTCGCCTGTTTGAGTTGGCGCAGCGACAGATTGATGGCGATTCGGCCCGGCTCCGGCACGGTCCTCTGCCATTCGCGGTAGTCCATACACACGCGATTCAAGACCCACTCGCCGATATCCAGTATCAGGCTGGTCTCTTCGGCCAGTGGAATGAAATGCGAGGGAGAAATGTCGCCGTGGCCCGGCAGGCGCCAGCGCAGCAGTGCTTCTGCGCCGACCACGCGGCCGGTGCGCAGATCCACTTTGGACTGGTACAGGATCACCAATTCATCGCGTTCCAGCGCGCGCCGCAGCTTACTCTTCAGCATGAGTCTTTCGACCGCCGCCGCGTTCATTTCCGGCACGTAGAATGCGCAGCTGTTGCCGCCATTCTGTTTCGAGTGATACATCGCCGCGTCGGCATTGCGGATCAAATCGATCACATTCTCGGCGTCGTAGGGGCAGATGGCGACCCCGACGCTGGCGGTCAAATAGACTTCTTGCTGATTCACATAGAAGGTGCGGCTGATTTCGTCGAGCAAGGTGCGCGCCATGTTGCCGATGCTCGCGCGATTGTCGACGTCCATCGGCAGCTCATCGACGAACATGGCGAATTCGTCGCCCGCCAGCCGGCCGATAACAGTGTCCTTGGACAGGTTTCTGGTGAGGCGCTCGCTCAGGATCTCCAAGGTGCGGTCGCCGGCCGCGTGCCCGAAGGTATCGTTGACCTCCTTGAATCGATCCAGATCCAAGTACAGCAGAGCGAGCGAGTGCCCACTGCGCCGCGCGCGCGCAATGGCCTGCTGCAGCAGGTGCTGAAATTGCATGCGATTCGGCATCTTAGTGAGAGTGTCGTAGCGCGCCAGGTAGCGGATACGCCGTTCGGCGCGCTTACGCTCGGTGATGTTGCGCGCCACGTAAATGTTGCCTTGGAACTGCGGATCTTCCGTGGTGATCGATGAACTGGCCATGGACACCGGTATGGTCTGCCCGCTGGCCGTGCGCAGCACGGTCTCGCGCGCCTCGGGCGCCGAGTTGGTCAAATCGAAGGCATTGCGGTGTACTTCGTCGATGAAGCTGACCAAGGGTTTTCCCAGCAGTTCCGATTCTTGGTAGCCGAGCAGTCGCTGCGTGGCCTCGTTGCAGCTCTTCACGATGCCTTCGGGCGACGTCACCAGAACGGCGTCGCTGAGGCTGTTGAGCACCGTGTTGAGATAATTCTTGGTGATGGTGGTTTCATTCAGCTTCTGCCGCATCCGCTCCAGCGCGAATTGCAGATCACCGAGCTCGTCGTGGCGCACCACGGCGAGCGGCCGGGTGTAGTCGCCCTGGCCGATTCGGTCGGCGCTCTTGACCAGAGCGGAGATGGGTCCCGCCAGCTGCCGGGCGATGAACCAGGCGCCCGCCAACCCTAAGGCAAGAAGCGGCAGGGTGATGCCGGCCAGGAAGCCGCGCATGCGCTTGATTTGCATGCCCTGCTGGCTCTCGAGCTGCTTGCGTATACTGGCCAGGGTCTCGCGCATCTCGGCACGACTCATCGAAATCCGTAAGGTGCCGACGCTCTGTACCGGTGCTGACACCAGGTTCGAGTGGATGGTGCTTTGGAAGACGAACCAATCGGCCGACCGCGCCGTGGGATCGCCGCCGCTGAACAGCACCGCGCCGCGCGCATCCATGACCTCGACTCGTTCAATGTCACGCTCGTCGAGCAACCGCGCGGCGATGGATGTCACCGCAGCCTTGTTGCCCGAAACGAGCGCCGGTGCGAGCGAGCTGCCGGTGATTTCGCTTAAGCTGCTGGCGCGCGTCTCCAAATCGGCTTCCAGTTTCTGCGCGACGGTGGCATAGGTAAGATGGTTGACGTCCGCGGCATCCATCCGGCGTTCGTAGTACGACAGGCCCCCCAGCAGCAGCGACAGTACGGCGCCGACCGCCAGTGCCATTAGCAAGTACTTGGTTTTCAGGCTTCGAGCCATGGAGCAGCGGCCGTCGTGGAACTATCGGGAATGATACCCGTTCACGCTAAACCCTATAAGGGTCCCGGTACAATCCGTTTAATATGGTAGGGAAGTATGCGCATTGACATCTATTCCGACACCGTTTGCCCCTGGTGCTACCTCGGCAAACGGCGTTTCGAGCTGGCGCTGGCCGCACGCCCGCAGTACGAGCCACGTGTCACATGGCGGCCTTTCGAGCTGAATCCGGATTTGCCTACGGAGGGAGTCGAGCGTGCGACCTATCAGGCGGCCAGAATCGGCACGCCTGAGCGCGTGGCGCAGGCGCATGCCGAATTGCAGCGCCAGGGCAAGGCAAGCGGCATTGAATTCCGCTTCGATTTGATGGAGCGCATGCCGAATACCCGCCGTTCACATCTACTGATAGCTCATGCGGCGCGTTCCGGGCGCCAATCTGCGGTCATTGAGCGAGTCATGCGCGGCTATTTCGAGGAAGGCTGCGACATCGGCGATATCGAAGTGCTGGTCCGATTGGGAGTCGAGGCTGGCCTGGTGGAGTACGCCGCACGTTCGGCGCTCATTTTGCGAGCAGGCCAGGACGGTGTGATTGCCGCCGAACGTCACGCCACGGTCCTGGGGATAACCGGCGTGCCGACGTTCATATTCGACGGCCAGTACAGCATTTCAGGCGCCCAGGAGGTGGGGGCCCTGGCCGGGACCTTGGATCAGGTCGCCGACTTTGCCGCGGCCCGCGACGTGGCCTCGTGAACGACGGCGAACTCACCGGGCAGGCCCGCACCCACATCGTCGATGTTTCGGACCCCCGGTGCGGCCTGCACCTGCATATGGTCGCTGCCTTTTTGAATTTGCGCCGTGCGGCTCTGGCCGATGGCTTCGATCTAGTGCCCCACAGCAGTTTCCGCGACTTTTCTCGCCAACTGACGCTGTGGAACGGAAAGTTCAGCGGCGCAAGGCCGATGTACGATGCGTCGGGCCAGCTCATCGACGTGAGCGGACTTGGGCCCGAGCGGCGCATCGAGGCGATTCTTTTGTGGTCGGCTCTTCCCGGTGCAAGCAGGCATCACTGGGGAACGGATGTCGATCTCATCGACGCCCGAGCCACCGAGCCTGGGTACCGTGTGCAGCTCACAACGCAGGAATTCGCGCCCGGCGGACCGTATGCCGCGCTGGCCGAGTGGCTGGAAGCCAATGCAGCCCGCTTCGGATTTTTCCGCCCGTTTCGCGGAGTCCTATCAGGCGTTGAAGCGGAACCCTGGCATTTCAGCTTCGCACCCATTGCCGAAAATGCTCGTCGCGCTTTGACCGCAGCTCTGTTGCATAAGGCCATCACCGCAGCACCGTTACTCGGTAAAGAACAGGTTCTAGAGCAGCTCGATGCGTTGCATGCACGCTACGTTGGATCCATCGACTGGCCGTAGTGTGCGGCTGAAGAGCCAGAAGGGTTCAGTTAAGCGCCGATTCCCTTAAGCCCAAAGGGCTTTGAGATGACTCAGCATCAGGCCGCGCACCTGGCCTAATTGGTTGTCGCCGGCGGTGAACAGCGGCGGGTTGCGCCGCAGCATGAGCCAGCGTTCAGTGCGTAGCACGCGGTCCAAGAACACGAGATTGCGGTCTATGGCCTCGAGATAAGGGTTCTTGCCGCCGAACAGGGGCTCAACATACCGGTAGGCGTGCTCGAACTCACCTTCCAGCCGCCGCACGCGTGTTTCGCGTACAAACTCGGGGGTTTGCCGCAATAAATCCAAACCCGAGCTATATCGCACCTGCAAGGCGCCGTCGGCGCCGGGCGCAGCGGCGACTCCGCCGAGCACGAATTCAGGATACAGCCGGTCGCGGCACTTCTCTAGGTAACATCGATCCGCCATCTGTGCGATCAAATCCGCAGTGCCCAGCAGATGGCCGATTTTGCGGTCGCGGGCATCTGCAAGTTGAATCTGGTCAAGTTTGATTTCATAACCCGAGAAATGGACGATCCGGGTCGAAATTGGCACCCAGTTTTCCATACCGATGCTCGGCAGGAATCGGGCCAAGAAACGCGCGCTGCGAGTCACATGGTAAAGAGTGAACTCGGCACCATTGCGATGTTCCCGGTCGCCGAACTCCCGGATGTAGCCCGCGTCGTGAAACAGCGAAGTGGCCAGAGCCATGACCGCGCGCTCGGCGCCGAAGCGCATTCGAGGTTCGACGCTTCGTTCGTATCCCACCAGCATGCGCGCCATCGCCAAAGTCATGTCCAGCGAGTGCTGGCGATCGTGGTAGACCGTATCGACGCCGTGGTATCCCGGCATGCGGCCCGTGAACAGCTTGTCGAACTCTTCAAACGAAACAGCCACTCTATCGAAGGGCTCGCCCGGATAGGCGGCGGCGAACAGTTCACGCACCGCCGCGGTCACCGCCGTCGTGGAGCTGACCTGTACTGAGTTCGTTACGTCGTAGTCATTACGGCGAAGGTCGTGCATCCGCAGAAGTTTAGGCTCTTCGAGTCGCCGGCGCCACGTGCCTGGTTCTCTTTTGTCGCAGCTGTTGCGCGCCGCAACCGTTATGTCAAAGCCTGGGCAATCGAATTAAGTCAATACACCTTGAGGCCGCCGAATTTACGCTTGATGCGGCGCGCCAAGGTGCCGTATCCCAGCCAGAAGCCACAGGCCAACGCAACCACCGCCGCGAAAATCCCAGTCCAAGGCCGCCCTGATGTGGCCGCTGAGATGCTCGGCATGATGCCGCCGGGCGCAGCGGCCGGAGCTGGTGCGGCCGCCAGCGCCGAATTTGCGGCGGCTAGTTCGGATTGCGTGGCCGCCAGCTCCTGCTTAAGCTGCAGGACCTCGCTGTGCGCAGCCGCTTCGGCCAGCGCCGGTGTGGTCGCGCGGCTGCGGTCCAGTTCCTCTTCGAGCTGTTTCACTCGCGCTGTGACGGGCTCGCGGGTAGTGAGATAGGCCGACTTCACCCAACCCTCGGCTCCGTCGGTCAAGCGGACCTGGGTAAATTCTCCGTTGACGCTCAAGGTCTCCAGTCGGGCTCCGGAATGCAGGGTGGTCAGTCGTTGGCCTTGGTTGTTCTGCTCGGCGTAGACGCCAAGCACGAGTTCATCGGTGACGTAGGCCGTCGCCGCAGTGACTCTGGCCGCCGCCAGCGCCAAGCACAGCGCGATCAACCATTTCACGCCGCGATCCCCGTCTGTTTGAGCAGCGGGCGCACGTCAGGCTCGCGTCCGCGAAACCGGACGAAGGCGTCCATCGCGTCCAAGCTTCCGCCTCTGCTGAGAATCGAATCGCGAAACCGCGCCGCGGTTGCACTGTCGAATACTCCGGCCTCTTCGAAAGCTTCGAATGCGTCGGCTGCGAGCACCTCCGCCCATTTGTAGCTGTAATAGCCTGCGGCGTATCCGCCCGCGAATATGTGCGCGAAACTTGCCGGCATGCGATTGAAAGGTGCGGCCGGCACCACCGCCACTCGCCGCCGTACACCGGCGAGAGTCTCGGCGACTTTCGCGCCCACCAGCGGGTCGAAGTTCGCGTGCAATTCAAAATCGAAACTCGCCAGTTCGATTTGCCGCAGCGTAGCGAGCGCCGCGTTGAACGTGCGCGTACCCAACAGACGCTGCAGCATGTCGACGGGCAAGGGTTCGCCTGTATCCACATGGCAGGATATGAGCGGCAGAACCTCGGGGCGCCATACGAAGTTTTCCATGAATTGACTGGGAAGCTCCACCGCGTCCCAGGCCACCCCGTTGATTCCGGCGATGCTGGGGTAGGCGACGCGCGTCAGCATGTGGTGCAATCCGTGGCCGAACTCATGAAACAGCGTGGTCACTTCGTCATGCGTCAGCAACGATGGCGCGCTGCCCACCGGCGCGGTGAAGTTGCAAACCAACTGCGCAACGGGGAGGGCGGTTCCCGTCGGCAGAGATTTGGCGATGACGCATTCGTCCATCCAGGCGCCGCTGCGTTTCTCGGTGCGTGAATACGGATCCAAGAAGAACCCGGCGACGATTCGCTCGCTCGAATCGAGCAGATCGTAGTAGCGCACGCTGGGATGCCATACACCGACTCCGGCCCGTTCCCGCACGGTGATGCCGTAGAGACGCCGAATCAGCGCAAATAAGCCGCCCAGCACCTTCGGCAGCGGGAAATACGGGCGCAGCGCTTCCTGCGATACCTTGAAGCGGCTTTCCTGTAGCCGTTCGCTGTAGAACGCCATGTCCCAAGCGTCGAGTTTGCGGCCCGCAAATTCTTCCAGATCCGAAAACTCCTGGCGCGCCGCCGGCAGGCAGCGGCGGGCCAGATCGTCCAAAAAAGCGAGCACTTGCTTGCTGCCCTTCGCCATCCGGGTGGCCAGTGCGTAATCGGCGAAGTTCTTGAAACCCACCAGGCGAGCCAACTCGTGGCGCAGCGGCAGGATGTCGGCAATGATGGGATTGTTGTCGAAGCGACCCGCGCTCGGGCCCAACTCCGACCCGCGGGTGATCCAGGCTTCGTAGATGTCGCGGCGCAGTTGCGCGCTCTCGGCGCTGGCCATAACGGTCATGTAAGTGGGCTGATCGAGCTTGAATAGCCAGCCGGTCTGATTGGCCTCGCGAGCGTCGGCGGCCGCGCGATCGACGGTGTTCACGGGCAAGCCGGCGAGTTCTGAGCCATCGGTGACGCTGCGCGTGTAGGCACGTCCGGCGTCGAGCACATTCTCGGAAAACTTGGTGGCCAGCTGCGCCAGCCTCTGCGCGACCTCACAGTACCGGGTCTTCTCTTCGGGCCGTAAATCTACCCCCGCCAGCCGAAAATCACGCAGCGCGTTCTCCACCACCTTGCGCTGCGATGGATCGAGCGCAGTGCCTTCTTGCTGCAATACATGGGCATAGGCCGCTTGCAGAGCGGCGTTCTGGCCGAGTTCCGAAGCATAGGCCGTCAGCAGCGGCACGCATTCGTTATACGCCTCACGCATGGCCGCGGAATTGGCGACCGCATTCAAATGGCCTATCGGGCTCCAGGCCCGACTCAATCGATAGCTCAATTCCTCCACTGGTATTACCAGAGAGGCAAAGGTGGGATGGGGCTGTGTGGTCAGTTCCGCAAGACGCTGCCTATTTTCCGCCAGCACCGCCTCTAAGGCCGGACGAGCATGGCGCGCCTCAATGCGGTCGAAAGCGGGCAGCGATTCCAATTCCAGCAGTGGGTTGTTCACCACGGAGATTCTATCAGACGTGCGTCAACATCCAGGTCAGAGCGGCGCTGCTCCCGACGAACCCGGCGAAACCGGCCAGCGCGCGCCACCGGAAACGTTGCGCGAGAGTTTCCCCGTCCGATGCGGCCAGCAGGAATGCGCGACCATCCATGGGATCGGCCAGAACATTCAGGGACGGCGGGCGCGTGTCGGCGGCGCGGCCGTCGAGCACCTGTTTGCGGGCGGCGGCGCGGGCCTGCTCCCACTCCCCCGCGCCCAAGGTCCCGTCGTGGTTGGCGTCGAAGCGTGCCAGCAGCGCCGCTTGGTCCTTTTTCCATTCGCGCAGCAAATTAGCCACCGCGTCGTCTGGGCTCTCCACACTGATGCCGCCGAGACTACGGAAGGCGCCGATGGCGTACACATGCCCGCGGGGTTGCAAGCGATATTCCGTGTAGCGGTATTTGTCGGTCACGAGGGTATCGACCAAACGGCCGAACACGCCGGTGCCGTTCGGAATATGCATTTGCGGCCACGATTCGGGTCCGTACCAAACATCGGTGGCGCCTGGAAACACCTCGGCACCGCGCGGATCGATCAGGCACTGGCCGGTGCCGTCATCCAGAAGAAAGGGGATCTCGCTGGTACCGCTGTCCACCGTCGACCAGGAGCGCGACCGCCCCGTGGAACTTCGTTCCTCGATCTTGTAGCGCCACCACGTGCAGGGCAGGCCGGTCAGGGGTGCCTTGTTCGCTGAGTCCGACGGCAGGGCGCCGATGCCGCTGAGTTCGACATACCCCTGCGCCGCGGAGCGCACACGCGACGTCGGCGTGTCCTCGATGACGCGATTCCGTGTCCACGCCTTGCAGGCGTACCAAAACGAATACACCGCGATACCAGCGAGCGCCATGACGGTGAGCCAAAATTTGAAAAGATTGCCGGACATGTCCGGATTGCGGCTAGGTGCTGAAGAGCGCGCCGACGTCCACGTCGCGTTTTTCCTCGCTCGTGAATTCCAACAATTGCGCCGGCAGGAAGCCAAACTTCTGCGCGATCATCACATCCGGGACCACTTTCACCCGAATGTTATTCAGATTGACCTGGTCGTTGTAGAGTTCGCGGCGGTCGGCGATGGATTCTTCCAGGGCGATAATCCTGCCCTGCAATTGCTTGAACGTTTCGTCGCTCTTCAGTTGCGGATAGTTCTCGGCCACCGCGAATAGCCGGCCGACGCCGACGCGCAGCTGCTGCTCGGCCGCGCCGACAGCGGCGATATCCCCCGTTGTGCTCGCTTGGCTGACGGAGGCGCGGGCGCGCATCACTTTCTCGAGAGTCTCCTGCTCGAACTGCATGTAGCGCTTGCAAGTCTCCACCAGCTTCGGCAGCTCGTCGTGGCGTTGTTTCACCAGCACATCGATATTGGCCCACGCGACCTTGACGTTTTCCCGCAGACTCACCAGTCCGTTGTAGATACCGACCAAGTAGACGATCAAGACCGCTGTCAACGCTAGGATCACGACGAAACCGATCATCGGAGCACCTCTTTCACCGGCGGGTGAAGCGTGCAGTATATTACCGGCCTTTACGCCCTTTAAGGATGGAGTTCACAGTGTCCGACCAAGCCTTCGATCTCATCAGCATCGGCGGCGGCAGCGGCGGCCTGGCCTGCGCACAGCGCGCGGCCGAATACGGGGCCAAGGTTGCCGTGATCGAATCGCACCGCTTGGGGGGAACCTGTGTGAACGTCGGTTGCGTTCCGAAGAAAGTCATGTGGAATGCGGCAAGCGTGGCCGTAGGATTAGCCGATGCCAGCGACTACGGTTTCAATGTCACCGTGGGCGACAATGATTGGCCGACCTTAAAGGGCAAGCGCGACGCCTATGTGCTGCGGCTGAACGGCATCTACGAGCGCAATCTGGCGACTAAGGGCGTGACCTATGTACGCGGTGCGGCTCGGTTCCTCGACAAGGGTGGTGTCGAAGTGAACGGCGAGCGCATGACGGCCCGGCATATCGTGATCGCCTCCGGCGGCAGGGCCACGGTGCCGACGCTGCCGGGGGCGGAACTGGGCATCACTTCGGACGGCTTTTTTTCGCTCGAGCAGCGGCCGAAGCGAGTCGCCGTCGTCGGCAGCGGCTACGTTGCCTGCGAGCTGGCCGGCGCTTTTCACGAACTGGGCAGTGAGGTGGAATTGTTCATTCGCAAGGATCATTTGCTGATGAACTTCGATGCCATGCTGGGCAAATCTTTGATGCGGGAAATGAGCCGGCAGGGGATCACCATCCACCCGCATGTGGTGCCGGCGTCGGTTCGCGGGCAGTCTGGCCTCAAGGCCCTATGGACGGCGGATGGAAGGGAGTTTTCGGGTTTCGATTGCCTGCTGTGGGGGGTGGGGCGTGGCGCCAATATCGCCGGCCTCGATTTGAGCAAGGCCGGCGTAGCCGTCGATGACAGCGACTACGTGGTCACAGACGGTTTCCAGAACACTAACGTGAAGGGGGTCTATGCCATCGGCGGTGTGACCGGCCGCGCCGCCCTGACCCCCGTCGCGATCGCCGCCGGCAGGCGCTTGAGCGATCGCCTGTTCGGCGGAAAAACCGATCGCCGTTTGGAATACAGCATGATTCCGACCGTGGTTTTCACCCACCCGCCCATCGGGACGGTGGGCGCCAGTGAGGCCGAAGCACGCGCTCAGTATGGGGACGCCGTGAAAGTGTATGTGGCCGACTTCACGCCCATGTACCACGCCCTTACCACGCGCAAGACGCACACCGACATGAAGCTGGTCTGTGTGGGTCCTGAACAGCGAATTGTCGGTTGTCACATCATCGGCAGCGGCGCCGATGAAATGCTGCAGGGCTTCGCGGTGGCGATTCGTATGGGCGCCACCAAGCGGGATTTCGACGACACCGTGGCGATTCACCCGACCAGCGCCGAGGAGCTGGTCACCATGCGCTGAGGCGCGGCCCTCAGGCGTGCTGCGCGAGGGCCTGCAGTACGGGCCCCGTATCGGGGCGCACGCCGCGCCAGAGCTGGAATGATTCCGCCGCCTGCTCGACCAGCATGCCCCATCCCTTGGTGGTGCGCGCCGCGTGCAGCGATTTGGCCCACAAGGTGAAGGGGGTGTGGCCGCGGCCATACGCCATGTCGTAACAAATCGTCTCTTCGCCGACCAAACCCACAGGCATGTCCGGCATTTCGCCCTGCAGGCTGGCCGACGTGGCATTGACGATGAGGTCGTAGGGCGGGCCCTGTACATCAGCGAACCCGCAGCCCGAGATTTGGCCTAGGTCGGCGAACTCGGCCGCTAATTTGCGGGCTCGATCGGGCGTCCGATTGGCGATGATCACCTCCGCCAGTTCGCGCTCCAGCAAGGGACCGAGCACGCCGCGCACCGCGCCGCCGGCGCCGAGAATCAACACGCGTTTACCCGCGAGATTGATTCCTAGATTGCGCTCGAGATCGGCCGTCAAGCCAAGTCCGTCGGTGTTGTCGCCGAGCAAAGAAGTATCTTCGAAAAAGGCGATGGTGTTCACGGCCTGTGCACGTTCGGCGCGCGGGGTGAGCTCGTTGACCAGTTCCGCCGCCGCCTGTTTGTGCGGCAGCGTGACATTTAGGCCGCGCACACCACTCGCGAACAAGCGCAGGGCATCGCGCCTAAAATTATCAGGGGCGATATCGAACAGCCGATACACCAGATTCTGGGCGGTCGCTTTGGCAAACATCCCATGGATAAACGGCGACCAACTATGGGCTACGGGGTGGCCCACGACCCCGTATTGATCCGGCGTATCCGACCCTATGCTCAAGTTCACTCCGCGAGCCACTGCGCTGCGCGTTTCGCGAAATAAGTCAAAATGCCGTCGGCACCCGCGCGCTTCATGGCAACCAGCGCCTCCAGCGCCACCGCGCGTTCTTCCACCCAGCCATGCCCTGCCGCGGCCATGATCATCGCGTACTCGCCGCTCACCTGGTATACAAAAGTTGGGATCCCAAAACTATCCTTGACGCGACGCACAATATCAAGGTACGGCAGGCCCGGCTTAATCATGACCATGTCGGCGCCTTCGCTGATGTCCAGAGCCACTTCACGCAACGCCTCGTCAGCGTTGGCGGGGTCCATTTGATAGGTCTGCTTGTTGCCGGTTCCCAGCTGTCCGGCGGACCCCACGGCGTCGCGAAACGGGCCGTAAAAGCTCGATGCATACTTTGCCGCGTAGGCCAAAATCCGCGTATTGACCAGGCCCGCACTTTCAAGCGCACTGCGAATGGCGGCTATGCGTCCGTCCATCATGTCCGAGGGAGCGACCACGTCGGCACCGGCATCCGCATGCGAGCGCGCCTGTCGCACCAGGGTTTCCACTGTCAAATCGTTCAATACATAGCCCTTGTCGTCGATCAGCCCGTCCTGGCCATGGGTGGTAAACGGATCGAGGGCGACGTCGGTGATGACACCGAGGCCCGGAAACTCTTTTTTTACCGCCCGTGCCGCGGCCTGTGCGATGCCGTTCGGGTTCCAGGATTCGCGCGCATCCAGGGTCTTCTTCTCTTTGGGAGTGACCGGGAACAGGGCGATGGCCGGGATTTTGAGGCGCACCAGGGTCTCGCACTCGCGCAGCAGTTCATCGATGGACAAGCGCTCGATACCCGGCATGGACGCTATGGGCTGGCGCTGGCCGCTGCCTTCCACCACGAAAATCGGGTATATCAACGCATCCACGCTCAAATGGGTTTCGCGCATCAAACGGCGGGAAAATTCATCGCGCCGCATGCGCCGCATCCGGGTATTTGGAAATGAATAGTGGGTACTTCCGGTCATCTGGACTGTGACTCCTAGCAATAGCTTCAATGCGGCGATTTCGGCATGCTTGCCCCCGGTTCAGGCCTCAAGCCGTCGAGGGCGCCGGCATAACGCGGTAGTATCGCGGGGAAGATATCTTAAGCTGGGTGCTGATTTAACCATGAAGGATCAGGTTGGCGGAACTCAGAAGCGCGCCCGCTTCCAGGCGTTATGCCAATCGCTGCGTCCTGACCTGCTGCGTTTCGCGTTTTGGCTGTCCCGCGACCGCGCTTTGGCCGAAGATGTGGTTCAGGAAACCATGCTGCGCGCCTGGAAGGCGCAAGACTCGCTGCTGGACGAGGCTGCGGCTAAACCCTGGTTTTTGACCATTATCCGCCGAGAATACGCCCGCAGTTTCGAACGCAAGCGGTTTGTCACCGTGGATGTCGACGAACTGGTGGCCCGGGAGGAACCCATGCTGGCTGCCGCCGAGGAACAGAATCTCGCCGAATTACGCGCCGCCTTGTTTAAATTGCCCGACGAGTACCGCGAGCCCTTGGTGCTGCAGGTGCTGATGGGGTTCTCCACCGCCGAAATAGCCCGTGAGCTGGGACTATCGGGTGCCGCGGTATTGACGCGCCTGTTTCGCGCGCGCAAGCAGCTGCGCGTGCTATGCGGAGAAGATACGAGCTTGGACCCGCAAGGATGATGGAGTGTGCCCAGTATAGACGGACGGTTTTGGCCGATCCGCACGACCCTGATCCGGCGTTGAGCGAGCACCGCGGGAGCTGCCCTGAGTGCACTCTCTACACGGAGCCGATGCTGCGTTTCGAGTCGCGCCTGGAGCGTGCGCTGCGCGTGCCGGTACCTGCGGACATGGACTCAGGCTTGCGCCGCAATAGCGCGGCGCAAACGGACCGGGGAGAGGCCGGGTCCGCGCGAGTGGTGCCCCTTCGCCCCCGTTCGCCGTTATGGGCGCTGGGCCGAGGGCCGTATCGCAGGAGTTGGCTGGCGATGGCGGCCAGTGTGCTGCTGGCTCTCGTCGTGGCGGGAGGGCTTTGGCTGAGTGTTCCGGATCGAAGCCTCGCCGCCGCCGTCGTGACGCATATGGGGGGGGAACCGCAGGCGTGGCGCCGTACCGAACTGCCGGTGCCGAGCGCTGAGTTGCTCGCTGTATTGCGCGATTCGCAGCTGCGGTTGGCCGCCGATGCAGGCATTGTCAGCTATGCCAGTAGTTGTGAGTTTCGCGGGCACCGGGTTCCGCATCTGGTCCTGCAAACCGAATCAGGACCGGTCACCGTGATGGTGCTGGTGAATGAACACTTATCTAAGTCCATGCAGTTCGACGAACAGGGCTACCACGGAGTCATCGTACCCGTGGCCGGCCACGGCAGCCTTGCCGTGCTCGCGCGAGGCCCGACCGCCGACCCCACCACCGTAGAGCATATCGCCCATCGAGTGCTCGAGGCCATCGTCTGGACCGGCTAAGCCACGCCCTTCGCTGCAAAGCGATATCTCATATTCCGACCTCGCCGAGCAAATCGATCAAACGTCGCGCACTCGCCGCCAATGTCGGGTGATTGGCCTCGAATTGAACCGCGATCCTTTCCAATCGGTCGGGAAGCGATCCCGGCGCCGCGGCCGGTGAATCGGCGGGTTTGTCGATCAGGCGATTAATGTCCTGCATCATGTCGCTGAGCGATTCCCTGGATTTAGGGTCGGCTCGAAGAGCATCGGTCATTTCCGCATGCAGTTTGGCGACGAGATCGCGCAAAGAGTTTTTATCCATAGGGAGTCCTGATAATCCACAAGCTCTGAGTACCGCGCTATTGTGCCATTCGTTCGGGAGTTAGTCGGGCTACTTCCACATAGCCGGCTCCGGGTGTCGCGATTCCGGCATGAATTGCCGCATAGGCTTCAGTCAGGTAATCGTCGGCCCCGTAGGGTGGGTTGACTATCATCAAGCCGCTGCCGGCGAGGCCGACCCCGGCATCGTCCGGGTGAATGGCCAGATCGGCGAACAGCATTTTCGGAATCCGCAGTGCTGCGAAGCGCGCATGCACCATGCTGCGTTGTGACGCGCTGCGGATGGGATACCACATCAAGTAAATGCCGCTCGGCCAGCGACGATAGGCCTCCGCAAACGCCTGCAGCATCTGCTTCAACTCATCGAGGCTTTCATACGGCGGGTCGATCAGTACCAGCCCGCGGCGCTCATCCGGCGGCAGAAAGGCATTGAGTGCGGCATATCCGTCGCCTATTTCGGTGCGAACCCGCCCAAGGGACTCAATCTCCCGCTCCGCGGCGCGCGCCTCGGCCGGCACCAGTTCGACGAAAAGCGCACGATCCTGTGCGCGCAAGCCGCCGGCGATCAGTGCGGGTGAGCCGGGATAGCTTGCCAGACGCTTGCCGCGCCGCGCGTGAATCGCCGCGAAGTAGTCGGCCAGCGGCGCCGCAGCGAGGCTGGTTTCGATCAGGCGTTGGATGCCGCGCTCGGCCTCGCCGGACTTATGCGCTTCCGTCGCCTGCAGATCGTAGTAGCCACGGCCCGCATGGCTGTCCAGCGCGAAGATCGCCGCGTCTTTGCGTTGCAATGCACCGAGACAGTACACAAGGCCGACATGTTTCGCCACGTCGGCAAAGTTTCCCGCGTGATAGATATGCTTGTAGTTCATCGCGGCGCATTGTGCCTGGGTTAGCGGGTTGCGTCGAAACTACCTCCCCCAGACTGGGGGCGATTCCCTGGAAACGTAGCGTGCATGCACCGCCTAGGGAGCGCGCAGCGCCTCTACAACGGGCAATCGCGCCGCGCGGATGGCCGGCAGCAAGCCGCCGAGCATGCCGATGACTACGGAGATGAAAAGACCCCGCACGACGAGTTCAGGGGTAACTTTGAAGCTGAACACCAATTGCGTGAAGTTCTGCCCAAGCGTCGACACTGATAGATTGTTGAACAACACATAGGCGATCACCGCGCCAAGTAGTCCGCCGATCAGCGCCAGCAATAGCGCTTCGATCATCACCGACACGAGCACCGGCAGACCGCCGAAGCCGATCGCGCGCAGCGTCGCAATTTCCTTGCTGCGCGCGGCGACCGCGGCATACATGCTGTTGAGCGCAGCGAAGATAGCACCGAGCGCCATGATGGTCGTAACCACGCCGGAAAGGACTCCGATCGTTCGGCGAAACTGCTTCGTCTGGCCACTGAAGTAGTCCTGCTGGGTAACGACATCGACGGTCAGGCGCGGATCGGCGGCAAGGGCTCTTTTAAGCTTGTCCAAGCCATCCGCGCCGTCCAATGCGGCGAGTACCGAACTCGAGCCGTTGCGGCCGAAGGTCGTCCGCGTGACATTGAGATCGGCCCACAATTCGCTGTCATAGGCATCCCCCGATTCGAATACGCCAACGACCGTCCAATCCGAGCCACGCATCCGCATTACCTTGCCCAATTCGGCCCCCTGGAACTGGCGCAGCACGCCGCGGCCGACGATCAGCTCGCGCAGGCCGCGCGTGAAGTTCCTGCCTGCGACGATCTTCAATTGCGGACGCAGCGCGAAGGCTGCGGGTTCGACCCCGCGCAGGGTGATGTTCGCGCCATTCTTGATATCGTCCTTGCGGACCAGCTCCGCAATCACCATCATTTCGGCCGAGGCCAAGGGTTTGCCGTCGCTGCCTGAGCGAATGCCGGGCCCCTGCTCGATGAGGTCGGTGGAATCGCGGTCCAGTCCGGAATTAAGCTCGGTGTCCGAGCCGCCCCGCATGACGAGCGCCATGTCGGGGCGGCCACTGGCTTTGAGCGTACTTTCGAAGCCCGTCGCCATCGCCAACAACGCGGTGAACACCGCCACCACGCCGGCGAGGCCGATGACAATGACGAGAGAGGACGCCCAGCGCTCGGGAATGCTCTTGAGATTGATGCCGGTGATGGCACTCACTTGCTTGAACATGGCTTTTGCTCGCTAGTTGAATTTCATCGTCCGGCCAACGCGTCGACGATCTTCAGACGCTGCGCCCGCAGGGCCGGCAACAAGCCCACCGCGACACTCATCACCAGAATGGTGGCAATCCCGATGGACCAGACGAATGTGTCGACCCTGAGCTGGAATTGGCCGCCGGTGGCCTTTTCAACCATTGCGCCCAGCAGGGTAGCGAACACCAGACCGATCAACCCGCCGGCCAGGCATAGCGAAAGCGCTTCCGCCAGCACGAAGCTAAGTACGCTGCCATCGGAGAACCCCAACGTCTTAAGCACGGCGAGCTCGGGCACGCGCTCGCGTACGCTCTGCGCCATGGTGTTGCCGACGACGAGCAGCAGAGTGAAGAAAACCGCGAACAGGATCCACCGCACGATCAAACCGATGTCCCCGATCTGTTTGAGGAAGCTCAGATTGAAGTCCTTCTCGGTCTGAGTCTTGGTCTCGTCCGGAGAATTCTCGAACGTTGCATCGATCGTCTTGCTGATCGCTTCGGCGTTGCTGCCCTCGGCGAGCTTAAGTATGTAGAAATTCGTGCGGCCCTTGCCGAACAGGTTGGCCTCATCGAAGTAATCGTGGTTGATGAAGACCACATTGGTCTGTTTCTTCCAGTTCTCGTCCTTGCCGTCGTAAATGCCGACCAGATCGAAGGCCCACGACTTGCTGCCGTTTTTCTGCGGATAGATGCTCGACGAAAGCGGAATCTTCTGGCCGATTTTCCAGCCGTATTTGTCCGCCAGTTGCTTGCCGGCGACCATTGCGGTGCGTGTACCGGCGAACGTCTGCCACTGCTGTTCGGGCATCACCCACTCGGGGTACACATCGTGGTAACGCAGCGGATCGACCGCGAAAGTGAACACCTGCGTGTTCGACTGCCAGACGCCGCCGAACCACTGTGAGTACGCTACCCGGGCCACGCCGGGCACTGCTTCGAGCTTGGGTACCATGGAGAGGGGCAAGGGTTGCGTGAACGACACACGCGCCTGTGTCATCAGGCGCGTCGCCCCGACGAAGTCTGCGCCCGCGTCGAAGATGTGACTCAGCGACTGCAACAGGCCGAACAGCAGGAACGCCATGATCACCGACAGTACGGTGAGGATGGTCCGTGTCTTCTTGCGGAACAGATTGGCGACTACGAAACCGGTCCGGGTCATGGCGAATCCTCCCTTAAGCCGCCTGCTCAAGCAACTTGCCCTTTTCCAGGTGCAGTGTGCGCCGCGCGAACTCCGCGGCTTTTGGATCATGGGTCACCATCACAATGGTCTTGCCATGCTCGCGGTTCAGTACCTGCAGCAGGCCCAGGATCTCGTCGGCTGTGTTTCGATCCAAATCACCGGTTGGCTCGTCGCAGACCAGCAGCCGCGGATCGGACACCAACGCCCGCGCGATCGCGACACGTTGTTCTTGACCGCCGGACAGCTCCCTGGGTTTGTGCTTGGCACGATCGGCAAGCCCGACCACCTCCAGGGCGGCGGCGACATTTTTCTGACGCTGTGCACTAGACAGCTTCGTCAATAGAAGGGGTAATTCGACATTGCCCTCGGCGCTCAGCACCGGCATGAGATTGTAGAACTGGAAGACGAAGCCGATATTGTGCGCGCGCCAACGCGCGAGCTGGCCGCTGGAGAGCTGGTCGATGCGGCTGCCGCCCACACTGATCTCCCCCGCGCTCGGCTGGTCGAGACCGCCGATCAGATTGAGCAGTGTGGTCTTACCGGAACCGGACGGACCCATCAGCGCCACAAAGTCGCCCGTGGGAATATCCAGCGTGAGTTCGTGCAGAACTTCGACTTTCTGCTTGCCGCGCTCGTAAACCTTGGTGACGCTGCGGATCTCGACCATAGACTCGGACATGGCAAACACCTCAATGCGAATGAGTGGGCGATACCTCGAGGGCATCGCGATGCCGGAACGACCCCGGTGAAAGTTTCCCGTAACTCGGATTCATGGCTTGACCACCGTAACCGGCGCATCGTCCTTTAAATCGGCCGGCGCATCAACGATCACGGTTTCGCCGGCGCTCACGCCCGCCAGCACCTGGCGCGATTCGCCGACCGTGCCGCCGAGCGTCACAGTGCGACGCTGCGCCTTCTGCCCCTTGAGCACGAAGACGACGTCTCCGTCGCTTTCTTTGCGGAATGCCTTGCTCGGCACCAGCACACCGCGCGGCGGCTGATCGTGCGCGGCGGGCTTGTTGTCCTCGAGAAAGGAGACGCGCACGCCCATATCCGGCACGATACGGCCGTCCTTGAGGTCGAGGCCGACGCGCACTTTCACGGTCGCCTTGGAGCGATCGGCGGTCGGGATGATCGCGATGACATGCGAAGGGATTTTCCAGTCAGGATAAGCGTTCAACACAGAATCCACCGGCTGGCTCGGTTGCACGCGGTTGATATAAGCCTCGTTGACGTCGACTTCGACCTCGAGCGAATCCATGTCGACGATGGTGCCAATACCGGTACGGGTGAAGCCGCCGCCCGCAGAAAGCGGCGAAACGATTTCGCCCACCTGGGCCGATTTGGCGATCACCACGCCGGCGAATGGCGAACGCACGATGGTGTCGTCGAGATTGCGCTCGGCGACGTTCGTACCTCGTGCTGCGACTTCAATACTACTGCGCTGGGTTGCGAGCTGCGCCCGCATGGCATCTAAAGTAGTCTGTGCGTTGTCCACCACCGCCTGACTGACGAAGTGCGCCCCGACTAAACTCTTTTGACGGTCATAATCGCGTTGCGCATTTGCAAGGTTGACCTGCGTTTCGGCAAGACCCGCCTTGGCGTAAGCGAGCTGAGCGCGGGACTGATCCAAGGCCGCGCGAATATTGGTGTCGTCGAGTTTCGCAATGATTTGCCCGGCTTTCACTCGATCGCCTTCTTCGATGTCGAGTTCGACCATCCTGCCGGTGATCTTCGACGCCACGGCGGCTTGACGGCGGGCAACCACGTACCCCGACGCATCCAATATTGACCCGCTGCCGACGCTGCTGCCCTGCGCAAGCGCCTGGGCCGCGACGACATGCACGGGCATCGGACCGGGCCGTGACCACCACCAAGCTGCCAGCGCCGCGACAACCACGATTACCGCGGCAGCGCCCAGCCAAAGCCTGCCCTTACCAGATGACGCTGGCTCACTGCTGCGATCGATTCGAAGCTGATTGAGCAGAGCTGATTTATCGTCCATGCCTTGTTCGCGTTGTGCTTTTGCGTTCCTCGGGGCGCGTATGAAAACATAAAAGCGCTCTGGGATGCGAATGGCCGGGTATTCACACCGGTGCTACTTGTCATACACGGCAGCGCTAAACTCTATCAAGAAAATGGATGTATGGGCCCATCGGTCGGGGCGTGCGTCATCGACGGCGCCGGCCGCTCTGCCGTCGGCGCGCGGTAGGTACTCGGTCTGCTAGAGTGCCGGGCCGGTTCCTGAGGCCGACGCTTTCACTATGTGAGGTCAGCCATGGCGCTCGGTGCCACGATCTACGTCTTTAATATCGAGCTCGCTGATTCGGACCGCGGCGTGTACCAGCCTTTGCAATTGCGTGTGGCTAGGCATCCGTCGGAAAGCGAAGAGTATTTTCTGACGCGCATTCTCGCCTACTGCCTGGAATATACCGAGGGCATCAGTTTCTCGAACGGGCTGTTCGAGCCGGATGCGCCGACGATTGCGGTGCGCGATCTCACGGGTGTGCTCAATGCGTGGATAGACGTCGGCGCGCCGGAGGCGGCGCGGCTGCACCGGGCGAGCAAGGCGGCGCAGCGCGTGGCCGTCTACACTCACAAGGATGCCGGTCAATTGGCGGCACGCCTGAGTCTGGAGCGTATTCATCGCGTCGAGGCGCTCGAACTCTACGCCTTGGATCGGGAGTGGCTGGCGAATCTTGCGGCCAAACTTGCTCGACGAATGGAGATCTCGCTCACCGTCGCGGAACGGCATGTTTATCTGTCGGTACGTGGGGAGACACTGTCCTGCGTCATCGAGCGACTCGCCGTCGGTCGTCCATGACCTAATTTGCTGTGCGCAGCCCAATTTGCCGAGCGCAGAACGAGACGGTATCTTGCAATAGCGCGTGGCGCGCCTAGGCGGCGCCTGCGGTAATTTCTTTCCAGCTCAATGAGGATAGGTAATGGCGAATCGATTGTTACCGCTGCGCGACCTGACTGCACCCCTGGAGAAGGACGCGCCCTGGCCGGGAACCGCCGTGAGCGGTGATCCGCATACGAAGACCTGGAATTTGCATAGCTCCGACGACGGAAAAATCCTCGCCGGCATTTGGGAGTCGACTCCCGGCGTTTGGAAAATCGACTACGACGCCTGGGAATACTGCCATTTGCTCGCGGGAAGCTGCACCATCGAGATTGAGGGCAAGCCGCCCGTGACACTCAAGGCCGGCGATGTTTTCATCGTTGAGAGCGGCGCCAAGGGCACCTGGACGGTTCACGAGAACCTGCGCAAATACTATGTATTTGCTCTAGGGCACTAGCGATCGAGCTCCGCGAGGTAATCTCTCGGGCGCAAGAAATCCTCGTAGAGCCGCGCCTCGGGTGACCCGGGCTCGGGCTGCCAATCGTAATCCCAGCGCACCAGCGGCGGCATCGACATCAGAATCGACTCGGTGCGGCCGCGGGATTGCAGGCCGAATAGGGTTCCTCGATCGTAGACCAGATTGAATTCCACGTAGCGGCCGCGCCGGTACAGTTGGAAGCGGCGCTCGCGCTCGTCGAAGCTCTGGTCCTTGCGGCGTTCGATAATGGGCAGGTAGGCGGGTAGAAAGTGATCCCCCACGCTGCGCAAAAAGCCGAACGATGACTCGAATCCACCCTGATTCAGATCGTCGAAGAATAGGCCACCGACTCCGCGAGTTTCATTCCGGTGCGGCAGAAAAAAATAACGATCGCACCAAGTTTTGTATTTCTCGTACGTGTCCGCGCCAAAGGCTTGGCAGGCGTCGCGTGCAGTGCGATGCCAATGCAAGACATCCTCGTCATAGGGATAATAGGGTGTGAGATCGAAGCCGCCGCCGAACCACCACACTGCGGGGCTGGCGCTGGGCGAGGCTACGAGAAAACGCACATTGCAATGGGTGGTCGGCGCATGTGGATTCCGTGGATGAAACACCAGGGACAGACCCATAGCTTCGAAGGGTGCGCCGGCGATTTCCGGTCGCTGTAGCGATGCGCTCGGCGGCATCTTGTCGCCGAACACATGCGAGAACGATACGCCGGCTCGCTCGAACACTGCACCGTCGCTCAAGACGCGGCTCTCGCCGCCGCCGCCTTCGGGTCTTGCCCACGGATCGCACCTGAACTTTGCACCGTCGATCGCTTCCACGGCCGCGGCGATGCGGTCATGTAAGTCGTTCAAGTAGCGCTTAACCGCGGATGCATCCATTGCGGGTTAGGACTTCTTTTTGGCGGAACTCTTGTTGGGCTTGGGCTTTGTTTTCGGAGCCGCGGCGGCTTGCGCCGGCGCTTTCTTGTCGGTTGACGTCTTCGCGCCCTTGGCGGCCAGCCGGGTTGGCGCCGCATGAGCTGCCGCCGCTGGCCGGTCGGCCGCCGGCGTTACAACGGCGGCCGCGCCGCGCTTGGCCACACGCTTCTGGGGAGTGCCGGAGGCGGCCAGCCCATTGGTCTTTGCGTTTGCCGCTGCGTCTTTTGACTTGCCATTGCCTGCCTTGCCTTTTCCGTTCTTCCGGCCCCACTTGCCGAAGGTGCGCACCGGCGCGGCTGCCAGCAGGGCCTGGCATTCCTCCAAAGTCAGGCTCTTCGGCTCCTTGTCCTTGGGAATCTTCGCGTTGCGCTCTTTGTCGGTGATGTAGGGACCGTAACGGCCATTCAGAACTTGAATGCCGGCGGCAGGAAAATCCAGGATCAGCCGGTTAGCGTCGGCGATTTCCTTTTCCTGAATCACTTGCAGCGCGCGCTCCGGCGTGATTTCGTAGGGGTCGTCGATTTTGAGCGATACGTACTTGGCCCCATATTTCACATAGGGGCCAAATCGCCCGACATTGGTTGTGATCTCTTCGCCGGCCGCGGTGGTTCCCAGCTTGCGCGGCAATTTGAACAGTTCGATCGCTTCGGCGTGAGTGATGGCGTCCATCTTCTGACCGGGCCTCAGACCCGCGAAGCGCGGCTTGTCCGCATCGTCCTTGGTGCCGATTTGCACGAAGGGCCCGAATCGGCCCATGCGCACACTCATGGGTTTGCCGCTGACCGGGTCCTTGCCTAAGTCCCGGGCCTGCGCGACTTCCTCGCGGCTAACCGAAGTTTCCGTGTGCTTCACCAACTCGATGAAGGGCTTCCAGAACTTCTCCAGCAACGGCACCCATTCCTGCTGGCCGTCCGCCACCGCATCGAGAGAATCCTCCATCTTCGCCGTGAAGTCGTAGTCCACATAGGTTGTGAAATACTGAGTTAGAAAGCGGCTGACGATTTTGCCGATGTCGGTTGCCGTGAAGCGCCTGCTTTCGATATCCACGTACTGGCGGTCGCGCAACGTGGAAATGATGGACGCGTAAGTCGACGGTCGGCCGATGCCGTGTTCCTCCAAGGCCTTCACCAACGATGCTTCGGAGAAGCGCGGCGGCGGTTCGGTGAAATGCTGTGTGGGCACGACTCCAGTCAACCTGACGCGATCGCCTTCCTTCATCGGCGGCAGCACATGATCCGAATCATCCTGCACGACGTCGTCCATGCCTTCCTGGTAAACGGAGATGTAGCCGGGCTTCACCAGGGTCGAGCCGTTCGCGCGCAGCACGGTTCGCTTCGAGCCGTCCTCGCCCGCCAGCATTTCCACCGCCACCGTATCAAAGATCGCCGGGGCCATTTGGCAGGCCACGGTGCGCTTCCAGATCAGGGAATACAGGCGGAACTGATCGGACTCGAGCTTCTTTTCGATGTCGCCAGGCAGAACATTCGCCGCGGTCGGGCGGATGGCTTCGTGCGCCTCCTGCGCGTTCTTCGACTTGGTGCGAAAAACCCGCGGCTCTTCCGCAAGCCCCGCCGGCCCGTACAGCTGCACGATCACATCGCGAATTTGGCCGACGGCTTCCTGCGCCAGATTGAGCGAGTCGGTGCGCATGTAGCTGATGAGACCCACCTGGCCCTCGCCGATATCGACGCCCTCGTACAGCTGCTGAGCCACCCGCATGGTCTTTTGCGCACTGAAGCTCAATTTGCGGGCGGCCTCTTGCTGCAGGGTCGAGGTCGTGAACGGCGGTGCGGGATTGCGCTTGCGCTGCTTGCGATCCACGGCCAGCACGGTCAGCTCGCCCTTGGCGGCACCTTGCACAGTGCGTTCGACTTCGCGGGCTTGTTGTTCCGTCGTAAAACTGAACTGCTCGACCTTGGCGCCCTGGTATTCCACCAGCTTGCCCGGGAACTTCTGCTCCGAATGCTCAAGCTCGGCATCGATGGACCAATATTCCCGCGCCACGAAGGCGGCGATTTCGTCCTCCCGCTCGCAGATCATGCGCAGGGCGGGACTCTGTACCCGGCCGGCGGACAGACCCGGGCGCACTTTCTTCCACAGCAGCGGCGAGAGGTTGAAACCCACCAGAAAGTCCAGCGCACGCCGCGCCTGCTGTGCATTCACCAGGTCGACGGACAGCTCGCGGGGACTCGCCATGGCCTCACGGACCGCGTTCTTGGTGATTTCATAGAACACCACGCGCTGTACTTCCTTGCCCTCGAGTTCACCCTGGGCTTTCAGCAGCTCGTACAGGTGCCATGAAATGGCTTCACCCTCGCGGTCGGGGTCGGTGGCCAGGAACAGCGACTTGGCCTTCTTGAGGGCGCGCGAAATGGCGTCGACGTGTTTCTGGTTGCGTTCGACCACCTGGTACTTCATGGCGAAGTGGTGCTTGGGGTCGACGGCGCCTTCCTTGGGCACGAGATCGCGAACGTGGCCGTAGGAGGCAAGGACTTCGAAGTCCTTACCGAGGTATTTCTTGATGGTTTTCGCCTTGGCCGGCGATTCCACGATAACGAGGTTGCTGCTCAAAGTCGTCTAATGCAGAGCGTCAGAGCGCTCTTCGAAGACCAGGTCTTCCATTTGCGCATAAGCGGATTCTTGTCCAGGTTGGCTGAATAACACCATTAAGACGACCCATTTCACTTGTTCAATGTCGATTTCATCTGCCTCGAGCGCCATGAGGCGGTCGATGACGAGTTCGCGCTGAGTACCTGAGAGTATTCGCACGTTTTCCAAATACATTAGATAACCGCGCACATCGGTGTCGAGGCGCAGCAATTCCTGGCTGCTGAAGACCCGTACGGCGCGTGCGGTGGCTTCGGCGACTTTGCCGAGCTGTTCACCGGACAGTCCGTCCAGCCATTCCAGAGCGCGCTCGATGTCGGGTTCCGCGAAACCCGCCTTGTCCAATTCGAGCTTCAAGACAGCGCGGTCAGGCCGCGGCTCGTCATCGGCGCTCATGTAATTCTCGAACAGATATATGAGTAGATCGAGAACGTTATCTTTCACCTCCGGCTCCTAACGACTCGGGAGTAGCGGCCCCCGGGGGCGGCCTGAACGTGGCCTTCGAGTTCGAGGATCAGCATCATCGAGGACACGGCTTCTGGTTTGAATCCGGTACGAACGACCAATAAATCGAGGTCCGCAGGATCAAAGCCGAGCGCATCTAACAAGATTTTATGTTCCTTGTCCATTCCCGATGCAGGGATGGTCGCTTCGGCATGGGCCGCGGGGGCAGTCATACCGGCCAGCGCGGCGTGAGCGAAAAATGTCGAAAAGTTCAACTCGCTCAATATGTCATGCGCTGTTTCGGTGAGTTTTGCGCCCCGCCGAATCAACTCGTGGCAGCCGTGGCTCAACGGATTATGGATGGACCCCGGCACCGCGAAAACCTCCCGCCCGAGGTCAGCCGCCAGCCCGGCGGTGATCAGGGAGCCGCTTCTGCGTGCGGCTTCGACCACCAAAGTCCCGAGGCTGAGACCCGCGATGATGCCGTTCCGCTGCGGAAAATGCTCCCGTCGAGGCGAGGTGCCGAGCGGAAATCCGCTGACCAGGCCACCCTGTTGCTGGATTTCAGCGCTCAAACCCCGGTTGCTGCGTGGATAAACGACGTCGACCGCAGACCCCAGCACGGCCAGCGTGATTCCCTGCGCCGCCAGCGCCCCCCGGTGCGCCGCACTGTCGATGCCGGCGGCGAGCCCACTGGTTATGCCCAGACCTCGCGCCGCGAGATATTCAGCGAAATCGCGGGCCGTAGCTTGGCCTTGAGGGGTGGGATTGCGGCTGCCGACGATGGCCAATTGCGGATCGTTCAACACGTCCACGTTGCCGACGACGTACAGTGCCATCGGATAATGCTGCGCCGCGCGCAACAGAGTCGGATAGCGCCGGTCCGTGAAGGGCACGACGTGGTGGCGGGGGCTATCCAGCCAGGCCCGTTCCGCAAAGCTCAATGCCGCCTTCGTGCTCGACAAGAATTGGCGCGCCGCCGCAGATATACCGGCTTGTTTGCGTGCCGCATCAGAGGCGTCGATGCAGGCGCGGGCCGATCCGAAGATCTGCAGCGCCCTAGAGACGGTGGCAATATCGAACGCAGGCGCGCGCGTCAGCGTCACCCAAGCGCAGCACTCTTCACTCGATAGCATTGGGCGGATTGTCGAGGATGCGCCGCGGCAATACCGCGTGAGTTTCTATCGGCAATATCTAGATTTGCGCGACCTGGGCCTGCTCATGCGGCGCCCAGGAGGAATAGCACCTGACGCCGTCTAGTTGATCGCGGTAGCCCTCAACCCGCCGAGCAATCCATTCCTGTCCGCCAGCTGAATTAAGACGCCATGGCTTTAAGGGTTTTCGACTCGATCGGCGACGCGAATGACGTTCGTGGCTTCCAAGATAAGGCCGTAACTGAGGTGGTCGAAGGTCTTGAAAACCATGAAGGTGCCGTTGCGCTCGTCGGGGAGCCGTACCTTGGGGGCGGCCAGTCGCGTCATTCCGTTCAGAAAGCCCTTGTTTGCGGTATCGCGGATGACATCCCCCGCAGAATACACGGCCAACACATTGCCCGGCGCAAGGCCGTCGGCGGCGCCGCGATTGATGACCACCACCTCGTATTGGCCGATCACGGTCACCCCATTGGATACCGAAATGATGCGGCCGTTGGTCTTGACCTTCGGCGGGCTGGGAACGAAATCCAGCGGCACATCGACGCCGCCGGCGAACAACTTATCCCCCGGCTCAGTTTCTCGCGCCGATTCGGTCATGAGCAGGGTGGTCGGGTCGCCGCCACGAGTGACATGACCGGCGCCGGTAAAGATGCCGTCATAGCCCACGACGCGGTTGTCGTCCGGATCGATCAATGCATCGCCGACGTGGACGACATTGTAGTGAGTACCGACGTCGGCGGGAGCCGAGAATCCGCGGGCGTATAGGGTATCGCCGTCGGCCATGGCCACATGCAGATCGCGGGTGGCAAGCACATAGGGTGCCGACTTGATTTGTTCCTTGGTGAGGACCGAGGGCTTGGACATGAAGGCGGCGACGGCTTCATAGGGGATGGCAGTGACGGCTCCCTCAAACGGCTGACTGCGAACTCGCGGGAGTACGCGAGCGACGTCCCCGCGCTGCAACATAATGGTTGGTTTACCTTCGATGTACACCAGGCGCAGGGTATCGCCGGGGTAGATCAGGTGGGGATTCTGAATCTGAGGGTTGACCTGCCAGATCTCTGGCCAGAACCAGGGGTCACGCAGGAACACCTTGGCGATGCCCCAGAGGGTATCGCCGCGTTTCACGACATAGCTGTCCGGTGCATTGGGGTTGAGCGCCAATCCGCCCGCCGGAGCCTCGGATGCCGCCGACGCGGTGGATGGACTCGTGTCGATCGCCGCTTCCATCGCCGTTCTGTCGTCCCCGACCACCGTACCTTGCACGGTGCTTTCAGGGTTGACTATCGGCACCGGAGCCGCGACCGGCCGATCCGTCTGACATCCGGCGAGCACCGCCGCCGCCAGAGTGAGGGCAATTATTTGATGACCTTGCATTCGTTTCGCTCCCTTGCCACAGCTTGATATCGCTGGCCGACTGGTATACTGCCGACCTGCCGCCCAAGACTGGGACGTATCGCCCGTTTTTGCCCTTTGCCAACGCGGTACGCGCCGCCAATACAGGCATTAAGTTAAGCAGCGGCGGAACTTTAGCAACATTCTTCAGCCAAAAACACGATATTGCTCTCATAACTCCCATGACAAAGCTCGTAATTCTGGAGTATCCCGATCCGCGGCTGCGGAAGAAGGCCGCGCCGGTGGCGGCCGTCGATGACGCAATGCGTCAATTGGCGGATAATATGCTCGAGACAATGTATGCGGCTAAGGGGGTAGGCCTCGCCGCCACTCAGGTTGATGTTCACAAGCGAATGATCGTGCTCGATGTAACCGAAACGCGCGATCAGCCCCTGGTGTTGATCAATCCCGAGCTGCTGCTGAAGGAAGGCTCCGGTCCGGGCGAAGAGGGTTGCCTATCCCTGCCCGGCATCTACGACAAATTGTCGCGCGCAACCCATATTCGCGTCCGTGCGCTCGACCGCGACGGCCAAGCTTTCGAAATGGATGCGGAAGGGCTGCTGGCGGTCTGCATCCAGCACGAGATGGACCATCTCGAAGGCAAGTTATTTGTCGACTACCTTTCCGAGCTCAAGCGCCAGCTGATCCGCCGGCGATTGGAGAAAGAGCGCAGGCAACGACACAGTGAGGCGATTTTGAGCGCTTCCGCGCCGGCTCTTTGATCCTTGAGCACGGATCTTCCTCCCCTGAGGCTGGGTTTCGCCGGCACACCGGATTTCGCCGTTCCCGCGCTGGAGCGTCTCGCGGACTTAGGAAGTATTTGCGCCGTTTTTACCCAGCCGGACCGGCCGGCGGGACGCGGTCAGCCCTTGCACTCCAGTCCCGTCAAGAAGCGCGCCATCGCGCGGGGATTGACCGTGCATCAACCCGCCGGCTTCAAGTCACCCGAAGCGCTAGAAATTTTGCGCAGTCTGGACCTCGACGCACTGGTGGTGGTTGCATACGGTTTGATTCTGCCGCCCGCTGCACTGCAGTGTCCCAAGCTCGGGTGCATCAATATTCATGCCTCGCTGCTGCCGCGCTGGCGAGGCGCGGCGCCGATTCAGCGCGCCGTGCTGGCCGGAGACATGAAGACCGGCGTCACCATCATGCGCATGGAAGCGGCACTTGATACCGGTCCCATGCTGGCGACTCACGAAATAGACATCGGTGCGGACGACACGGCAAAGACCTTGCACGACAGGCTTGCCCGGCTCGGCGCGGATCTCATAGTCGATACGCTGAATGCGCTGCGCCATGGCTCAGTCCATGCAGTACCGCAGCCTTGCGCAGGCGTTACTTATGCCGCCAAGATCAATAAGGCGGAGGCGCAGATCGATTGGAGCCAAGATGCGCTGCAGATTTGGCGGCGCGTCCGCGCGTTCAATCCCCGGCCTATTGCCGAAACGCGGCTCAACGGTGCGCAGCTGCGCATTTGGGCAGCCGAAATCTGCGAGTCGCCCACGATCGGGCTGAACGGAACCAACGCCGGCGCCGTGCCAGGTACGGTGCTCGACGCGACTCAGGACGGCATCGACGTCGCCTGCGGCGGCGGCGTGTTGCGAATTCTTCGACTGCAACTCGCCGGCCGAAAGCCCCTTTTCGCTCAGGAATTCATCAAGGGACAGCACCTCGACGGCGCGCGGTTCGGACCGGCATGAATGCCTCGGCCGCCAGCGCTCGTTCACTGGCCGCACACGCTGTGGCGCGAATTTTGCGCGAGGGTGTGACTCTCGATTCGGCGTTGAATGATGCCCTGGCTGCGGCCAACCCCAAACTTGCGCCATCGGTGCGCTCGCTAAGTTACGGTGCGGTGCGTGGGTACTATCGTCACGAAGCGATCTTGGGCCGTCTCTTGTCGACGCCCGTGAGGTCTCTGGATTTCTTGGTGCGCGCGTTGCTGTCGGTCGCACTGTATGAACTCGAGGACGCGAGGACGCCGGAGTACGCCGTGGTGGACGCAGCCGTGCAGACCGCGAAGGCCACCGACGCCGTGCGCGCGGCCGGACTGATCAACGCCGTGCTGCGCCGCTATTTGCGCGAGCGTAAGACATTGGATGCGGATATCGCCCGCAATCCCGCCACCCGGCATGCCTCGCCCATATGGCTCGCCGACAGACTGCGCGCGGATTGGCCGGTACGTTGGACTCAGCTGCTGGCCGCGAGCGACGCTCAAGCGCCGATGTGGTTGCGCGTCAATCCTCAGCGCAGCACTACCGATGAATATCTCGAGAAGCTGCGAGAGGCCGGGATCGGCGCGCGCGCGGAAGTGCGAGTGCCACAGGCCGTGGCCCTGGATTCGCCTTGCGACGTGCATGATCTCCCGGGATTCGCGCAGGGTGTGGTATCCGTCCAAGACTTGGGGGCTCAATGCGTGGCATTTCCCTTAGGATTGGCTGCCGGGCAGCGGGTGCTCGATGCCTGTGCAGCGCCCGGCGGGAAGACCGCTCTTATCGCGGAACGGGAACCGGATTTGGCGCGATTGGTGGCGGTGGACATAGACCCACGGCGGCTCGCCCGGGTCAGTGAAAACATCGACCGAGGCAAGCTCCGCGCCGAAGTCGTCGTCGGCGATGCCGGCGCGCCAGATGGCTGGTGGGACGGCATCCCGTTCGATCGCATTTTGCTCGATGCGCCCTGTTCGGCGCTCGGGGTGATCCGTCGACATCCGGATATTCGCCTACGTAAGTCCCCATCGGATATCGACAAATTGCCCCAACTGCAGGGGCGGCTGCTGGAGTCGGCGTGGCGTCTTCTGGCGCACGGTGGCCGTCTGGTGTATGCCACATGCACCGTGACTCGGAGTGAAAATCGCGATCTTCTCGGCGCGTTTCTACGCAGTACTCCCGATGCAGCCTGTCTCCCGGCGGAGGCCTGGGAAGGCTGGCCGAACTTCGGCGAAGCGGACGAGTATGGCCGCCAGATACTTCCGGGGGAGGCGGGTGCCGACGGCTTCTATTATGCTGCGTTGACCAAAACATGAACGTCCCGCGATCAATCCCCAGCCTAAGTGCCCGACGCCGGCCGCGACCGCTGCCTAGGTTGGTTTGGCTGCTATGGACGGCTGTCGCGTCGCCGTTCTGGATGCAGTCGCTGCAAGCGGAGGGGCTTGAGGGGCGCTTCGAAGTTCGCTCTGCCGATTTACAGCTCAAGGACGGCGTCTACCACCTGAACGCACATCTGGATTTGCCCGTCAGCGACGCGGTGCGGCGCGGACTTGCCGACGGCGTGCCGCTGACCATAGAACTCGATCTGGCCATCGCACGGGTGCGCCAGCTGCTGCCGAACTCGCGCGTCGCCGAACTGACCCAACGCTATCATCTGCAGTACAACGCGGTGAGCGCGCATTACATCTTGCGCAACGACAACAGCGGCCAGCAACAGTCGTTGAGCACAGTCGATGCCGCGATCGAACTGCTCTCCGACGTGCGCGGCTTGCCGGTGCTGGACAAAGCCCTGATCGCCGGCGACCGCCGCTACGAGGCCAGTGTTCGCGCCCGGGTGGACTACGGCTCGGTACCGTTCAGCCTGCGCGTGGTGATGTTTTGGGTCAACGACTGGCACCGCGAAAGCGACTGGTACACTTGGACGCTGCAGCCGTGATTCGCAAATACGGCTCCACGGTGCTGGGCTGTATCGGAGTCGCACTGTGGTTGGTCGCGCTGTATCTGCTGGCATCCGCCGCGCAAAACTCGGCCGAATTCAATAAGTGGTTGCCGTGGATACTGCTGATCAATATCTCCGGCCTGCTGACGCTGTTCGTGCTGCTCGCCGGCAAGCTCACGCAATTGGTGCGCGACTACCGCAGGCATGTCCCGGGGTCGCGCCTCAAGGGCCGCACTGTGGCGATTTTCAGCGCCCTGGCCGTCGCGCCCATCTTGGTCGTCTACTATTTTTCCCTGCAATTCATCAATCGCGGCATCGATAGCTGGTTTGAGCTGGAGGTGAGTCAGGGACTGAAGGACACACGCGAACTCTCGCATGCCGCGCTTGAAGTGCGGGTAAAAGAATTCCTGCAGCACACTCAGGCAGTGGCCCGCACCCTGTCGATCACTTCGAACCTCGAGCTGATCGGCACGCTGGACCGGGAGCGGCGCGACAGCGCGGCGCTGGAATTCACCATCGTGGGCGCGCAGGCGCAAATCCTCGGCACGAGTTCCGATCGTCCGATGGATACGCTGCCGGTGCCCGCGACCGACGAGATGATGCTGCAAGTCCGGCGCGGCCGGCCCTACGTAAGCCTGGATACCGATTCGGTGGGCGGCTATGTGATTCGCGCGGCAGCACCGCTCGACGCCGACGCCAGCGGCAGCGCGCGGGTACTGATCGCCCTGTATCCGGTGCCGCAGCAGTTGAGCCAGCTGGCTGACACGGTGCAGCGCTCATACACTCAGTACGCGACCCTGGTGCAATTGCGCCGCCCGCTCAAGTCGACGTTTGTATTGATCCTGACCTTCGTCGTGTTCATGTCGCTGATCGCCGCGGTCTACGGCGCATTCTTCGCGGCGCAGCGTCTGGTGCAGCCCGTGCAGGACCTGATCGCCGGAACGCGGGCCGTGGCGAAAGGCAATTACGACACCAAACTGCCGCTGCCTTCCCGCGACGAGCTGGGTTTTCTGGTGACCTCCTTCAACGACATGACCAAGCGTCTGGCCAGGGCCCGGGAGGAAACGCGCCGCAGCCAGCAGGCGGTGGAGGCCGAGCGCGCCGGACTTGCGGTCATTCTCGCGCGCCTGTCCACGGGGGTGGTGTCGCTGGAGGCGGACTTGACGGTGCGCACCGCGAATCAGGCGGCGAGCGCCATCCTGGGGTTGGATCTCGAGGGCGCCGTGGGCAAGAGATTCGACGAGTCCATCAGCGACAATACGCTGTTCACGCAGTTTTTAGCGGCGCTCAAATTGCACCTCGGCGCGGAGGACTTGGATTGGCGGGAACAAATCGACTTGTTGTCGGAGTCCGGCAGGCGGGTACTCATGTGCGCGTGCACCGCCTTGCCCAATGACCTGGGGGGCGCGCCCGGCGTGGTGCTGGTGTTCGACGACATCACGACGCTGCTGCAGGCGCAGCGCGATGCGGCCTGGGGCGAAGTGGCGCGCCGCCTGGCGCATGAGATCAAGAATCCGCTCACCCCGATTCAGTTATCCGCGGAGCGCATGCGGCGCAAGTTCCTCGGCAGCATGAACGCGCAGGACGCTCAGATCCTCGAGCGGGCGACGCACACCATCGTCGCTCAGGTTGATGCGATGAAGCAGATGGTCAACGCGTTCAGCGAGTATGCGCGCGCGCCTGACATGCATTTCTCACGCTTCGATCTCAACCAGTTGATCACGGAAGTCGTAGATCTCTATCGAGTCCAGGACTCGAGCGCCGATATTAATTTGCTGCTCAACCAGCAGCTCCCGGCCATCTCGGCCGATCGGATACGGATCAGGCAGATCCTCAACAACTTGGTGACCAATTCGCTGGAAGCCCTCGAGGCTCGGCCGGGAGCCTGCATCGAGATAGAAACTCGTGCGGCCGAAGAAGGACCCAGACAAGTAGCGTCGGTGGAAATTGTAGTCGCCGACAATGGACCGGGGTTTCAGCGTGACCTGATCGGTACCGTATTCGACCCCTATGTCACCAGCAAGCCCAAGGGCACGGGGTTGGGGCTTGCCATCGTGAAGAAAATCGTCGAGGAACACGGCGGGCGCATTGAGGCGGATAATCGGCGCAGCGGCGGCGCTCGCGTACGAATTGTATTGCCGTTGGGCGATGCACGGTCCGTGGGTGTACGTGAACCGCGCAAAGGTGAACACAGGAGAGAACGTGTATGACCGCTTCGAGAATACTGGTGGTGGACGACGAGGTGGATATCCGCGGATTGCTGAAGGAGATTCTTTCCGAAGAAGGTTATGAGGTGGAAGTTGCGGCGGACGCGGGTCAGGCACGTTCGTCGCGCGCGGCCCAGGTTCCAGATCTGGTGTTGCTGGATATTTGGATGCCGGATACCGACGGCATCACCTTGCTGCGTGAATGGTCGGTAACGGATGGTTACGACTGTCCGGTGGTGATGATGTCCGGTCACGGTACGGTGGAGACTGCCGTCGAAGCCACGCGCTTGGGTGCCTTCGATTTCGTAGAGAAACCGCTGTCCTTGACCAAGCTGCTACGCACCGTGGAGCGGGCGCTCGACGCCGGGCGCCGCAAGCGGCTGTCGGCGCGCGCGCAGGGCTCGGCGCTCGCCGTTCCCATCGGCAAGAGCAAGGTCACCCAGGCGCTGCGCGAGCAGGTGCAGCAGGCGGCATCCAGTTCATCTCCCGTGCTATTGGTGGGTGAATTGGGGTCGGGACGGGAGGCCTATGCGCGCTACCTGCACTCGCTGAGCGCGCGCGCAGCGAAGCCATTTTTCACAGTGGTTGCCGCCAGCCTGGGCGCGGATCCCAGCGCGGCGCTTTTCGGCAGTGAGCGGGACGGCCGCGTCGAGCTCGGCGCAGTGGATCAAGCTGCCAGCGGGTCCTTGTACCTGAGCGGATTGGAGGATTTGAACAGCGAAGCGCAACGCGCACTGGCGGGTGCCATTGAGCAGAATGGCTACACTCGCGTGGGCGGGCGGCAAAGGCTGCCGCTCAACGTGCGCTGGATCAGCTCAGCGCAGGACAGTTTCGACACTCGTGTCTCTCCGGAACCGTTTCGTCGGGATCTCGTGGCGCATTTAAATGTAATCACACTGCGGGTGGCGCCGCTGCGCGACTATGCGGAGGACGTGCCAGATCTATTGCGCTACTACGTCGATCGTCTGGTTGACGACCAGCATCTGCCGTTACGCCGCTTCAGTGTTGCCGCACAGAACCGGCTGCGAAACTATCCCTGGCCGGGCAATGTCGGCGAGCTCAAGAATCTGGTGCAGCGCGTGCTGATTCTGGGCGTGGGAGAGGAAATCCGGCTCGAGGAAATCGAGCGCGAACTAGCGGTGAAACTGGCCGTGGACGAGCCCCTGGTGAAACAAGACCTGCTCGCGCTGCCCTTGCGCGAGGCGCGCGAACAATTCGAGCGAGCGTATCTTCAGCAACAGCTGCTCCTGTGCAACGGCAAAGTGGGACAGCTAGCTAAGCGGGTTGGCATGGAACGTACGCATTTATATCGCAAGTTGCGGGCATTAGGCGTCGATTTTCGGCAATTAGGCGATGATTGAGTCAGTTGTACTCGACTCTGGGCTGATTGCATTTAGTGAGTACCTCGCACCGCATTGCACGTCGCAGGCAGCACCAGGATGGGGGTAAGTACGCCCCGGGCGTATCTGCCCCTTTTCCTGGCCGGAACCGCCGAGCAATTCAAATTCCACTTGAGCCGAATTAGTACCTAGCCAACAACCGACTTAATCGCCCACTCGGATGACGAGCACGTCGACATCGGCTTTGCGGAGGATTTGCCGCAGGCGATTGAGTTCGTCCAGCTTGGAAATCGGACCGATGCGGATGCGGTGCCAGGTATCGTTGTCCACGGTCACCTTCTGAACTTTGGATTCGATGCCTTGCAGAGCCAGCTGCGCACGTACGCGATCGGCGTCGGCGAAGTTCTTGTAGGAACCGGCTTGCAGCACATACGTTCCCCGGCGCGTTTCCGGGACGGATTTTATGTCCGGCCGGACGTCCTTTTCCTTCTCCGGGACCACCACCTCGAATTTCGGCAGCATGTCGTAGAAGTCGTAGGATTTCGTCGGCGCCTCCGCGCCCGAATCCCGGGCTTCGGCGTCGGCAGGTTCATTGCCGCGCGATTTCTTCTTGGCTGATTTGTCGGCTTTTGTGCTGGTCGCATCGGGCCGATGATCTTTGATGTAGACGATGCCGGCGACGCCGAGACCCACCGCCAATCCGCACAGCACCCCCATCCACCCGGAAAACCCCGGGGTCTTGCCGCGTCTTGTCTTGTAGTCGCGCGCCGCAGCCTTTGCCATGGCTTTCCTTACATGGTCTCGGGCGCGGATACGCCCAAGAGTCCGAGGCCGTTGCGTATCACAGTCTGCGCTGCCAGCGCGAGGCCGAGCCTAGCGTCGCGCAGGCCGGCATCCTCCACGATGAACTGATGCGCGCTGTAGTTGGTGTGGAAATCATTGGCCAAGTCCCTTAAGTAGTGCACCAAGGTATGCGGCGCGCGTTGCGCGGCACATTGACGGATGATTTCCGGGAATGCGCTCAGGCGCTTGATCAACTGCAGCTCCTGCGGTTCGACCAGCTTGCAAAGGCTCCGCAGGCCAAGCTCCGAGTCGTGAGCAAGTCCGCGCTCCTGTAGCTGCCGCATCAGGCTTGCGACCCGCGCATGCGCATATTGAATGTAGTACACCGGATTGTCATTGGTGCGCGCCGTTGCGAGTTCCATGTCGAAGTCCAAATGCTGATCGTTGCTGCGCATGACGTAGAACAGGCGGGCCGCATCATTGCCCACTTCCTTGCGCAGGTCGCGCAAGGTGACGAATTCCCCCGAGCGAGTCGACATCTGCGCCTTTTCGCCGCCGCGGAACAGGGATACGAATTGCACGAGACGCACTTCGAAGGAATCCGCGGGGCCGCCCAGCGCGATCAGGCCCGCGCGCAGGCGGGTGATGTAGCCGTGATGATCGGCGCCCCAGATGTACAGCAAATGATCGAAGCCGCGTTCCAGCTTGTTGAAGACATAGGCGATGTCGGAGGCAAAATACGTTTTGACGCCGTTCTCGCGCACCATGACGCGATCCTTCTCGTCGCCGTAGTCCGTGCTCTTGAACCACAGCGCGCCGTCCTTCACATAGGCGTGTCCGGCTTTCTTCAGGGCGTCCATGGCGCGATCGATGGAACCGTTGTCGCCCAAGGATCGTTCGGAGAACCAGCAATCGAAGGTGACGCCGAACTCCTGCAGATCTTCGCGGATGTCGCTGAGAATTCCCGCGACCGCCAGATTAAGTACGCGCCGAAACTCCGGGTCCCCAATAAGGGACCGGGCGCGCGCGATCAGCGCATCGATGTACACGTCCTTGTCGCCTCCCTGCGGTTCGTCCGGCGGCAGATCCTTGAATATATCGGCGGCTGCATGCTGCAACTTCACGCCTTGCGCAGCGAAGAGTTGCTCGCCGATCGCCGCGATATAGTCGCCGCGATAGCCGTTCGCCGGAAAGGCGAAACGTTCGCCGCAACGCTCGAGATATCGCAACCAGGCGCTGACCGCCAGAATTTCCATTTGGCGGCCCGCATCGTTGATGTAGTACTCGCGCTCCACGCGGTAGCCCACCGCTTCCAGCAAGTTGGCGACGGACGCGCCGAAGGCGGCATGCCGGCCATGACCGACGTGCAGCGGGCCCGTGGGGTTCGCCGAGACGAATTCCACTTGCACTGATTTGCCGGCGCCCACCGACGATCGGCCGTACTGCCGGCCCGCTTGCAGCAGCTTGGCGATTTCCGCGTGATAGGCGTCCTTCGATAGAAAGAAATTGATGAAGCCGGCGCCCGCGATTTCGACCTTGGCGACCGACGGGCTGGGAGGCAGCAGGCGCACCAGCGCCTCCGCCAGCTTGCGCGGATTCTGGCGGGCCGCCTTGGCCAGCCGCATGGCGAGATTGCTGGCGAAATCACCGTGCTGGGCGTCGCGAGTATTCTCGACCTCCACACCCAAGTCGCGCACGTTCATCGGCAACAGGTCTTCCGGCAAGGCCGCAAGCGCCTTAGTCAGTAATTTTTCTATCAAAGTCTTCAAGGCGAATCCGTGGGTCAGGAGTACAAAGGGTCGGCAGTTTACCGCAAACTTCTCAATCTACTTCCAGCGGATCCACATCGATGTGCCAACGCAGGCCGGGTGGACCGGGGAGCTTTTCCACCTGCGGCAGCCAATTCTTCAGAAAGCGCTGCAATGTGGACCGCGCGGCGGTCTCGATCAGCAGGTGTGCGCGGAAGTGATCGGCCCGCCGCGCAATTAGGGCGGTCGCCGGTCCCAGCACTTGGACGGCAGTCTCTTGCAGCGAGCGGCTGGAATCCACCGCGGCGCGCAGAAATGCGTCCAATCCCACACTGTCCTTAGCCTCTGCGCGCAGCATTGCGAGCCGCGAATAGGGTGGCCAGGCGGCCTCGCGGCGCTCTTCCAGAGCGCTGGCCGCGAATCCTTCGTAGCCCTCGGTCAGCAGTCGAGTCAACAGTGGATGCTCGGGATACTGGGTTTGAATCAGAACCTCTCCAGCCCTGGCCTCCCGCCCAGCGCGGCCGGCGACCTGAGTGATAGTTTGAGCGAGCCGCTCGGTGGCGCGGAAATCGCTGGCGAACAGCCCCTGATCGGCGTCGAGGATCACCACCAAGCTGACTTCCGGGAAGTGATGGCCCTTGGTGAGCATCTGAGTTCCGATCAGAATGCGCGCCACGCCGCTGTGGACGCGGTCGAGCACGGTTTGCACCGCGCCGCGTGCGGACGCCGTGTCCCGATCCAGCCGCGCCAGCGGCGCCTCGGGGAACAATCGAGTCAAGGTTTCTTCGACTCGCTCGGTGCCCTGACCCACCGGATTCAATGGGTGGCTGCAGCTGCCGCAGATTGCTGGGACGGGGCCGTGCGCGCCGCAGTGATGGCAGCGCAGTTGCTGCGCATGGCGGTGCAGGGTCATTCGCGCATCGCAATGCGCACAGGGAGCGACCCAGCCGCAGGCATTGCAGAATAGGCTGGGTGCATAGCCGCGGCGGTTCAAGAACACGATGATTTGGCCGCCTGCCCCCAGATGGTGCGCTATGGCCTGCATCGCCGGCGTCGATACTCCCTGATCGGCGGCATGCCTGCGTAGGTCCACCAGCGACATTCGCGGCGCCTGCGCCGCCCCCGGCCGCTGCGGCAACAGGTGCTTGGAATAGCGCCCGGTCGCCGAATTCTCCAGAGTTTCCAGCGATGGGGTCGCGGAGCCCAGGACGATGGGGACTGCCGCGCGCTGAGCCCGGACCACCGCGAGATCGCGCGCCGAATAGCGAAAGCCTTCTTGCTGCTTATACGAGGCATCGTGTTCCTCGTCGACGACGATGAGCGCGAGCTTCGGCAGCGAGGTGAACACCGCGGATCGGGTTCCTATGATGATTCGCGCCTGGCCGCCATGCGCTGCGCGCCAGGCGTCGCGGCGCTCGCTGCCGGTCAGGCCGGAATGCACGGCCACGACGCCGGAACTGAAGCGGCGACGGAAGCGCTCGACCAGCTGCGGGGTCAAGGCGATTTCCGGCACCAGTACCAAAGCCTGACCGCCTTGCGCTATGGCGGCGGCAATGACCCGCAGATACACCTCGGTCTTACCGCTCCCGGTCACACCGTAGAGCAGATGCGCGGCAAAGGTCGACAGCGACTCAAGTATGGCGGCGACGCTGCGCGCCTGCGGGTCGGTGAGTGCCACTTCGCTGGGGTGGAATTCCATCGGTACTGGGTCAGCCGCAAGGGATTGCGCCGTAATCCAGCCGCGCTCCTGCAACGCGCGCAGGTGCGCGGGCTTGAAGACTTCCGCGACATCATCGGTGCTGGCGCGCCCCCGGTCATTCAGCCAGGCGAGCAGGGCTCGCTGCTGCGGTGCGCGCCGAGAGCCGGGAGCCGATAATTCCTGGCGTCCCGCTTCGCTCAGGGACCACCATAGGGGGTTTTCATGCGCCGACTGGCCCTCACGCAGGCTGACCGGCAATGCCGCGGCAAACACCTCCCCCAGGGGGTGGTGGTAGTACTCGGCCGCCCAGCGCAGCAATTCGAAGGTGATGGGGTCGACAATCGATTGCTCGTCCAGGATATGGACGGCCGCCTTCAGCTTCGCCGCGGGGACGGTGGATTCGGAAGCGACCCCAACCAAGACGCCGATCAACTGTTGGCGGCCAAACGGTACGCGCACTCGCACGCCAAGGCGGGGAGCCTCAGGAGCCGCCAAGCCCGCGGGCTGCGCCGGCGGCAAATAATCAAAGACGCGACGCAACGGGGTATCCAGCGCTATCTGCAGAATCAAGGGCGGTCCTTTTGTCCACAAAACATGTGGATAAGTCTGTTGAAAAGCCGGGATCATGTAGCTTAAGTGCCCGTTCCGTTTCGGGTCCTATTCAAATTGGCGAAAAAGTGTCCGAAATCGAAATGATTGATTTAAATTCAAGAGGTTACGACACCCTCTAGATTTGCAACTTAGGTGTTGGCCCAAAATATTGCAATGGATGTCACAGGCGGTGTGCGTAAGTCGCTGATCTTGCGCAAACCCCCCGTCGTCAACCGCAGCGGCGGATAGGCGTTTATACCTGGAATGCCGACGGTTCGTCGACGTTAAGAGGACGAGGCATGCCCCGTTTTGATACGCTGAACTCCGCTTGGATGGTCTGGGATGGTCCCGCTCCAGCACCTGAGGAAGCGGTTCTGGAGTACACGCGCGAGCTTGAAAAATTCTTGGCGGAGATCGAGCGCCGGGCATTTCGCATGGCGCAGGTCGCGCTGCGAGATCCCGACGATGCGATGGATGCGGTGCAGGACGCTATGCTTAAGCTGGCACGCAATTACGCATCGCGCCCCAGCGCCGAATGGCGGCCTCTGTTCTATCGAATTTTGGAAAACGGCATACGCGATTTGCAGCGACGTAGGTCGGTGCGCAAACGCTTCATGGCATGGCTGCCCGGTCCGAAAGAGGATCCCGACAACGAGGCCCAGGATCCGCTGGAGAATGTTGCGGACGCCTCTCCGGCCATACCCGAGGTGCTGATGCAGGGGCAGGCCATGCAGCAGCTCGAAGTGTCGCTGCGAGCGCTGCCGGCACGGCAGCAGGAGGCCTTCATGCTGCGCAATTTCGAAGGTTTGAACGTGGCTGAAACGGCTACCGCCATGGGATGCTCGGAAGGCAGCGTCAAAACGCATTATTCGCGTGCGGTGCATACCTTACGCGAAGATCTAGGTGAGGTCTGGTAATGAACGAGAAACCTCCCATGCAGTCCCTGGAGTCCTTCGAGGAGCGCAGCCGCGTACTGTTTCACGACAGCGTCGAAGGCTTAGGCGGAGCGCTGCGCTCGCGCCTCACCCAGGCACGCAGCGCCGCGATCGAAGCGGCGTCCACCAGCCGCCCGGCCCGGTTTTCCCGCATCGGAGTGCTGATGCCGGCCGGAGTGACCGCCGCCGCGGTTCTGGGCGCCTTCCTTTGGCTGGGGTCGCCATTGGGTCAACACGCCGTTACAGTAGCCGATGGTCAGTCGAATTTCGAAGATTTGGAAATGGTCGCTTCCTCGGAAGAGGGTTCGGCGGACGCCATGGACATGTTGCAAGACGATATCGAATTTTATGATTGGGCGGAAAAGGCTGCGAATTCAGGACCGGCAGCCTAGAGTTGGTTCTCTGTCAATGCTGGACAGAGGTTGGCTGATGGCGGGCATGCTCATGTGCGCGGCGGCAATGGCCGCGCCGCCTGCCCCGGGGACGCCGCCGCCGGGGGCATCGCCGCCGACACAAGTCGACCCCGAAGTTGATTTCATCGAGTTCTTGGGCGCTGATGATGTGGATGATGCCGCTTGGTGGGAATTCATGAAGAAGGTGCCGCCGCGTGGAGAAAATCCTAGCGTGCCGCCGCCGCAGGAAGCAAAGCAATGATCAGGGCGTTGTGGGTCTGTGCAAGTTTGTTTTTCGCGGCGGCGAGCAGTGTCGCGCACGCGGACACGGTTCCGGCTGCGTCCGATCCGGCCGCTGCCCCCGCCCCCGCGGCGCCCAAGACCTGGTCTTCGATGTCGCCCCAGCAGCAACAGCTCCTGCATGGCTACCAGGGCAAATGGGATAGCTTGCCCCCGGAGCGTCAGCAGGCGCTGGTCAAGGGGAGTCAGCGCTGGCTGTCAATGTCACCGCAGCAGCGCTCGGGCGCGCAACAGCGCTTTACTCAGTGGCGCGCCATGCCTCCGGAGCAGCGCCAGCAACTGCGCCAGCGCTGGCAGCAATACAAGAGCATGCCGCCCGAACAGCAACAGCGGGTACGCGAATCATTCAAACGATTCCGGCAAATGCCGCCGGAAAGGCGGCAGGAATTGCGCAAGCAGTGGCGTCAGATGAGCCCGGAGCAGCGTCGCAGCGTCAATTCGCGGCCGCCGCAACCGCGGCACATTCCGCGCTAGCCGCCTTTTCGCGCCAGCACATCCTGCGGGCAGAAAAGCAGGAATCGCATGGCACCAAAGACCTCCGATGCGTAGCATTGCGCAATGCGCGTTACTTTGCCCATGGTTTTGCTCTCGTTGACTACTCTTGCCGGTTCGGTGCTAGCCGCATCACCGCGCGCCACGACCACGTTCACTGTGCCGAACCGAGAACTGCCCGACCCGTTGGTGCTCGTGGCGTACGGCGACACGCGGTTCACGGATACCTCGGAGGTGCATGCGAGCAATCCCGCCGCACGGCAGGCCTTGGTCGACAAGATCGCCGCGGAGAACCCGGCGGCGATCTTCATCAACGGGGACATTCCCTGGCATGGCATCCCAGCGGATTATGCCGTGTTTCGCCATGAGAGCCGACTCTGGCGGAAGAGGCATCTGCGGGTCTACCCCGCGCTCGGCAACCATGAATTTTCGGCATGCCTGGACACGGCATGCCTGCAACGATGGTGGGATAGTTTTCCCAAATTGCGCGGCCTGCGCTGGTACTCGGTCGCCATCGGTACCAAGGTAGTGGCTGTCGCTCTCGACACCGATACATCGCTGTTGCCGGGAAGCGCGCAGCGGCTGTGGTTCGAGAGTCAAATCGAAGGACTCGACCCCGCGGTTCGTCTCGTGTTGATCGTCATGCACCATCCGCCCGTGGCCGATGTGCAGTCGACCAGGCTCACGGACCACAACCCGCGCCCGAACGAAATTACTCTGGCCGAGTATCTTAAGGCCGTCGCGCCGCAGTCCGCGGCGCGCTTCCTCGTGAGCGCGGGGCACATCCACAACTATGAACGATTCGCCGACGACGGCGTGGTGTACTTGGTGTCCGGCGGCGGCGCCATACCCTACGAAGTGGATCGCACGGGCATGGACCGGTACCAAGACACCGATTTTCCCAACTATCACTATGTGCGCTTCGAATTACACGGTGATCGAGTGGTCGGCGAAATGATTCGGCTCGGCGACTACGACGCGTCCAAGCCCAGGCAGTGGCAAACCAGGGACCGTTTCGAGATTCCCCTGCAGCCTTGACCGCTCGGGTGAGCCGGCTCGCCGCCGTGCCGCCGAGGGCCAGCCAGCATCGTCAAAAGCCGGCGCTTCGGCGCCGAGCGAGTCCGCGGATTGCTTGAAGCGCCATCCCGTATCCAATAGCGCCGAGATGCGCACATCCTCCGCGGCAGCGATGTGGGGCGCGTGCAGCGACACGAGCCCGCAAAGCGCAAGGCTCGGGACGGCCTACTGGCCGCATCCCGTGTGGTCACTTTACCCTGCGGCCTTCACCGCCTGGATGAGCTGGCTTAACGCAGCCTGCGCATCGCCGTAAAGCATGCGCGTTTGATCGAGCACGAACAGCGCGTTGTCGATGCCCGAGAAGCCCTGGCCCTGGCCGCGCTTGATGACGATGACGTTCTTGGCCTTGTCCGCATTTAAGATCGGCATGCCGAATATCGGGCTCGCCCGATTGGCGCGAGCGTCCGGATTGACCACATCGTTAGCGCCGATGATCAAGGCCACATCGGCCGTTTCGAACTCGGCGTTGATTTCGTCCAGATCGGAGATCAAATCGTAGGGCACTCCGGCTTCCGCCAGCAGCACGTTCATGTGGCCCGGCATGCGGCCCGCGACCGGATGAATGGCGAAGCGCACCTTGACGCCGTGGTCGATTAGCAATTGCGTGAGTTCCCATACCTTGTGCTGAGCCTGCGCGACGGCCAAGCCATAGCCCGGCACAATGATGATCTTTTGCGAGTAGGCCATCATGACTCCGGCATCCGAGGCCTCGATGGCTTTTTGGATACCGGTGACGCTGCCGCCGCCCGCGGCTGAACTCTCGCCGAAGTTCGAGAACAACACATTGCCGAGCGAGCGGTTCATAGCCTTGGCCATGAGCTGGGTCAGCAGGGTGCCCGCCGCGCCGACCACGGTGCCCGCGATAATCATTGCAGCGTTGTCGAGAACGAAGCCTTCGAAACCCACGGCGAGGCCCGTCAGCGCGTTGTACAGCGAAATGACCACCGGCATGTCGGCGCCGCCGATGGGCAGAGTCATGGCGACACCCAGCAGGAAGGCGAATGCGAAGAACAGGGACACCGCGGGCAGTCCGCCCAGCGACGAGCCGAAGTCCATGCCGGAGACGACCACGAACCCGAGCGCTACCGTCACCAGCAATATCGCTAGGTTCAAGAACTTCTGGCCGCCGAAGCGCACTGACTTGGTGATCAAGCCCTGTAATTTCGCGAAGGCGATCAAGCTGCCGCTGAAGGACACCGAACCGATGAAGCCGCCGATCGTAGCAATGGTCAGGTGGGTGATGCTGTGCTCGCTGCCGCGATACAGTTCCACGGCCGCGATGGCGGCCGCCGCGCCGCCGCCCATGCCGTTATAGAGGGCGATCATCTGCGGCATATTGGTCATAGCGACGCGTTTGCCGCTGACCCAGGCCAGAATGCCGCCGGCCGCGATGGCGCCGATCACCAGCGCCAAGTTCAGGGGCGACGCACCCATGATGAACGCCAGAGTCACGAGGGTGGCAAGCAGCATGCCGGCGCCCGCCCAGCGTACGCCGCTGACGGCGGTGACCGGGGAACTCATGCGCTTCAAGCCGAGGATGAATAGCGCCGCCGCTACAAGATAGGACAGCTGCGTCACGGTTTGAAGCGTCGAAGCGGAGGGCATTGATTATCCTTTCTTGCGGCCGGCGGTGACGAACATCTTCAACATGCGTTCGGTCACCACATAACCGCCCACGGCATTTCCCGCGGCCAGAAACACGCCGATGACCCCGATGACGCGCAACAGCGTGCTGTCCGCGGCGGCCAACGCGACCATGGCGCCCACCAGCACGATGCCATGCACGAAGTTCGATCCCGACATGAGCGGCGTATGCAAGATGACCGGCACGCGTGAAATGACTTCGTAGCCTGTAAATGCGGCCAACATAAATATGTAAAGCGCTATGACGCCATCGATCATAATTGCCCCTCCAGCGCTTTGCGCGTCGCTTCGTGCTTGATTTGGCCGTCGTGAGTGAGCGCGGCGCCTGCGAATACCTCGTCAGTCCAGTCGATGACAAGATCGCCCTTCGCCAACGCCGGTTTCAACAGATTAAATAGATTGCGCGAGTACATTTCGCTGGCGTGATACGGCAGGGAGGCGGGCAGGTTCAGGGGGCCCATGATTTTGACGCCGCCATGCACCACGGTTTCACCCGCCCGCGTCAGTTCGCAATTGCCGCCCTGTTCGGCCGCAATGTCGACAATCACGGAGCCGGCCTTCATGCGCTCGACCGCCGCCTGGGTGATGATGCGAGGTGCTGCTCTTCCCGGCACCGAAGCGGTGCTGATCACGGCGTCGCTGACGGCGATGCGGGCGTCCAGTACTTCCTGCTGTTTGGCCTTTTCCTCGGCGGTTAGCTCGCGCGCATACCCGCCGGCGCCTTCCGCCGACACACCGGTTTCGATGAACTTCGCGCCCAGCGATTTCACTTGGTCTTTGGTCGCGCTACGTACGTCATACGCTTCGACCACCGCGCCCAGCCGCTTCGCCGTGGCGATGGCCTGCAAGCCGGCGACGCCTGCGCCGATGACCAGGACGGCCGCCGGCCTGATGGTGCCAGCGGCGGTGGTCAGCATGGGCAGAAACCTCTCGAGAGTGTTGGCCGCAATCAGCACGGCCTTGTAGCCGGCCACGGAGGCCTGCGAGGACAGGGCGTCCATGGATTGTGCCCGCGAAATGCGCGGCACCAATTCCATCGCAAAACTGGTGATTCCGCGATCTTTGAGGGCGCGGACGAGGTCGGGACGTGCATAGGCCTGCATGTAGCCGATAACCACGGCGCCTTTCCTGAGGGCATTCACTTCCGCAAGGTTGGGCGGCTGAACTTTCAGCAAGACGTCCGCAGAGCCGAGAATGGTGGCCGCATCGCTGAACTCAGCGTCGCTATACAACGCGTCGGGAAAATGCGCTGCCGTCCCCGCGCCGCGTTCGATCAGCACTCGAACGCCCGCCGCTTGCAGCTTTGCAGCGATTTCCGGGACAACGGCCACGCGAGTTTCTTTGGCAGCGGTTTCCGTGAGGACACCGACGACTACAGCCATGCAGATCTCTCCCAAAACCAAAGAATTTTGCCAAACGTTGAATTATGGCATAGGAGTCGACTATCTTTAGTACTGTTATGAAGCCCATGCTCCAACACAAGCTGCATTTATTGGATTGGCGGGATGACCTCGCGGTGGTGACGCATGGGTACCCGTTGTCGCAACAGATACTGCGAACCGATGTATCCGGAATGCCCCTTGAGTGGGTGGACTATCGCGAAGCCGCGCGTCTATATCACACCGAGCAGGTGGCCTACACCTGCGGGACGCTGCTGTACCGGCTCTACGGCGGCACCTGTGCGAGCACGGGCCTGCGAACTATCGTGGACGTGAATTCCATCATTGCCACGCTCGGCACATCCGGCAACCCGGGAAACCTGCGCGGCTCTTCGTATACGCCTCCGCTCAACAATCAGACCTTGTTCCGGCGCGATGCCTATCTGTGCCTGTACTGCGGTGCGCGGTTTACCTACAACTTGCTGTCGCGGGACCATGTCACGCCGTTCAGCCGCGGCGGGCACGATACCTGGAGCAACGTGGTGTCGGCGTGCCGACGCTGCAACAACGCAAAGGCGTCGCGGACCCCGGAGCAGGCAGGCATGCAGCTTCTCGCCGTACCGTTCACCCCCACCTATGCCGAGTACATATTTTTGAAGGGACGCCGTGTGCTGGCCGATCAGATGGAATATCTAATCGCGCACTTCCCGCGTTCGAGCCCGCTGCACGAGCGCATGCAACGCTGGCCGATGTGAGCGGCGGCGCGGTCCAGCCGCAATCGCGGTCCGGTGTCGTCTACTACATTGACGCCAGTTATTTTATTTTCCGGGCCTACCATTCCATGCCTCCCGATATGGTGGACGGCGACGGCAATGCCACGCATGCCCTGTACGGTTTCGCGCGCTTCCTGTCGGATCTGTTGGAGCAGGTCCGGCCGGAACGCATCGGGGTGGCTTTCGATACGAGCTTGCGCAGCGAGATTTCGTTCCGCAACAGCATATATCCGGCGTACAAAGCCAATCGCGAATCGCCGCCCGCCGATTTGGAGCGGCAATTCGGGCTCTGCCGGGAGTTTTGCCGGCATATGGGCCTTGCCGAATTCGCCAGCGCGAAATATGAAGCCGACGACATTATTGGTACCCTGGCCGCGCGTTCGCGAGCAGCCGGCCTGCGCAATGTATTGGTGACGCGTGACAAGGATTTATCCCAGCTCATCCGCGATGGCGATGTGTTTTGGGACTATAGCGGCAACGCGCGCTATCATTACCACGACATAGGGGCGCGTTTCGGCGCGACACCCGAGCTCATCGCGGATTTTTTGGCGCTGACCGGCGATAGCGTGGACAATATCCCGGGAGTACCGGGGGTGGGCAAGAAGACCGCGGCCTTGTTGTTCGAGGCATTCGGCTCCCTCGATGAACTGTATGCGAATCTTGATCGAGTGCCTTCGATGAAGCTGCGAGGCGCCGCCGCCGTCGCCGCCAGATTGCTTGCACACAAGGAGGCAGCATACCTGGCGCGACGCTTGACAGGCATCGTCTGCGACATGCCGCTGGAGGCGACGCTGGATGATCTGAAGCCGCGGCCGCCGGACAACGCGGGTCTGGATTGCTTTTTTGATACGCATGGGTTCGGCAATATCCTGCGACAACAGGCGCGCCGCATCGCGGCCGGCGCCCAAACCATGGGAAGTTAAGGCCATGACTAGAAAGGATATTCAATCTGTCCTGCACGAGGACCGCGTATTCGCACCGTCCGCGCAGTTCCGCAAAGGTGCAGCGCTTAAGGCCGGGGAATTGCAGGAGATGCATGCCAAGGCCGCGCTTGACTATATCGGTTTCTGGGCGGATTTGGCGTGCGCCGAAATTGACTGGCAGACGCCGTTCACCGTGCCACTAGACGACACCGAAGCGCCCAACTATCGCTGGTTCACCGGCGGACGGCTGAACGTGTCGCACAATTGCCTGGATGTGCATCTGCGCGAGCGGGGCGAGAAGATCGCCATCCTGTTCGAGGGCGAGCCGGGCGATGTGCGCAAGCTCACCTATGCCGAGCTGCACGGCGAGGTGTGCCGGTTCGCCAATGCCCTCAAGGGTTTGGGAATTGGGCTGGGCGACCGCGTCGTCATTTATATGCCCCTGATTCCGGAGGCCGTGATCGCCATGCAGGCCTGCGCCCGCATCGGCGCGGTACACTCGGTGGTGTTCGGCGGCTTTTCCTCCAATGCCGTCAAAGATCGCATCGAAGACGCGGGTGCCACGTTGGTGATCACCGCCGATGGCGGCTGGCGCGGCGGCCATGCGATTGAGCTCAAGCGTGCGGTCGATAAGGCGCTCGCCGACGGCTGTCCTTCGGTGCAAAACGTCGTCGTTTACGCGCGCACGGGCGGCGAGTGTGCCATGCGTGCCGGTCGCGATCACTGGTGGCAGGACGCGGTGTCTGGACAGAGTGCCGCTTGCGAGCCGGAATGGGTGGATGCGGAGCATCCCTTGTTTCTGCTCTACACCTCGGGATCCACTGGCAAGCCCAAGGGTATCCAACATTCGAGCGCGGGATACCTACTCAATGCCAAGACCAGCACACGCTGGGTATTCGACCTAAAGGACAGCGATGTATTTTGGTGTACGGCCGATGTCGGCTGGGTCACCGGACATACTTACGTCGTCTATGGGCCACTAGCGGCCGGCGCCACGGTTCTGATGTACGAGGGCGCGCCGACCTTTCCCGATGGTGGACGTTTCTGGAAGATCTGCGAATCACACGGCGTTACCATTCTCTATACGGCGCCGACCGCGATCCGCGCGCTCATGAAATTGGGCGATGCCATTCCGTCCCAGTACGATTTACGCAAACTGCGCTTGCTGGGCACCGTCGGCGAGCCAATCAATCCTGAAGCCTGGATGTGGTACCACAAGGTCATCGGCGGCGAGCGCTGCCCCATCGTGGATACTTGGTGGCAGACCGAGACCGGCGCCACCATGATGGCCCCCATTCCGAGCACCACGCCGGCCAAGCCCGGCTCCTGCGCCAAACCGCTGCCGGGGATTTTCATCGACATCGTGGATGACGACGGCCGGCCCATAAAAACTCCCGACGGCGGCGGCTACCTGGTGATCAAACGGCCCTGGCCCTCGATGCTGCGGACGATTTGGGGCGACAACGAGCGGTATCTGCGCACGTACTGGAAGAAGTTCCAGAATCGCTACTATGTGGCGGGCGATTCGGCGCGCCGCGACAAGGACGGCTACTACTGGATCATGGGCCGGATCGATGACGTGTTGAACGTCGCCGGCCACCGACTCGGAACCATGGAAATCGAGTCGGCGCTGGTGGCGCACCCGCGCGTCGCGGAAGCCGCTGTGGTAAGCAAGCATCACGATATCAAGGGCGAGTCCGTGTTCGCCTACGTGGTGCTCAATGGGCCATGCCCTGAAGGGTTGGCGGTCATATCGCTGATCGAGGAGCTGCGCGCCTGGGTGGGCGAGCAGCTCAGTCCCATCGCCAAGCCCGATGAAATTCGCTTGACTGACAATCTGCCGAAGACCCGCTCGGGGAAAATCATGCGTCGTCTGCTGCGCGCGATTGCGCGGGGCGAGGAGATCAGCCAAGACATGTCGACTCTGGAAAACCCAGGGATTCTCGAGCAGCTGCGCGCTTCGGCCGCGGAGACGGCGGCGCTGAAGGTCGCTGCGCCGGGCAAGCCCGCCGCTTCGGTTAAGGGCGCTGCCCCGACCAAGTCGGCAACTCCGGTCAAGCGTACGGCTTCGGTCAAGCAGGCCGCTTCGTCCAAGCAGGCCGTGCAATCCAAGCGTGCCGTGACCGCCAAGAAAGTCGCGCGGCGCGCCAAGGCGAAGAAACCCGCCACGGGGAGTCAACGAGTCAAGGCGACTAAGAAGTCCGCAGTGGCTGCTAAACGCGGTAAGCAGGCTGCGCGCGTCAAACAAATAAAGCGCAAAGTGGTGATGACAAAGTCCCGCCGCGCCGCGCTCAAATCGGCGCGTCGTAGAACATGAGGTAAGCAGTTAAGGAGCCGGCCATGTCGCTGCTAATCGTCGGACGCTGTGCTCGGGCTCGCGATCTATGCGTTGCAACCTTAAGGATAGGGAACGCTGGGACCGATTGCATGAAATCAAGGTCAAGGCCCTCACCATTGGTGCCCAGCACGATGAGATGGACCCGCAAGACATGAAGAAAATGGCCAGCCTGATGGCCGATTCAAGCTTGGCCTTCTGCCTCAAGGGCAGCCATATGAGCATGTGGGCCGACCAGCAGGCCTATTTCAAGCATCTACTCGATTTCCTGCACGCGGTTTGAGCTTGCCTCGCGTGGCCTGGCATTGCTTGATCGCCGGAAATGGCGCGGCGCGCCAAGATGGCCCGTCGCGTGACTCAGTGCCCCGGCTCGGTTAGAATCCGACCGCCGGAATGGGGCTGCGCGCAAACGTAAGCGACTCCATCCGAGTACCCCCTTTAGCGCAACTGCGGCCGAATTGGCCGTACTCAATTGATTGGACACACATGCTTGCCACTTCCAATGTCGCCGTTCAGTTCGGCGCTAAGCCACTCTTCGAGCAGGTCACGGTCAAGTTCTCAGACGGCAATCGTTATGGCCTGATCGGCGCGAACGGCTCCGGCAAATCCACGCTCATGAAGGTGCTGGGCGGCGATCTCGAGCCCAGCGCGGGCGATGTCATGCTGCAAGCCGGGATGCGACTCGGCAAGCTGAATCAGAACCAATTCGGTTATGAGGACGAGCGCGTACTCGACGTGGTCATGCGCGGCCACATGGAGCTGTGGAATGCGATGCAGGAACGCGACCGCATCTACGCCGATCCTAATGCCACCGACGAGGACTACATGAAGGCGGCCGAGCTGGAGGGCGTGTTCGCCGAATATGGCGGCTACGACGCCGAGGCCCGGGCGGGCAGCATCCTCACCGATGCCGGCATTCATGAATCGCGGCACAACGGGCCCATGCGCGAAGTACCGCCCGGCTTGAAGTTGCGCGTGCTGCTGGCGCAGGCGCTGTTCTCGAGACCGGATGTACTGCTGTTGGACGAACCGACCAACAATCTCGACATCAATTCGATTCGCTGGCTCGAAAGCGCTCTCAACAACTATGACGCCACCATGGTGATCATCAGTCACGATAGGCACTTCTTGAATCAGGTATGCACCCACGTGGCGGACCTGGATTTTCAGCAGCTCAAGATCTATCCCGGCAACTACGACGATTTCATGCTTGCGTCGGTTCAGGCGCGGGCGCGTGTCGAAGCCGCGAACGCCAAGGCCAAGGACAGGATTTCCGACTTGCAGGAATTCGTGCGGCGCTTTTCCGCGAACGCCTCCAAGGCGCGGCAGGCGACCTCGCGCAAGAAGCAGCTCGAGAAGATCAAGATCGAGGAAATCAGGCCCTCATCGCGGCAGAACCCATATATCCGTTTCGAGCAAGGCAAGAAACTGTATCGCTCCGCCGTATCGGTGGAGAAGCTGTCATTCAGCTACCCGGGGTCGGACGAAAAAGTACTCAGCAATGTCACCTTCAATGTCGAAGGCGGCGAACGCGTCGCCATCATCGGTCCGAACGGCGCCGGCAAGACGACGCTGATGCGCTGCCTGGCCGGCGAATTGCGGCCCACCGCAGGGCGCCTCGTATGGGTTGAAAACGCTCAAGCAGGCTACATGCCGCAGGACCCTCAGGCAGAGTTCGACGACAAGACCGACTTGTTTTCCTGGATGTCGCAATACACCGGTAAGGCCGACGATGACCAGATCGTGCGGGCGACCTTGGGCCGGCTGCTCTTTTCGGGTGAGGAGACCAAGAAATCGGTGAAGGTGCTTTCCGGCGGCGAGAAAGGCCGCATGATTTACGGCAAGCTGATGTTGACCAAGCCCAATGTGCTGCTGATGGACGAACCCACTAACCACATGGATATGGAAACCATCGAGTCGCTGCAAATCGGCCTCGAGCACTATCCGGGCACGCTTGTTTTTGTGTCTCACGATCGCGAGTTCGTGGGCGGCCTCGCCACTCGCGTCATCGAGCTCAAAGCCGGCGGCCAGATCACCGACTTCAGGGGTACCTACGACGAATATCTGAAGGGGCAGGGAATCGAGGTGTAGACCTAGAACTTTGCGCTGGAAACGGTCGCGACGCCGCTATATGACACCGCCCTGGGTCGGCTGGCCGCAGGAAAGTAATTCGCTCTTTTAGGTCCGTTTCACGCGCCCGCGACGAAAATCGGCAATGATTTCGCGCGCGGCATTGTGGCCGGGCGCGCCGGTCACGCCGCCGCCAGGATGTGTGCCGGAGCCGCACATGTACAGTCCTTTCAAAGGGCCGCGATAATCGCCGTGGCCCAGCATCGGGCGCGCCGAGAACATTTGGTCCAAGCTTAAGGCGCCGTGAAAAATATCGCCGCCGATGAGACCGAAGGTGCGCTCCAGGTCGAGCGGGCTCATGATTTGCCGTCCGAGCACCGAGGCTTTGAAATTCGGCGCATGACTGTTGACGAGGTCGATCATGACGTCAGCGACTTGTTCGCGATGCTGGTCCCAGGATGCGCCATTGGGCAGCACCGGAGCGACATGCTGACAGAACAGGCTGGCCACGTGCTGTCCGGGGGGCGCCAAGCTGTCGTCTAGAGTCGAGGGTATCAGCACTTCGACGATGGGGCGCTTGGACCAACCGCCGGCCCTGGCATCGAGATAGGCTTGGTCCATATAGGCAAGACTGGGCGCCATGATGATGCCGGAGGTGTGGTGCTCGGCCAGAGAGCGGCCCGGTAAGGCCGTGAAGTCGGGCAGCTCCGACAGCGCGACGTTCATGCGGAAGGTACCGGATCCGCAACGCCACTGAGAAATGCGTTCGCGAAAATCTTGCGGCAGGGCCGCGGGGTCAATGAGCGACCCGTACAGCAGTTTGGGATTCAAATTCGACACGACACAGCGCGCTCGGATCGCCTCACCTTTTTCCGTGACCACCCCGACTGCACGGCCGGCCTCAACCAGCACTTCGCGCACCGGACTCGCCGTTCGAATATCCACGCCGCGCTCGGCGGCGGCTTTGGCCATGGCCTGGGTGATCGCGCCCATGCCGCCGAGGGCATGTCCCCAGACGCCTTTCTTGCCATTGACCTCGCCGAATACATGGTGCAGCAGCACATAGGCGGAGCCGGCCGCGTAGGGGCTGGCATAATTGCCGACGATGCCGTCGAAACCATATGCCGCCTTGATCGGTGCGCTCTCGAACCAGGTATCCAGGTAGTCGCCGGCGGATTTGACGAACAGGGCCAGCAGTTCGCGGCGCATGGGCATGTCGAGTTTGCCGATTCGTTTGCCCAATCGCGCGCTGCGCAGCAATTCGGGCAAGGCCTCGAACCAGCTGCCGGCGGTGACATTAGGCGGTGTCTCGAGCGCTAGGTCGCGCAGCACATCGGCTATCACATCGAGGCGCTCGCCGTAGGCCGCGAGCCGGCCGGCGTCGCGAGCGGAGAACTTTGCCACTTCTTGTTCGGTCTTGCCGGCGCCGATCTTCAAGTACTGGGTCTCGTCCAGCGGCAGAAAGTTAGAAAGCTTGCGTTCGACAATGCGCAGGCCGTGCCGTGGCAACTCCAAATCCGAGATGACCTTGGGATTGAGGAGCGAGACGGTATAAGCCGCCACGGAATTGCGGAAACCCGGGTGAAATTCCTCGGTCACGGCAGCGCCGCCCACCACGCCGCGCCGCTCGAGCACGATCACTTTGAGGCCGGCCGCCGCCAGATAGGCCGCACAGACCAGCCCGTTGTGCCCGCCGCCGATAATCAGCACATCACTCGTTTTTGAATCGCCCATCGCTGTCCCTCACATGTTGCGGACGCGCCAGTCGACGTCAAAACATCGTCGACTAGGCGGGGCGCGAAATTATTTTCATGAAATAGTGTGGCCGAGCGCCACGGGGTTTCTCGAATCTTGTTGAACGGTAGTATAACAATGGCAGGCTTCCGCCACTAGAGACCGCTCGGGAACGGGAGTTCCGGATGCGCTTAGACTTTGCGGCGCTTCGGCGCGGCATCGGCCTTTTTTGTCCGCGGCGCCGCTAAAAGCCGTGGAAAACCGCCGCTGCATAGCGCATTGACCCAGTCCTCGCAGAGGGCGATCGCCTCGCGAGGCTTGAAAACCGTGGGGCTCAAACTCAATTCCACCCAGAATCCGTCGAGCAGGGCGGACAGCGCAATCGCGGCGGTCCGTAACTTGAACGGCGGCGCACTACCAGAGTCCACGAGCTGGCTCAGCAACGACTCCAACACGGATCGGTACTTGCTGTAGGTGCTGAAGTGCACCGCGCGTATTTCAGCCGAGTGTGCCACCATGCTCCAGAACACCAGCCACACATTGAATAATTGTGGATCGAGGATCTCCGGAGCGAAGGAAGCGTGGAAAAAATTGCTCAATCGGTCGCGGGGCGAAACAGCCTTGTTTTCTGCCTGCTGGCGGATCGAGTCCAGCAACGAAAGGGCAATCGTTTCATACGTTTCTGCGATCAGGCCCGACTTGCTCGGAAAATGATGGTTGATCAGGCCGATGGATACGCCAGCCTCCGCACTGATGCGGCGCACCGACACGCCTTCGTGGCCGAACTGCTTGAGGCAGCGCAGGGTCGCTTCGACCAAAGCTTCGCGGCGCACCGCGGGGGTCGCGCGGTGGAATTTCGGAACATGCCGCTTGCTGGCCATTAGCTTGCCTTTTTTGAGGATTATACCGAAGCGCAGCCGAATGGCCCGTCGGAGTCGGCGGAATTGATGCCGTGCTAAGCGGTCACGAGGGCTGGTCGCTGACGAAGGCCCCGATTCGCTCGGTCACGTAGCGGCGGATGTCCAGATTCCAGTCTTCCATCGGCGCGTAGTAACCCTGGGTGTGGACGCGCGACCGAATCCCGCTCTGCACGCCTTCGCATACGGCCCAATCCTGGCGGTTAACCAGGTCCCAGAAATCCACGGCGTCGGATGGATCGAAGCCGGGCTCCTCCATCTCGTGGGTCTCGAACAGGAAATGACAGGTGATATCGGTACGTTCGGCGCCGCGCGGCTGCAGGATGAACGCCGCCACATGATCGCAGGCCACGCTCAAGAATAGATTGGGATAGACCAGCTCGCCCTTGTGCCGAACCTGCTCGTCCGCATCGAGACCGGGGAAGGCGCGCCGCCGGGTAGTCCCGCTATGGGTGAAGGTGTAGGCTCCCTCCCGGTGCGGGATGCCTCGAGTCCAATCCAGGTCGGCGCCGCCGGCTTCGCGAAACGAAGGCACTACCGCGCACAGCTCCGGGTGCACGCCTCCGCAGTGGTAGCACTCGTTGTAGTTCTCGCAGAGCACCTTCCAATTCGCCCCGATTTCATAGTGTCTGGTGGCGCCGATACGCAACTCGCCCAAAGGATAGCGCTGCAATCGGTGCGGAATGCCGCCCATTTGAGCAGCCAGCGGCGTGGCCTCAGCCGGCGTCAAATTCAAGAATATGAATCCACCCCAGGTGTCGATGCCCACCGGATATAGATGGTAGTCCTGCTTTTTAAAACCCTCGGCGGCGCTCAGATGCGGTGCGGCTATCAGCGCGCCGTTGAAGTCATAAGACCACTGATGATAGGGGCATACGATGAGACGGCCGGCGGTGATTCCCCCGGGCAGGGCGATGCGCAAGTTCTTGGTTTCCTCCGGGGTGCGGCACAGACGCGAGCCGCGATGCCGGCAGACGTTATAAAACGCCCGCAATTGACCGTCGCGGTTGCGCACTACCAGGACGCTCTCTCCCAGCACCTCAAGCACTTTGTAATCGCCCGGCTTGGGTAATTCTTCCTCGCGGCAAGCCGCAAGCCACTCGCGGCAGAATATGCGCTCCTTTTCGGTTCGAAATACCTCTGCGTTGCGATACCAACTCGACGGCAGGGTGCGTTCCAATTGCGCGGTACTCATAGAGGATAATCCCGTGTATAAGGTGCTAGTCCCGGGATGGCATCGAACTCGCGTGCGTAGCGATGTCCGCTGTGAACCGCGTGCACGATGGCTCCGGGGGCGAGCGCATCGCCGATGCGCGTGACCCCGGCGATGCCGGCGTTCTCGAGATCCGCACTTCGTGCGATCAGCGATTGATAAAGGTCGTCGTCCGGCACCCGAACCCCGACAATGACCAGGGAGCGGCACGCAAGGCGTTTCTCGGTGCCGCTGTACACGTCCGCGATGGTAACGGTCTCGCCGTCGAAGGCGATCACTCGTTGCAGTGTGTGAATCGGTACATTCGCCTGGACCAAAGCGCGATGCACCAGCGGCAATTCATTGGTCATGAATGTCCAGGCGGACGCGTTGCCCGCGGTAGTCACATAGCTTACATTGCCGACGGATTTCGCAAGCTGTTCGGCGATGGCGCCGGCCAGGTAGTAATTGTCGAAATCGAACACCGTGATTGGTCCTTGCGGCACGACGCCGGCGGCAAGGTCGTCGGGAGTATAAATCGCCGCTCCATCAAGTTCGCCGACCGGAAACTCCAAGGTTGAAAACAGCATTTTGGTCCAACGTGCGCCGGTCGCAATGACGACGTGGCGATGCTCCAGTCCCAGAATATCGTCGACGCCCAGTGCGCTTCCGGGATACATGCTGACATTCGGCCGGTCGCGCAACTGTCCCAGGCGCCAATCGGCAACGCGGCCCCAGGTCTTGAGTCCTGGCAGCGATGTTTCATAGCGCAGGCGGCCACCGAATTCGTGCGCCGAATCCGCGATCGTCACGGCATAGCCGCGCCGCGCCAGCGTCGTGGCGCACTCGAGCCCCGCGGGACCGCCGCCGACGATCAATATAGATGAGTCGCTCGCCGGCGGCTCAAACCGCTCAGGATGCCAATTGCGCCGCCACTCTTCGCCGGCGGTGGGATTCTGGGTACAGCGCACGGGCACACCGTCGTGCCAGCTCGAAATGCAGATATTGCAGCCGATGCATTCGCGAATTTCGTGCTCTCGGCCCTCGTCGATTTTGTTCGGCAGAAATGGGTCCGCGATCGAGGGTCTGGCGCCGCCGATCAAATCTAGGATGCCGCGCCTGACTTGCGAGACCATCACATCCGGAGAGGTGAAACGGCCCACGCCCACCACCGGCCGCTTGGTCAATTGCTTGATGAAATTGACGATGGGCTCGTGGCTGCCTTCCCCAGAAAACCGCGAGGGAGCGCAGTCGGTGGGACTGGAGTCCATTTTGACGTCCCACAGGTCCGGAACGTCGGCAAGCAGCGCCACGACTTCGTGTGCCTCGGAGGCGCAGTTCTTGCCCGGCCTGCCGCGCAACTCTTCCAGGCTGATTCGCAGCGCGACGGCGCATTGGTCGCCGACGGCGTCGCGCGTCACGTCCAGCAGTTCACGCACCAGGCGCACCCGGTTCTCAATCGAGCCGCCGTAGGCGTCGGTGCGTCGATTGTATTCGGGCAGTAAAAATTCATAGGGCAGGTAGCCCATGCCGGCATAAACATAAACGATATCAAACCCCGCCTGCATGGCGCGACGCGCGCCTGCAGCCTGCCAGCGCAGCAGATCCTGAATGTCCGCGTTGTCCATGACCTTGGGACGGAGATTTCCCATGAACCCCAGGTGAGTGGACATCCAGGGCATGCCCGATGGCGACAGCGGCGCGATGCGGCTGGTGCGGTTCATGGTGCAGGCGCCGCCGTGCCACAACTCGATCCCTGCCAATGATCCGTGGCGGTGCACGGCTTCGGTCATCAAGGCATGCGAGCGAATGTCCTTGTCATCCCAAAGGGTGGCGAACGGCAGAGGCGAGTCATCCGAGCTGGGATGCATCGACACCGCGCCGGTGCATACCACACCCCAAC
>JANYLM010000023.1 GCA_025357835.1 Gammaproteobacteria bacterium
CACCGCAGTGGAAGGCGATGACTCGGTGATCTCCATGCGGCCCTTGCCTGACCGCCCCGTGCCATCCCAGTCGTAGGCGGCGCCTTTGCCGCTATCAGGGCCGCTATAGGCGAGTTTGATGGAGGGATCGGAGAGTGCAAATGGATTCCAGCTATTGAAACAGTGCAAATCATTGATCAGCGCGAAGATCGAATCGGGCGAGGCGTTCATGGTCTGCGTTCGCTCGATGCGAAATGCATCGGGGCGCATCGCAACGTAGATGAGGAATCCAATCAACAACGCAATGGCTATGGCCGCGGCGGTGAACATGATCATTCTCCTGCAAGGGGGGTAAAAGTCTCCATTTACGACCCAAGGACGAGGCAGGTTCGTCCGGTCCGACACTGCCAAGGAAGATTATTGAGTCGCTGTCGGGTGCGGGCATACTTGTTCGTCCTTGAAGCAACGAGGTACCTTGGATGCAATACGCTTTCCTTTGCTACAACCACGAAAATACCATTCTTGCCTGGAGCAAGGAACAGGAAGCGGCTGTGATGAGCAAGCTCGGGGCCGTGGAAGACAAGCTGCGCGCCCAGGGCCGGCTCGGACCGGTCGCACGCCTGATGCCGACGACCTCCGCCACCACGCTCAAGAAAGACCGAGATCCGCCCCTCGTTGTCGACGGGCCTTTCGCCGAAACCAAGGAGCAATTGCTTGGCTTTTTCATTATAGAGTGTGCCGGGCTTGAACAAGCGCTCGAGACCGCGCGTGAACTGGCCGCCGCCAATCCAGGTGGTTGCTATGAAATCCGGCCGCTGGCGGTGTTTCACCCAGGCACCCCGTGAGCACTGATCCTGCCTGGATCGATGCGGCTCTCATCAGCGCCCGACCGCAGGCGCTCGCGGCGCTGCTGCGTTACTTCCGCGACATGGACACCGCCGAGGAGGCATTCCAAGAAGCCTGCTTGCGCGCCCTGCAATCCTGGCCCGACAAGGGGCCGCCGCGCAATCCGACTGCCTGGCTGATCATGGTTGGACGGAACGCTGCATTGGACGTCAATCGTCGCCGGCGCATGCACGATTCCTTGCCGGACGAAGCGTCCATGTCGGACCTCGACGATGCCGAAGTGTCCCTTGCCGAGCGGCTCGACGGTGCGGATTATCGTGACGACATCCTACGGCTGCTATTCGTCTGTTGCCACCCGGAATTGCCGGCGACACAACAGATCGCTCTGGCGCTGCGGATCGTCTCGGGACTCACCGTGCCGCAAATTGCCCGGGCGTTTCTCGTCAGTGATGCGGCGATGGAGCAACGCATCACGCGGGCCAAGGGCCGCGTGTCCAAAGCCGGGGTCCCGTTCGAAACGCCGGGAGCTACGGAGCGGGCACGGCGCCTGGCCGCCGTTGCGGCCATGGTGTACCTGATATTCAACGAGGGCTACTCGGTTACGGGCGAGGACGCGGAGGCGCGCGGGAGGTTATCGGAGGAGGCCATCCGGCTGGCACGGCTCCTATTGCAGCTGTTCCCCGCCGAGCCGGAAATTATGGGCTTGACGGCATTGCTGCTGTTGCAACATTCGCGCTTCGGCACGCGATTCGATTCCGCGGGCCAGCTGGTGCTCCTTGAAGACCAGGATCGCAGTCTTTGGAACCTTCTCATGATCAACGAAGCGCTGGCGCTGATCGACAAGGCGCTGCGACACCGGCAGCCGGGGCCCTACCAGGTACAAGCCGCCATCGCAGCTCTGCATGCCAGTGCCGCCAGCGCAAAAGACACGGACTGGCAACAGATCGAATTACTGTATGGAACCCTTGAACGGTTACAACCGTCGCCTGTCGTAAGTCTCAATCGAGCGGTTGCGGTGGCCAAGGTGCGTGGACCGGCTGAGGCGCTCGCGCTGATCGAGCCCCTCGAGCGGCAGCTCGCAGGCTACTTTCATTTTCACGGCGTTCGCGGAGCATTTCTCAAGGAACTCGGCCGGATCAGCGAGGCTCGCGAGGCCCTGGGCCGTGCAATCGCTCTGGCCAATTCCGCAGCGGAAGCCGCGCACATCCGCCAGCATCTGGATCACTTGTCCGCTGCAGGCGGCGCTTCCGAATGACACCTTGGCCGGCTCACCCATATAAAGATCGCCGTCATGGACTCTCGACGTCACGCAAATTTTGCGCACTGGTTTGTTCACGAAGGGCCGAAATCCACCACCCGCCATGCCGTCGAACGAGTACTGCAACAAAGACTCCGGATTCAGGACCGGTAATCTTGCTTGTCGGCGTCGGCTCAATGCGCCATGCCCCATCCGCAACGGCGATCGTTTTGGAAATGTGCCGCAAATGAAGTACTTGTGCCGTTGCTCGGCTCCCCGCATAACCCGCCGCAAAAGCAGCCGAATAAAACGCCTGAATATTTCTCCGCCCGACGGCGCGATCTCCTGTCGGGCTCACGAAGTCGCCTGAGGGCTCGTAGAGAGCAGCAATGCGCGGGGCGTCGGCGCGCGCCCAGGCCTCAAGCACACGATTGACGATTCCGACGATGGCCCGATCGACGTCGACTACGTCGGCTCGCTGTGCAGCTATGCCTGGTGAGACAAACAGAAGGGAGAACAGTGCGGTAATCAATGGTGCGCGGGAAATTTGACAAACGCGTCTCATCTCGATTCCTTCTTTCGTAAATTCAAGAATATTGGACACTGTGGACCGCCTGCCCGTTTTGCGCAGGCATGCATGAAATCAATGAGCGATTGCCGCCGCAACTGCAGCACTTCGAGTTCGGCTTCGACCTGAGCGAGTTTGCCCGATACTGCGGCTCTGATGCCGCGACAGAACTCCGGCGGTTCCCGTGACTTAGCGCCTAAAAGATCAGAAATCTCGGCTAGTGAAAAGCCCATCTGTTGCGCGAGCTTTACGTACCGCAGCGCCCACAACGCGCGATCTTGATATACGCGCCACTTGGTTCCTACCGTGGTTTGAGGCTTCTCGATTAAGCCTAGGCGTTCGTAATAGCGAACGGTCTCGACGTTGACGCCTACTTCTTTTGCCAAACGGCCAATGGTTCGCTGAGTCATAGCAAGGCCCTCGCTATCACTATAGGTCCGTACCACGGTACGGCTTCAAGTACCGCGGGAGTTCGATCCAACGCTGTGATCGCGGTCGGACCTATTTGGCGGCATAGAATATAAAGTCATGATTGCCATCCACTGACGCATTTAACGCGCCGCCTCTGTTCGCTCAACCTTATCTGGTGCGGCGAAACCGCGCAGCGGAAGCTTGAGGACTAGGGCGCGGCGAAGACCATGCAATTCCAGGGCTCCATCCGGTGAGAAAGCATTCTGCTGATTGTCCGCTAGAAAGTAGAGGGAAGATCCTACGATGACCCCTTCCGTCGCTTCTTTCATGCGAGGGTCGTCCCGCGCGAGGGCACGCGGCCCGGTAATGGTCTCCGAAGCTCCGTTGAGGTGGAACGCCATGATGCGATTCACGCCGAATCCATTCTGAATGCCGATCAGGTCGCCACGAAAATAGTAAAGGCCATCGATTCCCGCGGAAGAGACGTTGTGTGGTTCACTCAGACGACGCATTTCTTTCGTTGCAATATCGAAGCGAACGATTCCAACCAGGTCCGCGACAAACAAAAAACGCCCAGTCGGATCGATCGCGATACCGTTAGGGTAGAGTAAGCTGTTGGGATCGGTCAGGGGTGACAAATCCGTCGTGTTCGGATCGAAGCTGTAAATCCGACCGTCACGACTATCAGTTATATACACAGAGCCGTCAGGGCCCTCCACTAGATCGTTGAACAGGTGAAAGCGCCCATCGTCAGCCCAAGTCGCCGACTGCACGGTGCCGGTCGTCAGATCGAAAACAAATAGAGCGGAGCGCCCAAGATCAGCCCGAACGGCGTTTTGATAGTGATTGTCATCTGTTCCGATGCAAGCGAAAAGCACGGGCGTCGATCGCCCCACCTTCAAGCCTTGGACTGGTAGCAACCCATGATCGCCCGACTGCACGAAGTCGCGGAAGTGCCCCGACGGCTTGCGCACGATGATCTTGCGCAGATAGTTGCTGCTGACAAGGAAACTTTTCGTATGCGGATCGAAGGCCAACCCCTCTGGAATGGTATGTGGATCGGCGAGGCGGAAGGCGAGGCGAGATGGCGCCAGTACGTCGAATTGCGAACGCAGCAGCAACCGCTCCGCCTTTTGTGCCCGGCCGCGGAGAGCGGCAAAGTCCGGATCCCTTGCGACCAGTCCGCCGTACCCTTGATCAATTAAGCGCGCGTATGCATCAACTGCATCGCTGACGCGACCGGCCCGAGCCGCAGAACGCGCATAAATACTTTCTACGCCGGGATGATGTGGTGCAATTCTTTGCAAGCGCGCCGCGGCGGCAAGTGCTTCTTCATAGTGTCCCCCAGAGCTTGCCCGCCGCGCGTCCGCCCAGATCGCCTCGAACTCGTTAAACGACATAGCGAGCCCTTCGGCAGGTACGCCGAGCATGACTAGCCCGATGAGCGCAATTGTCGCGAGTTGTTGCATGGTTGCTAATTCACGGCGCGCATTTATTGGTGAGGCTGCGCCAGCACCTCAGCAGCCGACGGACCCCTTGTCGGTACGACTTTCAAGTTTTGCACTAACTTCCACGCACCACCTTCGCGTTGCCAGACGGTTGAAAATATCGCGATAACTTTTAGCGCGCCCAATTCGATTATGCGGTGGAAGAACAGTGTAGCAACATCCCCTGCCTGACCGAAGAGGGCGAGTCGACGCCACAGTCGCGCACGACGTCGCGCGCGACAGCAGCTATTTTCCGACTGTGGAATTGATCGCGCCTTGAGTGATCTGTCGTTCGGGCGCCGGGCTAACTGCGTACGCGCCGCGCCTCCAAAGCCTTCTCCAACCGCTCGTCGTGCCGGTAGATATCGTCGAAGAACAGAATATTGCCCTTCTCGGTGGCAATCGCGGTGCCGTAGAGGATGAACACCCGAATGTGGTTCTTGAGGGTGACCGTCATGGGCTTGGTGCCGTTCATGGCGGCGAGTATCTTCTCGCGAGTCCATTCCGGTGAATCACGCAGCACGTATTGCGCCAAACCGACCGGGTCGCTGACCCGCACGCAGCCGTGGCTAAAATCGCGGCGAGTTTCCGCGAACAGGGATTGCGCCGGCGTTGAGTGCAGGTACACGTTATAGGCGTTGGGCAGCATGAATTTAATGAGCCCCAGTGAATTGTTGGGCCCCGGCCGTTGACGCAGCCGCAGCGTGCCTTTTGCGACCAGCTCGACGTTCTCGACCGTATTCTGCATCACTATGGCGGAGTCGCCGTTGCCGCGCACGATTTCCATTTGGCGCCGTTCAATGTCGGCGGGATTGTTGCGCGCCGTCGGCACGACCTCTTTAAGTGCGATGTTGTATGGCACTTCCCAATACGGCCTGAAAATCAGATAGCTCATGTCGGCGGCGAACACCGGCGTTTGGGTCGAGTCGAAGGACTTGCCTACAATCACATCCATCTTACGTATCTGTGCTTCCGAATCCGCCGTCGAGTCGAATGCAAACAGACGGAACTGGGGGATATTGACGATGATGGGGGCGGACACGAGCTCCGACGGCAGCCAGCGCCAGCGTTCCATGGTGAGTTCTATTTGCCGTAGCCGTTGATCGAGGGGCCGCGTGAGCTGCGTGAATGTCGCAGCGCCTAGAACACCGTCGGGCTTTTCACCGTGCCGGCTTTGAAAGTGTTTCAGGGCATCGACGAGCGCTGGCTCCAGGGATTGAGCCACCGGCGCCCCCGGCGCCGGCGATGCGGCGTCGCCGAGTGCGGCCAAAAGGTGCTGCAGCTTGGCTGCGCCTGAATACTCATCCCCGGGTTTGAGCGACTTCGCGGGCAATGTGGGCAAGTCGTTGATGCCATCCTCGCCTGCCAGCGCTCGGTACTGCGACAACTGTTTCTTCAGTAGGGCGTAGTGACTGAACTGCGGTTCCAGTGCATCGACGGCGATAGCGACATCCACAGCGGTCGCGAGGTGCGCCAGGGTGGTGGGGATGTCAAGTTTGATACGGCCCACGCTCAGGTCGTGCCCCATCGAGGTCGGATTGACCCGGCCCAGATGAACATCCGACAGGAACCGTAAGCCCGCCAGGGACAAACCGGCGTCAAATAGGGCCCATTGTTCGATGCTCGAATGCGGCGCATCGATCAAATCGGTCAGCAGGTAGGCGAGGCGGTTGCCGGGATAGTCCTCTGGGTCCAAGCCGCGCTCGCCGGCCAGCCGCAGTTGCTGCAACAGGGAAATCGCCGCCGCAGTCGGGTTCGCACCATCGCTCCAGAACAGGCGATAACTGTTGGCTTCGTACAGCTTACCGATCGGATCCCGATCGTCCGCAGCTGCCGACCAATCGAGGTAGGCGGGATTGCCTTCCTCGATGATCCGTTTCAGTGCGTCTTCGGCTGGTGCCTGCGCGAATGCCGTCGACGATAGTAAGCACGCAGCAACGGCGAGCGACGCCGTGCCGAACCGAAATATCATATTGAGCCGCGACGTCACACTAAGCCGTAAAATCACACCGGGTCGACGCATTGAAGTAGTCCGCCTCGTCATCTTTTGCTGCTAGCATCTACCACATGTCACATCGAAACGTATTGTCGATACTTACGCTGGTCGGCATTCTGACCGCCTGCTCCGCGAAGAATCCAGAGGCAGCCCAGGCGATCTCCGGCGCGCCCGAGACGGGTTCGGGCGCGTCAAAGACGGCTACCGGAGCGCCCACCGCGAGCGGCGGCGGACCCTCCGCGGCGGAAGTCGGTGGACGTATTTACAACAGTAACTGTGTGCCCTGTCATCAGCAGACGGGGGCGGGAATTCCTGGCGTGTATCCGAGCATGGCCGGATCGCCGGTGGTGCTCGGAGACCCGGCTGAGTTGGCGCTGTGGGTGATCAAAGGACAAAGGCCTAAGGCTATGCCGGCGGGGCGATATTCCACCCAAATGCTGCAGTTTGGCTGGATGAAGCCCGCGGATGCCGCCGCGCTGTTCTCCTATCTGCGCTCGAATTTCGGCAATTCGGCTCCACCGGTGAATGCCGCAGCGGTCGCGAAGGCCCTCGGGCAGTGACGCCGACGACGACCATACATGGCATGGTCGAGCGCTGTCGCGCCGGGAGCTATCCGGCCGCGGTGGCCAAGCTGCGCTCCGGTTGGGTGGTGATGGGCGAGCGTCAAGTGCTGATCGGCTATTGCCTGCTGCTGCCCGATCCCGTCGTACCCCATTTGAATGCGCTACCGCCCGAATTGCGCGGTCAATTCTTATCGGATATGGCTTTGGTAGGCGATGCTCTGCTGATCGTCACCGCGGCCCTGCGCATCAATTACGCGATGTTCGGCAATGTCGAACCGGCGCTGCATGCGCATATTTTCCCGCGCAACGGCTCGGAGCCCGAGGCGACGCGGGCGGCACAGCCCTGGGCGCTCGATTGGAATGCGGCGCCGGTTTATTCGGATGACTTGCACGGCGACTTGAAGCGTCGCCTGGCCGCACGGTTGCAGCCGTAAACATGTGAGCGTTCAGGCGGCGGTCGCGAAATCAGGCTCTAATTGACCCGCAAGGCGAGTTCGCGCGCTATCGCACCCAAGTCATTGAGCGGTGCCGAACACGTCATTCCCGTACATACATAGGCCACGGTGCCGGTGATGGCGCGCTTGGCGGCGAGCGCGGGCGGTAGGTCTTCGGCATCGCGGGGAATGGCGAATATCATGCGCGCCGGTGCATACAAGGCGCCCAGTTCCGCGGACCAGCGCGCGACTTGCGGTGCATCGCCGCGAATAATCAAGATCTGCGTCGATCCCAGAAAGTCTTCCAGCGCATTCACCATGCTCATATGCGCCTGAGGGTATTGCTGGAACGTGGGCCAGCCGGCCCGCAAGGAGCGCTCGGCGGTGTCCAAGTAGCGCAGCTCGCCGAGCAGGTACCCGAGGCGGGATAGTACCGATGCCGCGACGCCATTCCCCGACGGTAGGGAGTCATCGCTGAAGGTCTTGCTGCGATGGATGAGTTGCTCGTGATCCGCGGCGGTAAAGAAGAAACCTCCGGCCTCGGCATCCTGGAATTGCGCTAACAGGACATCGGTCAACGCCTGAGCGAATTCCAAGTCACTGCTGCGCCAGCGGGTTTGCAGTAGTTCGAGCAGGGCATCGGCGAGAAAGGCATAGTCATCGAGGTAGGCCGCCAAATGTGCACGACCATCTTTGTAGGTGGCGAGCAAGCGGCCGTCCCGCCACAGGTTTCGGTGGATGAAGTCGACCGCCGCTGTGGCGGCGTCGGCCAGATCGGCCCGACGCAGCACCCGTGCCGCGATCGCCAGACCCTTGATCATGAGTGCGTTCCAGGCGGTGAGGATTTTCTCATCGCGTGCTGGCCACACGCGCAAGCCGCGCACTTTCAATAGCTTGGCGCGCGCCGAATCGATGAGAGCGGCGACGGATTGCGCGGATTCGCCGAGAGTCGCCGCTATGGCGTCGACGGTTTCATAGATGTGTAAATGCCATTCGCCCTCGAAATTGGCGCCCCGATTCAGACCGAAGCGGCGCGAGAATGCGGCATATTCCTGCGCCGTCAGCAGCGCTTGAACCTCGGATGGCGTCCAAACGTAGAATTTCCCCTCATGCCCTGCAGAGTCCGCATCCAGGCTGGAATAAAAGCCACCCTGGGGCGAGCGCATATCGCGCAGCACCCAATCCGCGGTTTCACCGGCGATTCGCGCAAACAGTGTCTCGCCGGTTGCCAGCAACGCTCGCGAGTACTCACACAGCAATTGAGCATTGTCATAGAGCATTTTTTCGAAATGAGGAATCATCCAATAGCCATCGACGGAATAGCGCGAGAAGCCGCCGCCCAACTGATCGTACAGTCCGCCTTCGGCCATGCGGGTCAACGTTAGAGTCGCCATGTACAGCGCCTTGAGATCCGGACTTGTCGCGGTCGAGCTGCCATACCAATGGCGCAGTGAGCGTTCGATACTGCCGGGGTGCGGAAATTTTGGGGCCTGGCTGAAGCCACCGAACTTCTGGTCGAACGATCGCTCCAGGTCGGCACGTGCCGCGAGCAGCGGCGATGAGTCCAGGGACAGTTCGCCGGCCGCGGGTTGCGGCGTAAGGCTGGCGAGTGCGAGCTGCAATTGCTCGCTTTGCGTGGCGATCTCCGCGCCATGGCCGTGATAGTACTCGGCCACGCGCCGCAGCAGATCGCCGAACGCGGGCATCCCATGGCGCGGCTCTTTCGGAAAGTAGGTGCCGCCGAAGAAGGGCGATTGGCTCTCGGGGGTCAAGAACATGGTCAGCGGCCAGCCGCCCGAGCCGTGGGTGATGAGCTGCTGTGCCAGCTGGTAAATCTTGTCGAGGTCGGGCCGCTCTTCGCGGTCCACCTTGATATTGAGGAACAATTGATTCATCAGCGCGGCGGTGGCGGGGTCCTCGAAGGATTCGTGCGCCATGACATGGCACCAATGGCAGGCCGAATAGCCGATAGAAAGGAGAATGGGCTTGTTTTCCCGTTTGGCCGCAAGCAGTGCCTGCTCTCCCCACGGATACCAATCCACGGGATTATCGGCATGCTGCAGCAGGTACGGGCTGGTTTCTACGGCAAGGCGATTGCGCTGCATATTACTGCTCCGCGTCAGTTAGAATGCGCGCCAATATAGCTGAAGTACCTCCCATGTCCGACTCTAGTAATGTGGCAGAACTGCCCGCCCTGCGCCTCAAACGAAACGAAGATCGCCGTCTGAACGCCGGACATCTGTGGATCTTCAGCAACGAGGTCGATACTCAACAAACGCCTCTGACGAAGTTCAAGCCGGGCGAGTTGGTGCGTGTGCTGGCGCACAACGACCGGGCACTGGGACTGGCCTACGTCAACCCCAAGTCATTGATCAGCGCGCGCGTGCTCGGCACCTGGAGGGTTCCCGATGTGGCCTGGCTGTCGGCACGCATCCGAACGGCGCTTGGCTTGCGTGAGCGGCTGTATCCAAAGCCCTACTATCGTTTGGTCTACGGCGAGTCCGACGGATTACCGGGGCTGGTCATCGACCGCTACGGTTCCGCCTGTGTGGTGCAGATCGGGACAGCCGGAATGGAACAGCTCAAACTGCCGATTCAGCAAGCCTTGGAGCAGGTTCTGCATTGCGAGGCGCTGCTCTTCAAGAATGACGGCTCCACGCGCGAAATGGAGGGGCTGCCCAGCTATGTGGAGGCCGCCAAGGGCAAGTTCGATGAGCTAAGCCTGGTTATCGAGGATGGCCTCGAATTTCAGGCCCCGCTGGCCGAGGGGCAGAAGACCGGCTGGTTTTTCGATCAGTCGGCCAACCGACGGGCGTTGACAAAGTACGTGCGCAAGGGCGCCAGAGTTCTGGATGTGTTCAGCTACGTCGGAGCCTGGGGCGTACGCGCGGCGCAGGCCGGTGCGCGCGAGGTGCTGTGCGTCGACAGCTCGGCTGCCGCGCTGGAATTGGCCGCGGGCAATGCTGAGCGCAATCGTCTGAAGCTTTCCACCGTCAAGGGCGATGCCTTCGATGTGCTGGAGGATTTGGCCAAGAAGAGAGATCGATTCGATGTCGTTATCATCGATCCGCCGGCCTTTGCCAAGCGCAAGAAGGATGTGCCGAAGGCACTAGCGGCGTACAAGCGCTTGAACCAGCTTGCCATGCGGTTGCTGGCCGATGACGGCATTCTGGTCTCATGCTCCTGCTCCTACCATGTAAGTCCCGAAGAGTTGCAGGATGCCATCGCTAAGGCGGCGAGGGCGGCCGATAAGCATCTTCAAATTCTCGAAATGGGCGGCCAGGCGCAGGATCACCCGGTGCACCCGGCCATAGCGGAGACCCGGTACTTAAAAGCTTATTTCTGTCGGGTTAGCGACGGTTTAAAGTAGCGCGCATGCTGACCTATCCGCATATCGACCCCATTGCCGTATCGATCGGGCCGATCTTCGGTTTTGGGCCTTTGCGCATCCATTGGTACGGGATCATGTACCTCATCGGATTCGTCGCCGCCTGGTCGCTGGCGCGATACCGCTCCCGGCAACCCGGATCGACTTGGGTTGCTCTGGATATCGACGACCTCATTTTCTATTGCGCCATCGGCGTCATCGTCGGCGGCCGGGTTGGTTGGTGTATTTTTTACGGCCACGATGTGATCGCCGAGAATTGGCTGAATGTATTTCATATCTGGGACGGCGGCATGTCTTTCCACGGTGGAATGACGGGGGTGCTAGTCGCGGCCGGTGTCTTCGCGCGGGTCAAGCGCAAGCTAATTCCCGATGTGCTGGATTTCCTGGCGCCGCTGCCCGGCTTAGGTCTCCTGGCCGGCCGGCTCGGTAATTTCATCAACGGCGAGCTCTGGGGCAAGCCCACGGATCTGCCCTGGGGCTTCGGCGTGCCGAACGTGGAGGGCGTGCTGATTGCCCGGCATCCCTCGCAGCTGTATGAAGCCAGCCTCGAAGGGTTGGTGTTGTTCCTGATCGTGTGGTGGTTCACGGCCAAGCCGCGGCCGCGGCTCGCGCCCACCGGTCTGTTCCTGCTGGTTTACGGATGCGCTCGATTTACCGTCGAGTGGGTGCGCCTGCCTGATGCGAATATCGGATACTTGGTCGGGCAGTGGCTGACCATGGGCATGCTACTGACCACGCCGATGATTTTCATCGGCACCGGACTGATGATTTATGCCTACCGGCGCAATGCGGCTACCGGCAATTTAGGTGCAGTGAAGGCGTAATGCTGCAGTATCTGGATTTTTTGCGCCATATCAGACAGCACGGCGCCCGCAAGGATGATCGTACCGGCACCGGCACCTTGAGCGTGTTCGGCTATCAAATGCGCTTCGATCTCGCCGCTGGATTTCCGCTGGTGACGACCAAGAAGCTGCATCTGCGCTCTATCATCTACGAACTGTTGTGGTTTCTGGCCGGCGACACCAATGTGCGGTATCTGCGCGAGAACGGCGTCAGCATCTGGGACGAATGGGCGGACAAGGATGGGAATCTTGGGCCAGTGTACGGTAAACAGTGGCGCAGTTGGCCCACCGCCAATGGTCGCAGCATTGATCAGCTGGCGGGTGTAGTCCAGCAGTTGAAGAGCAACCCGAACTCGCGCCGCATTCTCGTCTCCGCTTGGAATGTCGGGGAATTGGACCAGATGGCGCTGCTGCCCTGTCACGCCTTGTTCCAATTCTATGTCGCCGATCATCGCCTGTCCTGTCAATTGTACCAGCGCAGCGCCGATGCCCTGCTCGGCGTGCCCTTCAATATCGCCTCCTACGCCTTGCTGACGCACATGCTGGCGCAGCAATGCGATCTTCAAGTCGGCGAGTTCGTTTGGACGGGCGGCGATTGTCATCTGTATCGGAATCACTTGGAACAGGCCGATCTGCAGCTGACCCGGGCGCCCTTCCCCATGCCGAAGTTGGTGATCCGGCGCAAGCCGCCGAGCATGTTCGAATACTCATTCGAGGATTTTGAAATCCTCGACTACCAGTCTCACTCAGCCATCAAAGCCGCAATAGCGATATGAAAAAGAAGGTCCCGAAACCGCGCCGCAAGCCCTTATTTGAAGTTCGACATTCCCCCATCCACGGTTATGGCGTATTCGCCGCTCGCCGCATCCGCAAGGGCACGACCGTCATCGAGTACTTGGGCGATCGTGTAACCCATGCGCAGGCTGACGCGCGCTATGAGGACAAGGACCCGCACGACAACCACACGTTTCTGTTTACCGTGGACGCGAAGACGGTGATCGACGCCGGTGTGAACGGCAATGAGGCTCGATACATCAACCATGGTTGCGATCCGAACTGCGAAAGCACTACTGCGAACAAGCGCGTTTTTATCGAGGCTATTCGCACCATACAGCCTGGAGAGGAACTGGCCTACGACTATCAGATTCAGCGCGACAGTGACGATGCACCCAATGTCGATGAGGTTTTCGGCTGTCGCTGCGGGGCCAAGAACTGCCGCGGCAGCATGCTCGAAGCGCCCAAGAAACCGCGCAAGCCGGCGCGGCGTGCGCCTAAGCGCGTCGCCGGCAAGAAAGGCGCGACACGGAAGAGGGCGGCGCGGCGCGGCGGTGTGGCCCAACGATCGCGGCGGCGCGGCCGTTGATGCCGACGCGCGCCCTGTTGCTGCGAGCTTGCATGCGTTTGCCGCAGGTTTGTGAGCGTTGATATCGGCCTTGGGGTCGATGGCATCTCGGTTCGGGATCAATTCCTTACGCCGGCACAGGTTCGCGCACTGACGGATTGCGCTCACCTGCGGCGTGAGCGCGGTGATTTCCATACGGCCCGTATCGGCGGCCACCAGAATCTGCAACGCCGCGAGGACATTCGCGGGGATTCCACCTGTTGGATCGTCCCGCCGCTACTACCCGCCGAGCAAACCCTGTGTGAGGAACTGGAGCGCCTGCGTTTAGAGCTCAATGCACAAGCCTGGCTCGGATTGTTCGAACTCGAAATGCACTATGCCCGGTATCCACCGGGCGCCGGGTACGCGCGCCACGTCGACCAGCCGCAGGGACACGGGCAGCGTCAGGTGTCGCTGGTGCTGTACTTGAACGAAGGCTGGACGCCGGCGGCGGGCGGCGAGCTGCGGATTTTCGATGCGGACGGTGGCCATCGGGATATTGAGCCCATGGCCGGGCGCTTGGTGTGCTTCCTCACGCCAGGCCGCGAGCATGCAGTGCGGTCGACGCAGCGCGATCGACTGAGCATCAGCGGTTGGTTCCGCGCCCGCGACTAATTCGGCCGTCCGGCGGAATTGAACGCCGCGAACCCAGCGGCCCGCACGCCGGCTCGCGGCTGCCGCGACTATGCCGCAGAATGAGCGCATGACAGCACGTGGTTTCATTCTTCAGGCGAGCTATCGTGTGGTGTCTGGGCCGAATGGGCAGCGCATACCGGTGGTTCACATTTATGGCCGGCTGGAGGACGGCGGTACCTTTCTGGTGTGTGATGACCGACAACGCCCGCATTTTTATATTCGTGCCGTTGATGCCGAACGGGCCCGAGCGCTGCACGCCCCCGCACCGAAGTCGACCGACAAACGCAGTTTCACGGCAGCCGCGGTATGCCGATTGGAGGTAGAAACCCCACTGGATGTTCCGGGCGTACGCGACCGATTGCATGCGGCCGGTATAGAGACCTTCGAGGCTGATGTGCGTTTCGCCGTGCGCTACCTGATCGACCGTGGCATCAAGGGTGGCTGCGAGATCGGCGGCGAGTGGGCGCCGGGAAGCGGCATTACACGCATATATACCAATCCGACGCTTCGCCCAATCCGCGTCGACGTCGAACCGCGCGTGCTGTCCTTCGATATCGAAACGGACGGCAAGGGCGACCGGCTCCTCGCGATTTCTATGTACGCCGAGGGCGTTGACGAAGTTCTGATCGTCGATCCCGACGATCGAGCCATGCCGGAGCGTGCCCATAGATGTGTAGACGAACGCGCCGCATTGGAGATGTTCTGCACTCGAGTGAGAGAGATCGATCCCGATGTGTTGACGGGCTGGAACGTGATCGACTTCGACTTGACGGTGCTGCAGAGAATTGCGGCGCGCGTGAACCACCCTTTTCCCCTCGGGCGCGAGCCGGGTGCTCTGCGTGTGCGCAAGGCTGAGGGCTATTTCGGCAGCGGCCAGGCTTCCGTTCCAGGACGTTTGGTGCTGGACGGCATCGACCTATTGCGCGGCGCCTTCGTGCGTATGGATGAGTACTCGCTCGACGCCGTAGCACGGGAGGTACTGGGTGAGGGCAAGGCGGTGGCCGGGGACGTGCGTGACCGAATTGGGGAGATTCTCCATAACTACGGCCAGAATCTCGCCGCTTTCGCGCTCTACGCGCGCACCGATGCTCGGCTTGCTTTCGATATCGTCGGAAGGCTCAACCTCGTACGGCTTGCTTATGCGCGCAGCCAGCTGACCGGCATGACGCCCGACCGCGTCGCGGCGAGCATAGCTTCTTTCGACTTTCTGTACCTGACCGAACTCGAGCGGCGGGCCGTGGTTGCGCCCACCGTGCGCGCCGACGATTCGCGCGATCATGGGGCCCAGCAAGGCGGCCACGTACTTGAGCCCGTGACCGGTCTGCACCACCATGTCTGGGTGTTTGATTTCAAGAGCCTGTACCCGAGCATTATCCGTACCCTCAACATCGATCCACTCTCGTATGTGGAGCATCCGTCGCCGGATGCGGACCTCATCCGAACCGCGGGCGGTGCCTTCGTTCGTACGCCGGGGATACTGCCGCGCATGCTCGATGAGCTGTTTCCGCGCCGCGAGGCCGCGAAAAAAAGCGGCGACGGCGTGGCATCCAATGCGATCAAGATTCTCATGAACTCTTTCTACGGCGTGCTGGGCGCGCCATCCTGCCGCTTCTACAACACGGCCCTGGTCAATGCCATCACCGGTACGGGTCGCGAACTCCTGCTGTGGTCCAAGGCATGGTTCGAGGCGGCTGGGTTCAAGGTGCTGTACGGCGACACCGACAGCTTGTTCGTGGATTCGGGCGCAGACGAGCCGGGTCCGGCGCTGGAACGTGGTCGTGAACTCGCAGTGGCGCTGAATACCGATCTCGCCCGCTACGTCGAGAATCGATGGCGCGTCGCAAGCCGCCTGGACTTGGAGTTCGAAAAACTGTACCTCAAGCTGTTCCTGCCGCGCGCCCGCCACAGCACACGCGGTGCGAGTAAGCGCTACGCCGGACTTCTAGGTGGCGCGCATGCCGCTAGCGTGGAGTTCGTCGGCATGGAAGTCGTGCGGCGCGATTGGACGGCGCTTGCCAAGCAGGTGCAGCGTGAACTGTATCAGCGCCTGTTTACCGATCAATCCGTCGATGCCTATCTCGCGGAGGTGGTGAAGAAAGTGCGGAACGGCGACCTGGATGCCTCACTGGTGTATCGCAAGAATCTGCGCAAAGAGGCCGGTGAGTACACGGCAACCACGCCGCCGCATGTAGTTGCGGCTCGCAAATCCACGCAGCCGCCCGGTAGGCTGATCAGCTACGTTATGACGACCGCCGGCGCCGAGCCGCTCGACAATGTACGCCACCCGCTCGATCGCGAACACTATGTGCTGAAGCAGGTGAAACCTGTTGCGGAACCTGTGTTGGCGACTTTAGGACTCGACTTCGAACGCGTGATCGGCGATAGCCGTCAACTGGATCTTTACTCGTAGCTCGACAGGGGTTGACGCTGCGGCTTCGATTTCCACAATGACCAGCCGAGGTTCATGCCGGCGGCTGCGGTTAGGATTGCGGCTGCACCAATAAGCTGCACCGGATGCAGCCGACGGCCGAAGGCCAGGAAATCGACGGCGATCGCTACGATCGGGTAGATGAAGGAAAGCGAACCGGTCAGGTGCGTGGGCAGCTTCTGAATCGCACCATAGAGCAAAATATACACGAGACCGGTATGTACAACCCCGACCGCGACGAGCGAACTCCACGCCCCCATACCGGCCGGCGCGGGATTCAGGTTTGCGAACGGTGCAAGTATCACTATCCCGACGCAGACCTGTATTAGCGCGATCAGGTGAGGCGGTGTACCCGTAAGTTTCTTGGTAATAATGGCGGCGACGGCGTAGAAGAAGGCCGCACCGAGAGCCATCATAATCCCGATTAAGTAGTCCGTGCCGCTGTAATCCGCTTCGGGTTTCGCATGCACGATCAGCAGCGTGCCGACAAAGGCGACCGAGAGCCAGATGGCCTTCGTCATGGTGAGCCGCTCCGAAAAGAAAAACGCGCCGAGGCACACAAGCATGAACGGCTGGGTGTTATAGACCGCCGTGGCAATCGAAATTGATGCCCGGGAGAATGAACTGAAGAGCAGCAACCAGTTGATGATGAGGGCCGCGCCACCCAGCGCCGCCAGGCCCAATAGGCGGAAGTTGATCGTGCCGCGAAGTAAGCCGAGCGCGGCACAGACGATCAGCAGCGTTGCCGCGCCGAAGACGCAGCGCCAGAACACCACGCTCATGACGGGCTGACCCGAGACGACGACGAACCAACCGATCGTTCCCGAAATCAGCATGGCGGCGGTCATCTCGACCGTGCCGCGTATTTTGTTGTCCAAAGGATAGCCTCTTGAAACTGTCGGAGACTCATAATCCTTTATAGTTATGCCGGTTTCTATGCTATATGTGAGGCAATTGGCCGTAATTGCTAAAATATATTAGGCAGTTTTGCTAATTGTCCGAGGAATCCTCAATGTTGGACGAGGTAGACAAACGCATCCTTGAGATTCTGGTCAAGGACTCGAGAATTTCGCTGAAGGATCTGGCTCAGCAGGTCGACCTTTCCTCGGCAAGCATTTCGGCACGGCTTCGCCGTCTTAAGGAACGCGCCGTCATCCATACATTCACCGTCGAGCTCAATCCGGAGGCTCTGGGCTACGAATTGCAAGCCATAGTTCGCATCCGACCATTGCCTGGCAAGCTGCATATTGTGCAGAAGTTGATTGCAGAAATTCCCGAGTTCTGCGAGTGCGACAAGGTGACGGGAGATGATTGCTTTATCGCCCGCCTATTCGTACGTTCGATCGAACAGCTCGACCAGATTCTCGATCGCATTGCCGACAGAGCCGAGACGAGCACTGCCATCGTCAAGAGTCAACCGATCCGGAGACGTCCGCCTCCATTTGCGGTGGGCTAGGCTGCCCATATGGTGAGTCCGAAGAAGTCATTCGTCGAACTGTTCCACCCTTTGGGCTCAGTGGGCTCGCGGTCCCGGCGGCGATCTCCGCCTGAGGAGAATCCGGCATTGGAGGCGATCTGGCATGTGGTCTGCGCAATTCCACGCGGACAGGTCTGTACGTACGGAGAGGTTGCCCGAGCCGCTGGATTGCCTGGTCGCGCACGCCAGACGGGATTCGCGTTAAAAGTGGCGCCGCAAAAGCTGAATCTACCGTGGCACCGTGTTGTCGGTGCGGGCGGCTGCATCGTATTTCCGAAGTCATCTCATGAGCACAGAGAACAAGCCCGGCGCCTGCGCGCTGAAGGGGTGTTGGTAAAGAACGGCCGCGTAGCGCGTTCCGCCATGGGGCTGCTCGACGAGCGGTAGTCCGGCCGAGGGGTCGATTCCCGGTGTGCTGTATCGCGCCGAACGCGTATGCTATAGTTGCAATTACTTGACGTGTCAACTATCGGATTCAACATGAACTACTCGCAGGTTTTGGCGCAGATGATCGGCGGCATTATTTCGGGCGGCATTCGCGTGATCGATCTGACGGTGCCGCTGAAGGCGGAGACGCCGGTTATCAAGCTGCCGCCACAATTTGCTCCTTCGAAGCCATTTTCGCTCGAGGAGATCTCGCGCTATGACTCGCGCGGGCCCGCCTGGTATTGGAACAACATCTCCTGCGGCGAGCATACGGGCACGCACTTCGATGCGCCGATTCACTGGGTCACCGGCAAAGACTATCCGCAGAATGCGACGCATAATATTCCGGTGGAGCGCTTCATCGGTCCCGCCTGCGTGATCGACGTGGCGAAGCAGGCGCAGGAGAATGCCGATTTTCTGCTGACGACCGAAGTCATTGAAAGCTGGGAACGGCAGCACGGCAAAATTCCCGAGCACGCCTGGGTGCTGATCCGCACCGATTGGTCGAAGCGAGTCGGGGCGGATGCTTATCTGAACATCGCAGCCGATGGACCACACACCCCTGGTTTTCATCCGGACTGCGTGCCCTTTCTGGCGCGTGAGCGCGACATTCTCGGCGTTGGTGTTGAAACGGTGGGCACCGACGCCGGTCAGGCAGCCACCTTCAATCCGATGTTTCCGTGTCACACCATCATGCACGGGTCCAATCGGTTCGGCCTTGCGAGCCTTACGAATCTTGAGCATCTACCGCCGACCGGCGCCGTGGTGATAGCGCCGCCTCTGAAGATCGTCAACGGCTCGGGAAGCCCGTTGCGCGTACTCGCCCTGGCACCCGTGTAGATCCCACCCGGAGCATGCCCCGGGCGCCCTTCAATTGCCTTCGCCGAGGAGAGCCCGTGGAAGCAGCCGCGATTGCCAACCGGGAGGCCGGCCTCCACAAAGACCTGAGCCGCGCGCAGCTGGTGATGATCGGCCTGGGTGGCGCGATCGGCACCGGGCTGTTCATGGGCAGCGGTGTCGCCATCGGCTATGCAGGTCCAGCCGTGATGCTGAGCTATGCCATTGCCGCCATCGCCGCTGTGGCCATGGTCTTCAGTCTGTCGGAGATGGCGGTGATGCATCCCACTGCCGGCTCATTCGGTACCTACGCCGAGATTTACCTGAACCCGTGGGCGGGCATGGTGGCGCGCTACTCCTACTGGCTGGCGCAGGTGATCGCCGTCGGCGGCGAGGCGGTGGCGGCCGGCGTGTACATGACTTTCTGGTTCCCCGGCACGCCGGTGTGGCTGTGGTCAATGGGATTCGCCTTCGTACTGTTGTACTTCAACTCCAGGTCCGTCAATAACTTCGGCTCGATCGAATATTGGTTCGCTCTCATCAAGGTCGTCGCCATCGTCATCTTCATCATTTTGGGCCTGGCGACAATTCTCGGTATCGGGGCCAAACCCGTGGGTTTCCACAATCTCACCGGGCTTCCCGGCGGTTTCATGCCGCATGGATTCGGCGGCGTGTGGATGGCTGTCATCATCGGAATTCTATCGTTCAACGGCATCGAAGTGATTGCCGTCACATCGGGCGAGGCCAAGGATCCGGTGCGAGCGATACCGGCCGCATTGCGCAGCATGGCCCTGCGGCTGTTCCTGTTCTACGTTCTGGCGCTGACCATTGTGGTTACATTCGTCCCCTGGACCGAGACGGGCGCCACCATTGTGACCCAGAGCCCGTTCGTGCGGGTCTTCGCGCACTCCGGCATCCGGCACGCGGCCGGAATCATGAATTTCGTGGTGCTGAGCGCCGCCCTCTCAAGCATGAACACGAATGTGTATCTGTGCTCACGAATGCTGTTCTCCCTGTCGCGGGGCGGGTACGCACCGCGCTTTCTGGGCGGGCTCAGCAAGAACGGCACGCCGATCGCGGCCATTTTGCTCTCCGGCGCCTGCATTCTGCTTGCCGCAGGTCTCTCCAAGCTGACTCCGCTCGCCTACAACTACCTCTTCGGGGTCGCCTTATTCGATGCGATGATCGTGTGGATCATTATTCTGGTCAGCCACTTGAGCTTCCGCCGCAGGCACAAAGCGGCGAATCTGCCGGTCAGGATGCGCTGGTTCCCCGGAATGCAGATTGCCGGGTTGACGCTGCTCTGCGCGGTACTGGTGACCATGGGTCTTGACAAGGACTGGCGCATCTCTTGGATCGTCGGTGTCCCGTGGCTGGTGCTGATCTCCGTGGTGTACTTCATCTTGAAGGCGCGCGGCCGCTTGACCTGATCGCCTAGTCGACATGTTGGCGCAGGAATGCGGGAGCGGGTGCCGCTTCCTAAGTGGCCTAGCACGATTGCTCCAAAGTGGCTCTTTCAAGAGAGCTTTTCATGCCGAATAATTGCGGGGCCATCCGGGCAAATTGAATTAACAGATAGGCGCGCGGATCAAGGCTCTGATCATCGGCGCAGCTACCCCAGCCATATCACTTCTGAGCCGAACCCTCGTTGTGTTTAGGCAAGAACCGGAGTGCGCCCAGACCGGAAACAAGCGACCGTGTCCATCTGGAATTTCGACCGCACGAGAAATCAAATGAGAGTTGGAAACATTGCGCTTTGGGCCGTTTTCTCCGCGCTGACCGTGGTTACGCATTCGGCGGCGGCAGACGAGTCCCCGAGCGTCGCGCCATTGCGGCAGTCCATGGAGGATGCCTGGTGGACGGGGCCCTTGCTCGCGGCCAGCGCCTCTACCTTGCCCCAGGGGCATGTTCTCTTCGAGCCCTATATTTACGATGTCATGCCTTATGCTCGACTCGACAGTCACGGTGTCTCGCATGCCGGCGCTCATTCGAACAACTTCGGATCGCAGTCGTATTTGAACTATGGACTCGCCGACCGATTCACAGTCGGTCTCATCCCACGGTTCGGGTACGATCAGCCTGGAAGTGGCCGCAACAGTTCGAGAATCGGCGTGGGCGATCTCACGGTGCAGGCGCAATACCGGCTGACTCAGTTTCAGGAGCGACACTGGCTGCCCACGATCTCGCTGAACTTGAGCGAAACACTTCCGCTTGGAGAGTACGACCGGCTAGACCGGCCAAGCGACGGCTTCGGCGCCGGCGCGTACACGACGACCCTGTCGCTGTATTCCCAGTCCTACTTCTGGTTGAGCAACGGCCGAATTTTGCGTGCCCGGCTCAATCTATCTTACGCATTGTCAGGTCGGGTGAGGATCGTGGACCGGAGCGTGTACGGCACCACGGGCGGGTTTCGCGGCGACGCCAGCCCGGGCGACACCGCGGTCGGCAACCTGGCGTTCGAATACAGCGCGACACGCAATTGGGTTCTTGCACTGGATCTTTGGTACGAGCAGGACGATGCAACCCACGTGTTTGGAAGCTATTCCAATGGCGAGGGGCCGCCCGCCGTCCAATATAGCTCGGGCGTCGGCCGAGTGTTCTACGTGGCACCCGCGCTCGAATACAATTGGAACAGCCGGGTAGGGGTCATCTTCGGTGTCCGACTCGTCGCCGCCGGTCGCAGCGAAACCGCCACTGTCACGCCGGTATTAGCGATCAACTGCGTGTTTTGAATAGGCCGCGGGCTAGATCGGCACGCGCCCCTCCAGAATCGTCGCGAGCATCGAGCTGTCGAGATTTCCGCCTGAGACGACGGCGCAGACTCTGCTTTCCGCGTACCGCCCGGACAGGGCCGCCGCGACGGACACCGCGCCGGCCCCCTCAGCCACCACGTGGTTATGCTCAACCATGGTTTTGATCGCCGCGGCCACTTCCGTAAGCGAGACGATGATGACTTCGTCGATCATGGCTTTTGCCAGGGGCCACATCTCGGGCAATACCGAACCGAAACCCACGCCGCTGACGAAGCCCGGCACATGCGGCGTCTCAGTCGGAGCGCCGGCAGCGAAAGCCGCCTTCAGCGGATGCGCGCTCGCGAGCTCGCATGCGATGATCTTGACGTCCGGCCGCAGCGCGCGAACTGCACAAGCGATACCGCATGCAAGTCCGCCGCCGCCGAAGGGAATCAGGATGGCCTCCACGTCGGGCGACTGTGCCAGAATCTCGAGCCCGATGGTGGCATCGCCTGCCAGCGAGGCCGGGTCCCGCACCGCGTCGATGTAAACACCCTTCTGATCTTTGAGGGTGCCCGTTCTGATAGCCTGCCACCATTCCTCGATGGGACGCATCTCGATGCGCGTTCCCAAGTGCCTCAACTTCTCGAGCTTGGCCTCGGGCGCGTTTTCGGGCACGACCGCGGTGGCGCAGATTCCGAGTCGGCGGGCCATCCAAGCTACGCCGAGCGCGCTGTTGCCCGTGCTGGTGGTGTACAGACCAGAAGTCAAGTCGGCCGGTGCTCGCGCGAGGACGGCGTTGCCGATGGGCCGGATCTTAAACGACCCAATGGGCTGCAGATTCTCGAGTTTCAGGCGAATGCTTTTGCCGGCCGGCGCGGCACCGCAGGTGACGACGGGCGAGACCGTGCTCATCCCTTCAAGGCGTGCTCGAGCCGCTTCAATTTGCGGCATCGCTACCGGTTGTACTACGTCGAACATCTTGCCGTTCCTTTCCCGCTGCATCACTGCCCGACGCGGCGACCATATAATTGCACAATCATATGATATTGCATATAATAAAATACCCACAGTTATGCGACCGGAGCGGCGACATGGAACCGAATTTTTTAGCGCTGCGCAAGGAATTTCCAGTTCTCGAGCGCAAGACCTACCTGAACAGCGGCTCCTATTGCGCGTTGGCGAACGACGTGAAGGCTGCGTTCGAGGCCTACATGGAAGACCGCCTGGCGGTGGGCGCGAACTGGGACGTGTGGATCACCAAGAATGAATCCGTCCGTTCGCTGACGGCAACTCTGTTGCACGCCGCCCCCGACGAGATCGCGGTCACAGCCTCGGTGTCCGCCGGCCTCAATGCGCTGGCGAGCGCACTCGATTTTTCCGGCCCACGCAACAAAGTGGTCATCAGTGATTTCGAGTTTCCCACCAACGCACAGATATGGCATGCCCAGGAGCCGCGCGGCGCTCGGGTCGTTCACGTACCACGCGCGCCCGACGGCTACATCCCTGTGGAGAATTTCGCCAAGGCGATCGACGAGCAGACGCAACTGGTGGCGATCACGCATGTGTGCTTCAGGAACGGCGCCAAGCTCGACATTCCCGGCATCGTGCGACTCGCCCACGCCAAGGGCGCTAAGGTGTTGCTCGACTGTTACCAAGCGGTGGGATCGCTCGACATCGACGTCAAGGCTCTGGATGTCGACTTTGCCGCTGGCGGCATGCTCAAGTATTTGCTGGGCACGGCCGGAATCGGTTTCCTCTATGTTCGGGACTCATTCATTCATTCCTTGGTGCCCACCAACTCTGGCTGGTTCGCGCAGGCTGAGATTTCGGCCATGGACATCAGCGCCAACCGGCCGGCGCCCAGCGCGCGCCGTTTTGAAGCAGGCACACCGCCGGTGGTCAATTGCTACGCGACTGAGGCCGGCCTCAAATTCTTGTTGGCGGTCGGCACGAAGGCCATCGAAGCGCGTAATTACGCTCTGACGGGGCGCTGCATGCGGAGGCTGGAAGAGATCGGCTGGCCGAGCATTACGCCCACGCAGAACGAGCGCCGCGGCGCCACCGTCGCGGTGCCGTCGCGCGATAGCGGTGGGCTGTCCAAGGAACTCATTAAGCGCAACATCGTCACCTCGCACCGCGATGACAATGTCCGTGCGAGTTTCCATTTCTATAATAACGAAGACGATGTTGAATCCTTCGTTGCGGCCATGAAAGACCTGCGGGGATCGTTCAGCCCACGCTAAAATGCAGGAAGCGCGCGCGGACCGTGCTTACACGGACCGCAACGGCCAAGGAGTCAACGTGGAAATTCGGGTGTTGCGTGGAGCCGAGGTGCGGCAGCTTCTGCCGATGGCGGAGTGCGTCGATCTCATGCACCGAACCATGATCGCCGTGTCGGAGCGGCGCGTGGTCCTGCCGCTGCGGTCGGTGATGGTCATGCCCGGCGAGCTGGGCATGCTGGGCAATATGCCGGGTTATCTCGCCGAGCCCGAGTGCTTCGGGGTCAAGCTCGTGAGCCTCATCCCGCGCAATAAACCGCCTCAGTATTCTTCTCACCTGGGCCTGGTGCTGCTGTTCGAGGCAGAGCACGGCTGTCCCGTAGCTCTGCTGGATGCCGCCGAGATCACTGCCATACGCACCGCCGCCGCAAGCGGATTGGCGACGCGGCTGCTGGCGCGCCCGGATGCCGGCGATTTGGCTCTGCTGGGAGCCGGCGAGCAGGCTCGGAGTCATCTCGAGGCCATGCTGGCGGTACGAGCGCTGCGGCGAATTCGGGTGTGGGCTCGCGATATCAGCAAGGCGGCAGCCTTCGCCCGGGTCGAGGGGGCCAGGCACGGAATCGATATCGAGACATCGGCCACCGTGGCCGAGGCTGTGGCCGGTACTGACATCATTTGCACACTGACCAAGGCGCGCGAGCCCATCCTTCTGGGCGAGTGGCTAGCCCCGGGCGTGCATCTGAATGTGGTCGGCTCCAGCATCGCGGCCACGGCGGAGATCGACACTCCCGCTGTGGTGAAATCGCGATTCTTCGTCGACTGTCGAGACTCCACTGTCCATGAAGGCGGCGAATACCTGCGCGCGCTCAAGGCGGGCGCCATCACGCCGGAACACATTCTGGCAGAGATCGGAGAAGTGGCGAAAGAGTCCAAGATGGGCCGGCGCACGCCTTCCGATGTAACGCTGTACAAATCCCTCGGCATCTCGCCCCAAGACCTCGCCTCGGCGCACTTTGTGCTCGAGAAGGCGCGCGCAGCCGGTGTGGGCCAGGTCATCGACTTTTAAGGGCCCGTCATGGAGTCTTCAGTCCTGACGTTGCCGACCAGTCAAGATGTGGCGGCCGCGCGCAGCAATATTAGCGGATTTGCCCTGCGCACACCGCTGCTCAAGCTCGCGGCCGACATTCCCGGAGTCAACATCTTTCTCAAGCTCGAGAACCTGCAGCCGCTGGGGTCGTTCAAGATTCGGCCCGCGCTGAATGTGCTGCGGACCATGGACCCACAGCGGCTGCGTCACGGCGTGTTGACCGCGAGCGCCGGTAATTTCGGCCTGGGCCTGGTGTTCGCGGCGCGACAGATCGGCGTACCGGCGACGGTGGTCGTGCCGGACGGCTCTGCGACAACCAAGGCGAAGGCGCTCGCCGATCTCGGCGCGAAAGTGATTCGCCTTCCATTCGATGAGTGGTGGACGGTCCTTACTTCCCGCAACTTCGCCGGCGAAGACGGCGTGTTCATCCATCCGGTGGCGGAGTCTGCCGTGCTTGCGGGGAACGCGACCATCGGCGCGGAGCTCATCGAGGATCAGCCGGAGTGCGACGCCGTGGTCGTACCCTTCGGCGGCGGCGGCCTCGCCTGTGGCATCGGTTCGGTCATACGGCGCCTGAAACCGGGCGTGCGCATGATCGTTGCGGAATCCGAAGCCGCTCAGCCCGCCGCCGCGGCGCTGGCCAATGGAGGGCCCATTAAAGTGCGTCATATCCAGAGCTTCGTCGATGGGATGGGCAGCACTACGGTGCTTCCCGAGATGTGGCCGCTGATTCGCCAGATGGTGGATCAGGCGACATGCGCCTCATTCGCGCAGATTGCGGACGCGATTCGCCTTCTCGCCTCCCGCCATCATGTTATCGCCGAGGCGGCCGGCGCCGCATCCGTCGCCGCCGCGATGGGGGGGTTGGCCGGCAAGGGCAATATTGTCTGTATAGTCTCAGGCGGCAACATCGACGCGCCGAAGCTGGGCGCCATCCTCAACGGCCAGAGCCCTTTTTGAATATGACGGGAACAAAACGCCTAAAAGCCCCCGCGGATATCCTGTCGAAATCGCCGGAACAATCGCTCTTCGATGATTTCCTACCGCATCTGATTGCGAGGCTGGCATACCACCTCAACGGCGATCTGGTGGAGAAGCTGCGGCGCCAGCGCATCAACGTCACGCGCTGGCGCATCTTGGCCGTGCTCGCGATGGGAGACGGCATCACCATCAACGAAGTCGTCGAGCGCGCGATGATGCAGCAGTCGGCGCTCAGTCGAGCGCTG
>JANYLM010000029.1 GCA_025357835.1 Gammaproteobacteria bacterium
TCTTCATCTTGAAGGCATCACGGAAAGATCGCTCGTCGGCGCCGTGCCATCGGTTGCCCGTCGCCGATTGGCGGGTTTGCCCAAGGGGCTTGAGCCCGATCAGGTTCAGCGCCTACTTGCGTCATGCCATGCGAATACCCCCGTCGGCTGTCGGGACCTTGCCATTCTGACCCTGCTGGTCCGGCTGGGGCTACGACGCGGCGAGGTCGCAAAGCTCATGTTGGACGATATCGAGTGGCGAGCGGGCACGATCGTAGTGCGCGGCAAGGGGAACTGTATAGAACGCATTCCCTTGCCGCAGGACGTCGGTCTCAGGCTGGTCGAATACCTGGAACAGGCCCGCCCCATGAACGCACAGGGCCGGGCCGTATTCGTACGGTGCGTCGCTCCCTATCACCATCTCACTCCGACTCGCGTGAGCACGATCGTGGCGGATGCTGCACGGCGGGCCGATCTCGGGCGCGTCCACGCGCATCGCCTGCGCCATACCGCAGCTATCCAACTTATACGTGCCGGCGCGTCACTACCGGAAATCGGTCAACTCTTGCGTCACGTTCGTACCGAGACAACAGCGATCTATGCGAAGGTCGACCGTAACGGCTTGCGCATGATTGCGCGCCCATGGCCGGGAGACGTCCAATGAGCGCCCTTCGCCAAGCTCTCACAGACTATCTGGCCATGCGTCGCGCCCTTGGTTACAAGCTTGACAAAACAGAGAGACTTCTCGGTCAGTTCGTTTCCTTCGTCGAAGATCGCGGCGAAAACTGTCTGACAACCGAAACGGCGCTGGCCTGGGCAACTCTCCCCGCAGGCGCCGACGCAAGCTGGACGTCCAGGCGACTTGCCGAAGTTCGTATCTTCGCCCGACACCTCCATGGGCTCGACCCTGCCTCCCAGGTGCCGCCAATGGGCATCCTGCCAGGCCGAGCGCGCAGAGCAACGCCGTACCTCTACTCGCCACACGAAATCTCGAACCTGATGTCGGCGACAGCGATCGTGCGCGGGTCCCACTTGCAGGCAACGTATCGGACACTGATTGGCGTGCTGGCGGCAACCGGAATGCGTGTCGGAGAGGCGATCGGCCTCGACAGCGATGACTTCGACGCGATCAATGGCCTGCTCACGATCCGCAACGGCAAATTCGGCAAGTCCCGCGAATTGCCGTTGCACCCAACCGTGGTCACGGCCCTACAGGACTACTTGCGCCGCGATGATCGTCCTCATCAGGCGGGCACGTCGGCATTGCTGTCGTGTTCGGCAGGCAGGCGGCTGCGCTACAAGAACGTGCAGCCGACATTCCAGAAACTGCTACACCGTTGCAGTATCTCACCACGTTCGACCGCATGCAGGCCAAGGATCCATGATCTCCGGCATGGCTTCGCCGTCAATACCATCATTGATGGCTACAAGGCAGGCGAACCCGGGAGCCGCATGGCGATCTTGTCAACCTATCTCGGTCATGTCGACCCTGCCAATACCTACTGGTATCTGTCGGCCGCACCGGAATTGCTGGGGTTGGCTGGCGATCGGCTTGAGCGCCACCTTGGAGGTGATGCATGACCGCACTTGCCACGACTTTGCCGGCGTTCTTCACTGATCGCCTCGTCCTTCAGCGTCAGGTCAGCCCGAACACGCTCTGTGCATATCGGGATACCCTGCGGCTATTGCTGGTCTTCGCATCAGACAGGAAAGGCAATGCCCCAAGCAAGCTGGATATCGACGATCTTGATGCTTCGCTGGTCGGTGCCTTCCTCAACGACTTGGAACAGCAGAGAAAGAACAGCGTGCGCACCCGCAATGCGCGGCTTGCTGCCATCCGTTCCCTGTTTCGATACGCGGCGCTTCGGCATCCAGAGCATGCTGCTGCCATCGAGCGCGTTCTTGCCATTCCACCAAAGCGCTTCGAGCGACGGCTCGTGACCTTCCTGACCGAGGCGGAAATCAACGCCTTGCTCGCCGCGCCCGATCGGTCGAACTGGACCGGGCGGCGCGACACCGCACTGTTCAGCCTCGCTGTCCAGACCGGTCTTCGGGCGTCTGAACTGACCGGCCTGTGCTGCGCCGATGTCCATCTCGGAACCGGTGCGCATGTGAGTTGCAACGGGAAGGGACGAAAGCAACGGATCACGCCGCTCACCTCGGGCACAGTCGCCGTCTTGCGTTCCTGGCTGGCCGAGCGGGCCGGTCAGCCAGAAGCCCCGCTGTTCACCACGCAAACTGGAAGAGGACTCAGCCGGGACGCTCTCGAGCACAGGCTTGCCAAATACGTCGGGAAAGCCACCGACGTTTGTCCGTCGCTGGCACAAAAATCGGTGACCATGCATGTATTGCGGCATTCAGCCGCCATGCGATTGCTGCGCGCCGGCATCGACACCTCTGTGATCGCACTCTGGCTCGGTCACGAACAGATCGAGACGACCCAAATCTACCTACACGCGGATCTGGAGATCAAGGAACGAGCTCTGGACAAGACAGCACCGATAGAGACAAAACCCGGCCGTTTCCGACCGACCGACAAACTGCTCGCCTTCCTGGAAGCTCTCTGATTATGCCGACTCCATCGCAGCGATCACCGCCCCACAGGCCGGGTTGCCAACACAGGTCGGCATAATCCGGACGTCGGCATAATGGGCCTTATGCCGACATCGGCATAAGGCCCACAGCGTCCGCGGCTTCATCTCCGGCAGCCTGGGTAAGAAGATGGGCCTCACCGTCGAATCCTTCAAGCGGCCCGATGGCGAGCGCGCCTACCGCATCG
>JANYLM010000112.1 GCA_025357835.1 Gammaproteobacteria bacterium
AGGCGTCGGGCGGCAAGACGGTGTGGCGTAAATTGTGAAGCTTCTGGTCACCGGCGCGGCCGGCTTTATCGGATTCCACACCGCGCTGCGGCTGCTCGAACGCAGCGATGAGGTTGTCGGGCTCGATAATCTTAATGACTACTACGACCCGGGCCTGAAGACCGCACGCCTAGACATGCTGCGCCGTCATTCGGCGTTTCGTTTCGTCAAGGCGGATCTCGCTGACCGCGGGGCGATGGAGACCTTGTTCAAGGCGGAGAAGTTTCAGCGCGTGGTGCATCTGGCGGCGCAGGCGGGGGTGCGCTACTCCATCGTCAACCCGCATGTCTACGTGCAGAGCAACATCGTCGGATTTCTGCATGTGATCGAAGGTTGCCGGCACCATGGCGTTGAACACTTGGTCTATGCCTCGACCAGTTCTGTGTATGGGGCGAATACACGGATGCCGTTCTCTGAGCAGCAAAACGTCGATCATCCGCTCACCCTGTATGCGGCCACCAAGAAGTCCAATGAGTTGCTGGCGCACAGCTATTCCTCGCTGTACGGCTTACCGACCACCGGTCTGCGATTCTTCACCGTGTACGGCCCCTGGGGCCGGCCGGATATGGCGCTGTTTCTGTTCACCAAGAATATTCTGGCTGGGGCTCCTATCGACGTGTTCAACGATGGGCATCATCAGCGGGATTTCACCTATATCGACGACATCGTGCAGGGCGTTACCGCGGCGGTGGATCACGTGGCGACGCCCGATACGAGCTGGGATTCCGATGCCCCCGATCCCCCGACCAGCAATGTGCCCTATAGAATTTACAATATCGGCAATCAAAGGCCGGTGGCGCTGCTGCGCTATATCGCGGTGCTCGAAGAATGTCTTGGACGGCGCGCGCAGAAGAATCTAATGCCCATGCAGCCCGGTGACTTGCCGGATACCTGGGCCGATGTCGAGGCGCTGGCACGGGAGGTCGGATATCGGCCCAGCACCGATTTGGAAACGGGTGTGAAGCGCTTCGTCGAATGGTATCTTGGTTATTACCACCCGCAATCTTAAGAGTTGATCACTCCTCATGACACAGTTGAATTCGTCTCTTAGGGAATGGAGCGCGGTTGCTGCGCACGCCGCTGAACAGGGTTCGGCGCATTTGCGCGATCTGACCGCGGCGGACCCGCAGCGCTGGCAGAAATTTCACGTCGAGCACGATTCCTGGCTGCTCGATATGTCGCGTCAGCGCATTACCAGCGAGACCTTGTCGCTGTTGTTCGATCTGGCACGCGCGGTGGATTTGCCGGGGCGCATAGCCGCGATGTTTCGCGGCGACCCCATCAACAGCACGGAGCAGCGCGCGGTTCTGCACACGGCGCTGCGCTCGGAGTTCGCGGGCTCCGCGGCCATTCAGGCGGAAGTGCGCGAGTCGCGCCAGAAACTTGTCGCTTTCGTGGCTGCGGTTCGTTCGGGTAAGAAACTCGGTGTGACTGGCAAGAAATTCAAGCATGTCGTGAACATCGGCATCGGTGGCTCCGATTTAGGGCCGCTCCTGGTATGCGACGCACTTAGGTCGGAGTGGAGCGGCGACATTACCCCGCACTTCGTGTCGAATGTGGATCGCACCCAGCTCGAGGATTTGATCCGCAGCATCGACCCCGCGGAAACCTTGGTCATCGTTTGTTCGAAGACTTTCACCACGCAGGAGACCCAGGCCAACGCCAATGCGGCGCGTGCGTGGATCGTGGGCGCGCTGGGAGAGAAGTCTCCGGCGAATCACTTCGTTGCCGTATCGACCAATGCGCCGGCCATGGATGCTTTCGGCATCGCCGCGGAACATCGCTTTACGATGTGGGATTGGGTGGGCGGGCGCTATTCGGTGTGGTCGGCCATCGGTCTCATTGCCGAACTGGTTATCGGCAGCGAGAAATTTCAAGAATTCCTGCAGGGCGCGAGCGTCATCGACAGGCATTTTACTCAGGCGCCATTCGAGAAGAATTTGCCGGTGCTCATGGGGTTGCTCAGCGTATGGAATCGGACTTTCTTGAAGCTGCCAACGCTGGCGGTGCTGCCCTACGATCAGCGGCTCGCCCGGTTGCCCGCGTACCTACAACAGCTACAAATGGAAAGTAACGGCAAATCGGTGAGCCTCGCCGGCGGGCGTGTCGATTACGCCACTGCTCCCATCGTGTGGGGTGAGCCGGGCTCGAACGCACAGCACTCGTTCTTTCAAATGCTGCATCAGGGAACTCTGACGCAGGCCTTGGATTTCATCGCGCCGCTGCGCGGTTCGTGGGGCGGCACCGAGGCGCAGGACTTGGCCT
>JANYLM010000096.1 GCA_025357835.1 Gammaproteobacteria bacterium
AGCCGGGTGTAGTGCAGCGGCCAGCCCTTCTCTTGCAAGGCGAGCGCGAAGTGACGCATACCACGGTCTCCAGGAGCCACAGGCCCACGGAAATACTCAGCTCGGTCACGCATAGTGAACACCGCTGCGTGGAGCCGGCGGTACTGCCCTCCCAGGTCGAACAACTTCCCGATCTGGCAGGCTATCTGAAATATGCCTCGGATCCGAAGTGGCAGCGAGTGCGGCTCGATGCCAAGCATGCGTGGCAGCAGCGTCGATCGGAAAATGCCGCGGTCGAGAATTCGTACCAGACCCGGCGCGACCATCGCCCGCACTCGCCGGCGCGATCGAGGGCACATCACGAGGGCGCGGACCGGGACCATGAGTGACTGCTCCGCGCATGAGTGAGTGAGCTCCATCAATGGACGACGCCACTATGAACTTCGGTCTGCTCATGGAGAGCGCGCAGGCTCACCAAAAGCTCGCTGAAACCCATCTCGAGCAGCTGCGTGCTCACACTCGGGGACTTGACGCGGTGGTCCGCGACGAAATTCGGCGCACACTGATCGACGAGCTGAAAATGCTGTCAGTGGAAAGCAAGCGCACGGCCGACACCCTGCGCAGGATCGGGCGCGGTGCCGTCGCCCGAGTCGGGCTCTCGAGCATCATGATCGCCATCCTCAGCACCTGCATTCCAATGGCGATCATGCGCTGGACATTGCCGTCGGAAGCAGCGATTGCCGCATTACGAGTGCGCCGGGACACTCTCGCAGCCAGTGTCGCCACCATGGAACAGCGGGGAGGGCGTATCGAATGGCGGCGCTGTGGACAGACAGCGCGGCTCTGTGTCCGCGTCGACCGCCAAGCACCTGCCTACGGCGAGAATGCGGACTACCACGTAGTGGCGGGTTATTGAGGCTATGAACTGGCCGGCCATTCTCGAATGGGCTCGAAGCGGTGACGCCGTCCTCATGGCGGCTGGCTGCATGCTCGGCCTCGTCGGCTGCTCGAGGCGGATGCGGCGCGAACCGCAGGATACGCACAGGCGCGGCGCCTTGTTGGCCGATGGGCGACTTGCACTGCGCCGCAGCGCCCGTCGCAAGCGATCGGACACCGCGCTACTGACTCTGGCCGGGATTGCCGTCGCGGCCGCGGATGAAACCAAGCATTTCAAGCTCATAGGTACCACCGGAGCCGGCAAGACGACGGCCATTCGGGAATTGCTCGGCGCTGCCATCGCGCGCGGCGACCGAGCGGTGTTCGCCGATCCGGACGGCGGATACCTCGGGCGATTTTATGACCGATACCGCGGGGATGTCGTGCTTAACCCTTTCGAAACGAATTCAGTGAAATGGGATTTGTTCGGCGAAATTCGCAGTAGCTACGACGTGGAGCAATTGGTCAGCGGTTTGATTCCCACCAGTGACGACCCGTCGGCAAGCGAATGGCGCGGCTATGCACGTACGTTTCTGACCGCCGTGGTGCGGTGTTGCCATGTCCAAGGCCGACGCGATTTGGCCGATCTGTGGCGGCTGCTGACCATGGCGCCGGCGGAGGAACTGCGGCCGATTCTCGCGGGGACACCGGCGCAGCCCTTTCTGGACCCGGATAACGCTCGTATGTTCGGCTCGATTCGATCGGTGACCGGTTCGGCCATTGCGGCGTTGGAGTACATCCAGGTCCAGCGATCCGCTCCTTTCTCGGTGCGCCGCTGGGTCCGAGCGCAAGCGCTTCCGGGTGTGCTCTTCATACCGTACAAGGCCGGACAAATAGCCGCGTTGCGGTCGATGATCGCAACCTGGATGCGCCTCGCGATATTCGAGGCCATGAGTCAGGCGGAAGGCGGCGATCAGCGCCTATGGTTCGTGGTCGACGAACTGGATGCATTGGGCGCCATCGACGGCCTCAAAGACGCTCTGGCGAGACTGCGAAAATTTGGCGGCCGCTGCGTGCTGGGCTTTCAATCGATCGCCCAGGTATCGAGTACCTATGGACAGAGCGAAGCACAGACCCTCGTCGAGAACTGCGGGAATACCCTCATCCTGCGCTGTTCGGGCAGCGAGAACGGCGGCACGTCTCAGTTTGCCTCCCGGCTGATCGGCGATCGAGAAGTGCTCCGACGCCAAGTATCTCGCGGCAGCGATCGGGAGGGTACGTTCTCCATGCGCAGCGGACGTCGGTCACGCAACATCACGGAACAGCACGCGACGGAAGCGGCCGTCATGCCCTCCGAACTAGAGCAATTGCCGGACCTTCGCGGTTATCTCAAGTGCGCATCTTCAGTCGGCTGGCTACACGTCGACTTTCGCAGTCGGCTTGGGACAGAACGCCGCTGGTATTGACGACCCCATCCTCGAATTCCTAATGGAGATGCCATGCCCGAGATAAAACCGGCCCCCGATGCGAACATCCGTGCGCAAAGCTACCTCATCGCCCGCACCAGCGTGCGCTGTTGGCACTGCGGTCTCCCGACCCGCCTACTGGCGCTGGCTATGCCGCCCAGCCACGAAACCCTGCACGGAGATACCCAGACAGGGGCCGGTAACGGCTGGGAATCCGTATCGGATGAGTGGCAGCGTGCAAACGTCAATGCCTTTCTATTCTATGTGGAGTGCTTGCCCACTCGTGTGGAGAGCCGGTTGCAGCAGTTCTGGCGGTTCTTCTGCTTAGCGCACAGCCCAGCCACTCTGAATTCCTATTGGGCGAATCATTGCGAGCACTGCGGCATATTGATCGGCGACCACGAATTGCACTGCGAGCCCGAAGGTGCCTTCGTGCCTTCGAGCGAAGCGGCCGCAGCGGACATTCAGCTGGTGCAAATACCGGAGCCCTTTGAGGCCTCGGCGGCGGGCTATGCAATTGAGCCCGAGTTCTTCGCCTTTATGCGACACGGCTGACCGTCATGGCTATTTACTTTCTGAACTTGAAGACCTTCGGCCGTGCCGGCGGCAGCAGTGCCGCGAGCGCCGCTGCCTACCGTGCAGGTGAACGCATCCGCGATGAGCGCACGGGTAAGACCTATGATCATTCGGGCCGCCAGGACGTCATGCACAAGGAGATCGTGCTGCCGAGCCGATTCGCCGATGAGGAAATATTATGGGCCCGCGACCGAGCCAGTTTGTGGAACGCTGCGGAAGACGCAGAGACGCGAAAGAACGCGCGAGTCGCCCGCGAATACCTCGTTGCGCTACCGGCTGAGCTCTCGCCGGCTCAGCGGCTTACCCTCGTGAGAGGCTTCTCGCAGGAGCTATCGGACCGGTACGGCTTTGCAGTCGATTTCGCCATCCATACGCCGCGCGATTTTCCGGGCAGCGATCCGCGCAATTTTCACGCCCATCTGCTCGCAACCACCCGCGAGGTGGGGTTGGAACGGCTGGGTTCCAAGACCACGCTTGAAATGAGCGACGGCAACCGCCGCTCGCTGGGTCTGCAGCCCGCCATCAACGAACTCCTGCATGTGCGAGAACGCTGGGCGACGGTCACGAACGAGGCGCTGTACGAGGCTCACGTCGCGGCCCGTGTCGATCATCGCACCCTGGAGTCCCAGGGAATCGATCGCGAGCCGCGGCCGCACATCCCGCGGGCGGCGTTCGAGATGGAACGGCATGGATATCGCAGCGTGGTTGCTGAACGCATGCGCGAGGAATATCAGGCCAGGCTGGAGGCACATTTGGGGAGAGTTGCAGGGCCGGCCGTGAATGCAGCCGCCGAGTCCACAATCGCGGAATCAAACGCGGCGGCATCGACCGCGTCCATGTCGACCCTCAGGGGAAGTGCCGCCAAACCGCAGACTCTCGAGGACATTCAGCGGGAGGCTCGTGAGAATTGGTTGCGTATGCGGCAGAGCCAACGGCAGGCCGAATTTGCGCCCACACCTAAGCTGGGCCGCACTCATGATGACGACCTCACGCGCTAACTTCTCTGTGCCCCTGGAGAACGGACTGTGATCGGAGCGATCGCATACGCTTCTTGCTACGTGTACTCGCCTACTGGAGCGGGAGCGGTCTGCGAGCGATCACGCCTGCTTCGGACTCTGCTTAAAGCCGGGGACGCGAGCTTCATGGTCAAGTATGCCCTGCGCGTCCGCCAACAGGCCATGGACTCGCCGTTGCTGGCGGGTTTCTTCGGCGCGACCGATATCTTGGTGCCCGTGCCGGGAAGCGAACCATGCACCCCAGGCGGCGTGTGGGCAGCCGAGGATCTCGCGATTGCGCTGGTCAATGAAGGTATCGGAGCGGCTGCGTGGCCAGGCTTGCGCCGCGCCCGCGCCGTGCGCAAGTCCGCGACCGCGGCACCAGGTGCACGGCCGACCGTGAGTCGGCACTACGAGTCTTTCATTGTTGAGCGCCCGGCGATACCGCCACAGAGCATCGTGCTCATCGACGACGTGGTCACTAAGGGAAGGACTCTTCTGGCTGCGGCCAGCCGCCTACGTGAAGCATTCCCCCGTGCCCAAATTCGTGCCTTCGCATTGGTTCGCACCATGGGTTTGATATCTAATATTCAACAAGTGCTGGACCCTTGCAAAGGCGAAATTCGGTGGCGGGCCGGTGATGCGCACCGCAGCCCGTAGCGTGCCGGTCCTCAGATTTGAAACGCAAATTGCCCGATTGCGCAACTCTCAAATTGTTACTACAATTAAAATGGTTACATGGAACGAGAGAAAGCGGCTCGCAAATATCAAACTCCACGGGTTGGATTCAGGGGCCCCACATTATCTCCCAGCGCAAGGCTGAGAAGTATGAAACCCGCTACTACATTGCGGAAGCCAAAAACTATGGCGAATAAAGTTCGTGATACTAAGAATCCGCCCTGGACCGAAGAGATGCTCGGGCCTGCGTTGCTCAAAAAGGGCCGCGGGCGACAACGAGCGCTCACCAAAGTGTCGACAACTATCCGGTTAGACGCCGATGTACTCGCTTTCTTTCGCGCCCGCGGTCCGGGATACCAGACTCAGATAAATGACGCACTTCGCAAGCTCATGAAGCGGGGTCTGGCAAATCGGTCTACCTGATATCGCAAGCGGAATCGGGAAAAGCGGTATCTTCGGGTTATCCTGTTGACGGATGCGCAGACCGGCCACAACGCTTTCTTTGACCGTAGATTTGTCCCATGAAAGTACGCTACTTTGCCGAAACGGATACCTTGTTCATTGAATTTGGGGAAGCTCTAGTGGCGGAGACCCGCGATCTCGACGAGAACACGGTTCTTGACTTGGACGCTCAGGGCAACATTTGCTCGTTGACGGTCGAGCACGCTTGTCAGCGGGCAGGTGCGCCGCATTGCTCCTATGAGGAAGTCGCCGCCTAGCCAACGCTTAGACTAAGCGTGCGAGTGCAACTTTCTTGATTTGCAAACCATCGACGCCCAATCTCTACCTAGTAGTCGTCCGCTTGAAGGCTTGGCTAAAGTCGATGTTGTCAATCGCCTCGAAGGCGCACTATCGAGAGCGGACGGTCTGATGGGCGCACATTGCGTCCACGAACTATGGATGCGCGGCGAAATGTCCATTAATATTGAGCGTGCGTTGGAGAGACTGTGGGCACGGGCTGCGGCGTCGGTCCCGGAATGGCTGCCCATGCGCTACATCGAGTGGCTGCCCGCGGTGTATGACATCGCGCTGCGGTTCCGCTCGCTCGGTAAGGGACGATCGAACATCTACTTGGTGCTGCTTGATTACCAGGATCGTCATGGGGCGTACGGTGTATATGTGGGTATGAGCAAGTACAGTCCGGCGCAGCGCTTTGATCAGCACAAGGCGGGCATCCGCGCGGCGGGCAGTGTCTTGAAGCGAGGGATCGAGGTGCTGACGGGCCCGACCTTGCATTTGCAATATATCAAGCGCTCGGAGGCTTCTCGCATCGAGGAGGAACTGGCGCAGGCCCTCGCCGCGGCGGGGTTGTTGGTCAAAGGTGGCCACTAAAGGAATTCGGAGGGCTTCGTCGCTTGATTCTCATCGGAATGTTTGATTCGCCTTTTGTACGCCGCGTTGCCGTCAGCATGAATCTGCTGGGGGTGCAGTTCGAGCATCGCAATTGGTCCATGGGCAAAGATTTTGAGTTGATCCGGCATTTCAATCCCTTAGGCCGGGTACCTACCCTGGTGCAACCCGACGGCGAGGCGCTGATCGAATCCACGGCGATTCTGGATCTGCTGGACGAGTGCGCAGGTCCTGAGCGCGCGCTCATGCCGCGCTCGGGTAAGGACCGACGCGAAGCGCTACGAATCTTGGCAATGGCCACGGGCGCGGCGGAGAAGGGGGTAACTCAGGTCTACGAGACCGTGTTTCGGCCTCCGGAGAAGCGCTATCGCCCTTGGATGGAGCGCTGTCACACGCAAATGCATGCGGCGCTCGCCGAAGTCAATCGTCTGGCTCAGATCCGTGCGGGGCATTGGCTGATCGGCGATCGCATGACCCAGGCGGATATTACTACGACCTGTGTGTACACCTTCTTGGTCGACGCGCTGGACATCAACCGCAGCGGAGTGTCCTATCCTGAGCTTGCGGCGATTGCCGAGCGCTGCGAAGCGCTGCCGGAGTTTCGCGCGGTCAAGGCCGAGTGGTTTGTGCCCGGTGAGACCGGGTGATCAGCCGCTGGCGAGATGCGTCAACACCGCGTCCACTTGATCCGCCGCCCCCAGAATCACGGGGGTGCGCTGGTGAATCGCGGTGGGTTGAATGTCGAGTATTCGCGCCTTCGGTCCGGCCATGGTCTTGCCTCCGGCTTGCTCCATGATCATGGCCATGGGATTGGCTTCGTACATCAGGCGCAATTTGCCTTCCGGTGACTTGAGGGTCGGCGGGTAGAGAAACACGCCGCCCTTGAGCAGAATACGATGCACATCGGCGACCATGGCGCCCGCATAGCGGCTTGAATAGCCGCTGCTCTGCGCCCAATCGAGGTAGTGCCGGTAGCCTTCCGGGAAGGTCTTGCGGTTGCCCTCGTTGACCGAATAGGTCTTGTTCCCCGAGGGAACCCGCAGATTTTGTTCGACCCGCATGAAGGCGCCGATGCTTGGATCGAGCACGAACATGTCCACGCCCTTGCCGATGGTCAGAACGAATACCGTGGATGAGCCGTAAAGCACGTAACCGGCGGCAACTTGCCGTACTCCCGCTTGCAGCAGCGAGTCCTCGGCGCGCTGCGCGCGGCCGTCATGCGCCAGAATGCTGAAAATCGTGCCCACCCCGCCGCAGACATCGAGATTCGACGACCCATCCAGAGGATCGAACAGCACGCAGTAGCGCGGGATACCTTGGCTGTCCTCACGCAGAATCACGGGTTCCTCGTTCTCCTCCGACGCGACGATGGCCACGCCCTCGCGGCCGCCCAGGGTGCGCAGCAACACCTCGTTGGCGAGCACGTCGAGTTTTTGCTGTACCTCACCTTGGACGTTTTCGCTGCCGAGACTGCCGAGGACATTCTCCAGCCGCGCGCGCCGTACCTTGTCCGCGATGATTTTCGCGGAAATCGACAGCGCGGAGAGAATCCAGGAAAAGGTCCCACCGGCTTGGGGGTGATGCGCCTGTTGTTCGAGAATGTGGGCTTGCAAGGTCATGATGCGCACGTCATCGCGACCCGGGTTGGCTGGCGGCTTACCTACGGTGTTCATGGCCGAAGAATGCCATACAATACCGGCATGATCACCGTGCACCACTTGAACAATTCACGGTCGCAGCGGGTGCTGTGGTTGCTCGAGGAGTTGGGGGTGGTCTACGAGGTAAAGCGATACCAGCGGGATGCGAAGACGATGTTGGCCCCGCCGGAGCTGCTGGCGGTACACCCGTTGGGGAAGTCCCCCGTTATTGTCGACGGTTCGGTCACGGTGGCCGAATCAGGGGCCATCATTGAATATTTGCTGGATCGCTACGGTGGCGGACGGCTAATTCCCCGGGCGGGCACGCCCGAGCGCCTTCGATACACTTATTGGCTGCATTATGCGGAAGGCTCGGCCATGCCGCCGCTATTGCTCAAATTAGTGTTCAATCGGGTGGCTAGCAGCCCCGCGCCGTGGCCCATCAGCGCGATTGCCCGGCGCATCGCCGCCACCGTGCAGAATTCCTACATAGACCCGCAGCTGAAGCGCCATTTGGATTACATGGAGGCTGAGCTCGCCGCGCACCCCTGGTTCGCCGGTGAGGAGTTCACCGCGGCGGATGTACAAATGAGTTTTCCCTTGGAGGCCGCGGCGTCGCGCGCGGGCCTGAATGCTGGCCGGCCCCGCCTGATGGCTTTTCTGGAGCGCATTCACGCGCGCGCCGCATACCAGCGCGCGCTGGAACGCGGCGGCCCCTATTCCTTTTAGCTGTGCTTCGGGTCTTGGACCGCGAGGCTGAGATTTTACGGATCGAGTCTTAATACAAAAAGGGGGAGTTACCATGTGGAAGTCGCTGAAGGTTGGAGCGGCATTGTCGGGAGTTTTGCTTCTTGGTCTAGCAGGGTGCGGTCAGAAACCAACGGCGTCCGGCGCGCCTAAGGGACCCTCCCTTGCCAGTCAGGGATGGAACAAGATCACGGCGGGCTTCATCCAAAGGTATTTCCTTGCCCAGCCCTCTTTTGCCTCTCAATCCGGCCGCCACGAATTCGACGGCCAGCTGCCGGATCTCAGCAACCATGGAATTCGGCGTGAAATCGCCCGCCTGCACGATGAGCGAGATCAAATCGCGGCGGTCGACCCGAAGACCTTGGAGCCGCGCGAACGCTTCGATCGCGACTACCTGCTCGCCGTCGTCGATAGAGACTTGTTCTGGATGGAAAAGGCCAAGTTTCCCTTCAGCAACCCGGGCTGGTACATCGACAAAATCGATCCAGATATGTACCTGCACCGCAACTATGCGCCGCTGAACGTGCGCATGAAGGCCTACATCAAGTACGCGCGCGGAATCCCCAAGATGGTCAACGACATCAAGGCGAATCTGCAGTCGCCCCTGCCCAAGACCTACCTGGAACTGGGTATCGCGCAGTACGGCGGATTGTCCGAATTCTATGCCAAGGACGTGGGGCCGATCTTTGCGTCGGTGGGCGATGCGGATCTGCAAAAGCAGCTTGGCGATGTGGATACGGCGGCGGCGCAGGCCATGGATGCTCTGAAACTGACTCTGGGGGAGGAGCTGAAAAAGTCGAACGACAAGTACGCGCTGGGTCCGGACCTCTACGCGCAGATGGTGGCGCAGACCGAGGGCGTGAACATCGCCGTAGATCAGATCGAAGCGGCGGGTCGCGCCGACCTCGACCGCAATACGGCGGCGCTCAAGGCCGAGTGCGACACCTATGCGCCGAAAGCGACGTTGCAGCAATGTATTGCGAAAATGAGCGCTCACAAGCCGAAAGACGGAGCCGTCGAGGCCGCACGCGCTCAGCTGCTGATGCTCAAGGACTTCATCGTGAAGAACAATGTGGTGTCGATACCGAGCACCGATGAAGCCATGGTCGCCGAAGCACCACGCTACAGTCGATCCAATGCCGCGTTCATCCAGGTGCCCGGACCTTACGATCAGGGGGTTGCTTCCACCTACAATATCGCGCCGCCGGACCCGAAGTGGAGCAAGGCCGAACAAGCGGCCTATGTCCCCAGTGAGGCGACGCTATTGTTCACATCCGTGCACGAGGTATGGCCGGGGCATTTCCTGCAGTTCCTGCACTCGAACGGCAACGCCTCGAAGCTCGAAGGCCTGTGGGTGGGATATGCCTACGCGGAAGGCTGGGCGCATTACTGCGAAGAAATGATGTATGAGAGGGGTCTGGGCAAGGGCGAGCCTGAGAAGCACATCGGCCAAATCATCGAAGCGCTGCTGCGCGACGTGCGCCTGCTGTCGTCCATCGGGTTGCACACGCACGGCATGACGGTGGCGCAATCCGAGAAGATGTTCAGGGATCAGGCGTTTCAAGATCCGGGCAATGCGCGTCAACAGGCTGCACGAGGCACCTATGATCCGGCGTACCTGAATTACACCCTCGGCAAACTCATGATTAGAAAACTGCGGACCGATTGGGTCGCCAAGCATTCCGGCGCAGGTTCGGCGGCGCCCACGGACGACCAGGCGCTATGGCATGACTTTCACGACCAATTCCTGTCCTATGGCGGTCCGCCGATTCCGCTGCTGCGCAAGGAAATGCTGGGTGAGGAGGGCACGCTCCTTTAATCGCATCAGCGCTGGGAGGGATTGGGAAAGATACGCGACGGCTCGAATTGGCGAATGTGTCGAGCCGTCGCGTTGCCCTGCGTGATAATCCTTTTGTACCCGGCACAGGGTATGATCGCGCATGACCCTGATAACCCCTAAGCAGGCGCTGGGCTACCTTGATCGCTGGAAATCGGTTCGCGATAGGGAAGCCGACGAATGGCGCAAGAGTTCCATGGAGACTCGGCTTCGTCAGATCAGCGCACTCGTCAGTTCCCGTAGTTTGTTCGGTGCGGATCAAGAGCGCGAGGGTCGAATCGCGGAAGTGCGAGCGCGCTGGGCTACAATTCGCCAAGCGTCAAATGGCTGAACCGCTGCCGCCGGGGATGCTGGCACCGCTGGCTGATTTGGGAAGATGGTTGGATGCGATTGGCGCCAAATTTGTAGTCGTGGGCGGAATCGCGGTGTCATTCCTGAGTCGACCACGATTCACACAAGATGTCGATGCACTTGCGATTCTTGCGGAGGCGGAGTGGGAAAGTGCAATCGCAATTGCGCCGAACCACGGAATTATTCCTCGTATCGAAGACGCGTTGAATTTTGCGCGCCGCAGCCGCGTGCTGTTGCTTCGGCATGTGGAATCAGCCATCGATATCGATTTGATTCTTGGCGGCCTGTCTTTCGAACAAAGCGCAGTCGATCATGCTCGCATCCACTACATCGGAGGCGTGCAGGTCAGGCTGCCGCGGGTAGAAGATCTATTGATCATGAAAGCGGTGGCACACCGACCACAGGATATGTACGACATTGACGGGCTTTTGGCCGCGCATCCCGATACAAACATAGAAGCCGTCCGCCGCTGGGTTCGAGAATTTGGGGCGGCGACGGCGATGTCCGACCTACTCGACGATTTTGACAAGGCGGTGGCGCGCAGGGTGATAGGCCCTGGGAACAGGGAAGCTTAAACAGCCCCAGTGCGGGACTGAGCAACATCGACGATGATCCCGCTGTCCGCCCAGAGCCCAAGCAGACTCGCGGCGCGTAGAGGGATCTCCTCGTCGGGCAGCCATTCGGCCAGCGCCTCGCAGATCTCACCGAAATTCTCGCCACGCAGCGCCGAATCCAGCGCCGCCGCTTCGTCGGCCGTCATGGAACGAAAGTAGTTCTGCAGATTTTGCCGCCATAGCAGCCAGGGCAGGGGATGTTCCGCGCAAAGCGGATCCGGCGGCGCCTCATCGTGGCTCATCGCCCGCCATACCGCGGCTGTATTCCAATGCAGGTGCAGGCGCCGCAGCGAGGGGTGGAACTTGAAGTGCAGCCCGCTCCACGCCGAAGCCTGGACGGCGGACAGCGCCGTGCGCTGCACGGGTTCGGCGTCCGCTGCGTCGAAGACCTCGGACAATGTCCATTCGAGCAGTGCGAGCTCCGCAAAAATAGGCTGATCGGCATAGGGTTCGCACTGTCCCAGAAATTCCGCGAGCTCGCGCCCATACCAGCGAAGCGAGCGATGCACCGAAGTGTGCGCGGCCACGAATTCCTCGCCCAGCGCGACAAAGACTTCGTCGCCGAGCACTTTGTGCAGAACGGGGTAGGTGTCATCCAGTGCCTCGATCAGCCGCACTCCATAGGCATGGCGATAAATGTCCAATCGTTCGGCTACGGCCAAGGGCGGCGCATCCACGATGGCGTCCGCGATAGCGCTGTGCTCGCCCAGCAAGTGGCTCTGCAGCTGCCGCTGCAATTGGCGCAGCGGTGGACAGGAATTCGCCGCTGCAGGTGGCTGGGGCGCCATCAGGCCGCCTGCCGAGCATGGCTGTGGCAGAGGTCGCGGGCGATCTGCAGCTCCGCCACGAGTTCGCTTAAGACGGGAATGTTGTCGTCGCGTTCGATCATGGTCGGTACCGCGCCGAAGTGCGCCAGCGCCGTGCGATATAGATTCCACACCGGCTCCACGATGGGATGGTCGTGAGTGTCGATGAGATGCCCGCCGAGATCACTGTGGCCGGCGAGATGAAACTGACGTACCCGGTCCTTCGGGATGGCCTGAAGGTAGGTTAAGGGATCGAAGCCATGGTTGACGCTGCTGACATAGATATTGTTGATGTCGAGCAAGATGGCGCAGTCCGCGCGCTGCGCGACCTCGCGCAGGAATTCCCATTCGCTCATGTCGGATGCATGGAAGGTCAGATAGCTCGACACGTTTTCCAGGAGTATTTGCCTCCCCAGGGCGTCTTGTACTTGGCCGACCCGTGCGACGACCGAGGCCAGCGCTTCTTCTGTATAGGGCAGGGGCAAGAGGTCATGGAGGTTGCGTCCGTCGGTTCCGGTCCAGCACAGATGGTCGGATATCCAGTGGGGTTCGATGCGAGCCGCCAGCGCCCGGACGCCGGCTAAGTACTCGAGGTCGATGGGGTCGGTGCCGCCGATGGAGAGCGACACTCCATGCATGACCATGGGAAAGCGCTCCCGAATGCGCTCCAAGTAGTCCAATGGTTTGCCGCCGGGGACCAGGTAATTTTCGGTAATGACCTCGAGCCAATCGATGGCATGCGGCTCGTTGAGCACGGCCTCGTAGTGCGGGGTTCGCAGGCCGAGTCCGAAGCCGGCGAGTTTCATCATGTCGGGCGGGCCTCGCGTTAAGCGAAGAGCGAGCGGGGTTCGATGCCGGGGCCAGGCGTTTTTGGCGCGCCCGGCCCCAACTTCCGCCAGCGGCTTACTTGCTTGCGTCAGCCTTCATTTTGGACTTGGCAGCTTCGCAGTCGGCCTTCGACATGGAGGTCCAGCCCGTGCCCTTACAGCTATTCATACCCTTGCAGCTATTTTTCGCCGATTTGCACTCGGATGTTCCCTTGCAGGAATTCACGCCCGTGCAATGCATCGTCGCGGCGTCAGCCGCGAATGACACGGTGGGCAGAGCGGACGTGAATAACATGGCGGCCGCGGCAGCCATCGCCGCGCTCGATACCTTATTGATCTGCATGATTGAGCCCTCAATTGTTATCAACGCAGCGATATTGCTGCTCTTCTATTAAGACCCGGCCAACCCGGAGATTATTACTCAATTGTCTAAGCTTATGCATATTTCAGCGGATAGGCCCCAAGAGTACGCTGACGGTCGCCGAGCATGGCTAAGCCCTTGTGCAAACGAGCAATTTTCTTAGTTAAGCCGTTGCCGAGACTCAAATCCGCCGCCCGATCGAACGTTTCTTCGTGAACGTGAATAAGGCCATAGCGCAAAGTCGCGGCGTCACAAAGCATCGTATAAGCTCCGCAGGAGGATGCCGCATGCGTGTAGTGCCTGCGGAACGTCGCAACAGGAAAGTGAAAGTGAGGGAATTCATTAAGTGTGGGGACGGCCGCCGAGGGCGCTTGGCGACGGCGCTGCTTATTGCCGTCACTTATTGCACCAACGGCGTTGGCAGTGATTTAGGTTCAAATCTAAAAGCGTGCGTCGAGGAGCACGACGACAGCAGGCGGCTCGCATGCTTCGATCGAGCAATGGCCACGCCGGTGCCCGCCCCAGCAGGTGAGCACCAGCAGCCTCAACAAACGACAACAATTTTTGGCTTGAGCGAGGCGCAACAACATAGCGAAGCCAAGCCGCGGAAATTGACTGACCGAGTGACGTCAGTCACACGTAGAGCGGATGGCGGGATCCTAGTAACGCTCGCCAATGGCCAAGTGTGGAAGACGCTGGACCCTGAATATTTCCCCGTCAAGGAAGGCGATTCGGTAACCATTTACGCCGGCGCCTTAGGGGGCTTTTGGCTTTCATTCACTTCCGGGTCGAAGCTTACCGTCCATGTAAAGCGAATAACGGGTAGTTAGAGGACTTTTCGGGGCTCACGGATAAGCCGACGGCCAACATCGGTCGACTGATCGCAAGGGTCGTCGGGTACACGCGCCAGCCAAACTCACGAAGGCGCGAGTTTGCCGACTACGGGCGCCGCACCAATATCTTCCCTCCGCAGAGGGGCGCGGAAGTCCGCGAGGCGTCCGCGAATGTCGGAAGCCTTGCAAAATCAATGAAATATCGGCAGCAAAATGCGCAAGGCGTCGGCTGTGTCTATACGGCCCGTGTGCTGCAGATCGGTGCCGGTGACGCTTAAGATCCCGGGGATACCCGGCGAGGCGGGCGCCGTTGAGGAGTTGGCAACCGGCGCGTGGGCAGTGGCGCATCCGGACATGGCAAGTACCGTCATCAGGACACCCAGCCGTGAATTTGTTCTATCGAATATGAATGCTCGGTTCTTCATGGTAACGCTCTCCGGATTTCCAGACCCAGCCCCTATCTTAGAGCTCACGCCTTCCGGACGCACAAAAAAAGCGGCCCCGAAGGGCCGCCATATTGCGAGTTGGTCGAGATATAGGGCAGCTCATCCGAGCTGCCCTTTTTGCGTCGGCTCAGAATTTGGCCGTAAATGCCACATACAGCTGTCGGCCGAGCTGATCATAGGTCGGGAAGGAATTTGCCGCGCCGGAAGCAGCGACATTCGATGAAACGATCGGCGGATCCTTATCCAATACGTTGTTGACGCCCGCGCGCAGCTGGATGCTCTTGACCACCTGCCAACTCGCCGACAGATCCAAGTAGTTCATGCCGGGCATCCGGCGATCGAACGTGTCGTAGCTTCCGGTGGACAGCGTCGGGTCGCCGGTGTTGCCATCAAGCGTGACTGGTCCGATGAAACGCCACAGCGCGGACAATTCCACATCCCAGGGTGTATCCCAGGAGACCCGCAGGTTATGCCGCCAGCGCGGATTCACTGTTGAGCAGGAAGGCCCGTACAGACCGACGCAGTCGTAGGTATGTGCGCCTGCATACGGAGTTGTCGTGCTGGCCAGCAAGTCAGCCCCCGCGAACAAGAACGACAACGAACCCAGCGGCAGCGTGTACTTGTAAGCGGCCTGCACATCGATGCCCTTGACCGAGACGGCGCCGACATTCAGGTTGGTCTGAACAATGTAGCCGCCAGAGGCCACGCTCGATCCGGCGATCGAGCCGGTTGAAGTCCGTATTACCAGATTGCAATAGGCCGGATCGCCGGTATCGAGGCACTTCTGCAGGATGACGGGCGCTGATACCACGCCGACCTCGTCTTTGACCGTAATGCGGTAGAAATCGATACTGGAGGTAAAGTTTGGTAAGAAGCTGGGAGTGAAGTTAAGTCCAATGGTTATCGATTCAGCCTGCTCTGGCTTCAGCAGCGGGTTGCCGCCCTGCAACTGTCCGCATTGCAGCGCCACGCACTGCTTGATCGTACCCGTGTACGGGACCGTGGCCGACACCGCATTGCCATTGCCATACTGTGCCGCGCTGAGCCCGGTCCTTTGACAATCCGCGAACGAGCGGGCGGCCGGAATCAAGGCGTTGGTCACCGGATCGAGCGACGGCGCGCAGGGATCGACACTGGGAGAGCCAATGTTGCCGAAGGATTGCGGGGTGTAGAGCTCCAGGACGCTCGCCGCGCGGATCGCTTTCTGGTAACCACCGCGGAATCGCAGATCCGCGACCGGGGCGTATTGAACCTCGAACTTGTACGTGTTGACGCCTCCCGAGGTATTGTAATCCGAATGGCGGAAACCGGTATCGAACACCAAATCCTTCACGAAGGTTTTATCTTGCACCAACGGAGCGCGCACCTCGATGAAGCCTTCTTTGACTGAAGTGCTGCTGTTGATAGCCACGGAGGCGCCGCCAAATCCCGAGAGTAGGCCGCTCAACTCCGTGCCGTCCGGCGCGAAGCTAAGATTGTCGTTGCGGTGCTCGCCACCCAAATTGACGCCGACGCCGTCGGTTGCAAGCGGCGATTTGATGCCGTATTTGCCGAGCTCTCCAGTGATATCGACGTGCTCGATGCGCTCCGTGACCGAACCGTAAGAAGTGCCGGTTGCGGTCAAGTAGGCCAATGCAGCCTGCGTAACGCCGCCCTGTTGAAAAATATTCCAGGGCACGCACGGTGCGCCGCTGATGCATACAGGGGCGCCGCCGCCGGTCGGGGTCTTGACTTGCAGAGCGCTGTCAATGGAATTGAAGTTCAGGTACTTCTCATTCGCGTTGTAGAGGGTGACGTAGTAGTACGATGCGTAGGCATCGTAGTTCCACGCGTCCGCGAACTCACCCGTCACTCCGCTGACCGCTCGGTAGCTGGTGTGGTCCCAGAAAGAGTTGCGCCCGCCACCCTCGATGTTGCGTCGACCGATGTTGATATTGGCGCTCGCCGATCCAGGGGCGGCCAAATCCGCCGCAATCTGGGCAGGCGTGCAGATAATCGCTGCCTGTTGCGCGCTCAACAGCGGATTGCTGCAATTCACGTTGAAGTTGCCGTTGCCGGTCGGGTCGGTCGGATTGGTCTGAAACAGGCCCGCGGGTGCGATCGTTACGTTGGTTTTGTCTTCCATAAAGCTGAACTCGGCGTAAGGTTTCGCATAGTCATTGATGTCCAAGTGAGCGAGAAAGCCTGCGCTGTAGCGGTCGTCCTCGCGCGACATGTAAATGTACTTCTGGGAATTGAACACCGAGGGGGGCACCGAGCCGGCCTGGGGAAAGGGCAGGAATTGATTGCCGACTACCGAGTAGATGTTTTGGTCCGGCGTCTGAAAGAAATTTGAGTTGACCGAGCCGTGGCATGCCACGCCGTCTTGGGCCTTGTTCAAATTGAATTGGCAACCGCCGAAGTCCCGTTCGCTGCTCGCGATTGGATCAGAGTGCATGTAGCTCAAATAGCCGGTCACATTGCCCTTGCCGTCCGCAAAGTTCGCTCCCATCAGAAGATTGAAGTTCTTGCTTCGGCCATCACGCTTCGACCCAGAGACGACGTCCTGGCTCGCGGCCGCTTGCAAGGCCTGTGCCCAGTTCTCGTGGTTGTTGTGCTGGTACTCCGAAATCTGACCATCGATTTGAACGCCTTCGAAGTTCTTCTTCATGATGAAGTTGACCACGCCGGCGATGGCATCGGAGCCATACACGGCGGAAGCGCCGCCCGTGACGACGTCCACGCGTTCTATTAACGAGACGGGTATCTGGTCAAGATCGGGCGAAGGGTTGGGGTTGGCGGTATTCGGATCGCCGGTCCCGAGCCGCCGCCCATTGACCAGCACGAGCGTGCGCTGCGGGCCAAGACCGCGAAGATCGGCCGTGGTAATTCCACCCGGTGTGCTGAGTCCGCTTCCCGTGTTACTGAAGTCGGTATTTGCGTTTTGGAAGTTCTGGGGCAGCTGGTTGAGCAGATCGATGATATCGGTCTTGCCACCCTGCTGGATTTCCTTAGCAGTAACGACCTGAATTGGGCTGGTGGCCACCGAGTTCGGCGCGACAATACGCGAACCAGTGACAACAACTTCTGAGAGCGTCGTGTCCGGGGCCACGCTGGCTAGTTGCTGTGCGATGGCGGGCAGGCTAGCTGCTGCGATCAAAGCGCCTACGAAAAGCTGCCTTCTCCAGGCAGAAAAACAATGGATACGACTCATTAAAGATCTCTCCTTCGTAATCTGATGCGGCCTTAAATTTGCCTGCTGGCGGCCGTTTGGTTGATTTTGACTCGGCAGTCTAAATCGTCCCGTTACATTTCTTAATAAGCCCCTATGTAGTGCGAGCACCACAAAATATGGGCGGATAGGAAATAATAGCGAGCTAAGGTTAAAAATGCCAGGGTTGCGGAAGACTTTATCGTTGCGTACATGCAACACAGACGGATTTACTGGGACCGGCAGGGATCTGTAGATATCCCGCATCCGGTGGAATTTCTACAAAAGCTTCTGCACAGTGGCCCAAGAGCTATAGAACTGGGCCATTGGATTCAGGCCTGCGGCCGGCGCAGTATTGGCGACTTTGAACAGCCGGAGATCGTCATGAGTCTGTCCTACTGCCGCGTTGGGGCTTGCGCACTTTTTTTGATCGCGTTCGGGTCGCGCGCCGATACGGTCGCCGATTGGGCGGACAGGACCACTGAAATAGCCACGGATGGTCCCAACACTATTCGGACCATCGCGCTTGCCCAGAATGCAGTTTACGAAGCGGTGAACGCCATCACCCTGCGCTATCCGCGCGACCGTGTCGATCTGGGGCCGGCCAAGGGCGCGTCCATCGACGCGGCGATTGCCGCGGCGAGCTGGACGGTGTTACTGCATGAAGCGCCGTTGCTGAAGCCGCAGATCGAGGCCGCTTACGATCAGGCACTGCACTCGCTGCCGGACAACGATGCGCGGATGCGCGGCGTCGATGTCGGCGTGCGCGCGGCGGGGGATGTGCTTGCCAAACACACCGACGATCTAGGAAACCCGGAGCCTTACCGCCCCGTGACCACCCCGGGCATGTACGTGGTCACGACATTTCCTCTCGGGGTCGCGTTCTCGCAGCATCGGCCATGGTTCCTGGCGAGCGCGTCGCAGCTGCGGCCGGGACCACCGCCCGCGCTCAACAGCGCTACCTGGGCGCGAGATTACAACGAGACGAAGACCTTCGGTGATGCCAACAGCACCGTGCGCACGGCGGAACAAACCGAGATTGCGCGTTTTTGGGCAACCGCCCTGCCTGATGTCCATATGGGGGTCGTACATTCGGTAGCCATTGCTGCCAATCGAGAGGCGACGCGCAATGCGCGGCTCTACGCGGCAGTGACTGCCGCACTGAACGACACAGAAATTGCCGTCTTCGAGGCCAAGTACCACTTCAACTTCTGGCGCCCGATCACCGCCATCCGCAACGGGGATCAGGATGACAATGCCGCGACCGAGCGCGATGCCGGGTGGCTGCCGTTCATCGTCACGCCCATCCAGCCAGAATATCCCTGTGCTCACTGCATGATTGCGGCGACCATCGCCACCGTCATTCGAATCGAGCTCGGTAAGGACCCGGTGCCGCCCTTGAGCACGATCAGCAATACCGCGCCCGGGGTCAGGCGCCACTGGACCCGGACCGAGGACTTGATGCAGGAGGTCTCCAATGCGCGCATCTGGGATGGCGTGCACTACCGAAATTCGGCGGAAGTGGGGATGCGGATGGGCGAACAGGTCGGCACATTGGTGGCTAAAGCTTACGGACTCCCCTAGGCGCTTATCTCAGTAATATGACTTCCATGGCTGTTGCGGATGAGCAACAAGTTGGGCGCGACGATTTAGCTGCCTTTTCATATTGTGGCGCTTAGGGAAATAAGTATACTGGTTGTCACTGTGATCATTTGTAGCTGCCAGCACACATTAATATCGGGATCGGCAGCGCAAGACTGCAATGCACAATATTAAATTTTCAGGGAGCAACTAAAAAATGCCAATGGAACAGAATCCAATCCTTCGACGCTTCGTGCGGATGGCACTATTAAGCGGCGGAACTCTTGCAGCAGGTGTAGCGAGCAATTCAGCGATGGCGCAACAGGTTGCCGCAAACAAAGCTGCCGAACCTGCCTTGGAAGAGGTGGTGGTCACGGGTTCGCGCATTGCCACGCCGAATCTCGACTCGATCAGCCCGGTCACGGCGATCACGGCCGAGGAAATCAAGACGACGGGCGTCACGCGTATCGAGGATCTCGTCAACAGTCTGCCCCAAGTCGTTGCCGACCAGGGTTCCGGCATCTCGATGGGCTCGAATGGTACGGCCACCTTGAATCTGCGCGGTCTTGGCTCGCAGCGCACTCTGGTCCTGGTCAACGGCCGGCGTCTACAGGGTGGTGACCCGGGTGGAAATTTCGGTGCGAATCCGGCCTTTGCGTCGGCCGCCGACATCAACCAAATCCCGGTCGCCCTAATCGAACGCGTGGACGTGCTGACCGGTGGTGCTTCCTCGACGTACGGCGCAGATGCCGTCGCCGGCGTGGTCAACTTCGTCATGAACGATCATTTCGAGGGCGTTCGAGTGGATGCCAATATGGGCATCTACAACCACTCCAACCATCAGGCCTGGATCGATACGCTGCTGGAGAAGCGAAAATACCCGCCCGTCACCGGCACCAACTGGGACGGCGAGAACAAAGACGTGACCCTCATCATGGGCCACAACTTCGCCGACGGCGCCGGCAATTTCGAAGCCTACCTCGGCTATCGCCGAGCATCGCCGATTACGGCCGATCACCGCGATCACGCCGCTTGTGTTCTGGACAATGGCTATGATTTGAGCGGCGGCAAGAATTTCTCCCCCTACGTGTGCTATGGCTCGAGCAATTCGGCGCCGGCGGTCTTCTTCGGTTCCGACAGCTCCAGCAACCAGATCGGCCCCACCGGCGACGTTGTGCCTACTCGGTACCAGCGGTACAACTACGCCGCTTCCCACTATCTGCAGCGCAACGATGAGCGCTACACCGCGGGATTCTTCGGCAAGCTGAAGTTCAACGAGCACGCCGAGGCGTACACCGAGTTCACGTTCATGGACGATAGGACCAGCGGTTATTACGCCCCCGCGGGTGCGTTCCTCGGAAGCCTCAGTCCCGCGACAGATGCAGATACCACGTTGCCGGACGGCAATCTGGGCGTGAACTGCGGTGCCGGCAATTTTGGCAATGCCGGTATGAATCCCTACCTCACCGCCTCGGAATTCAACGTGATTTGCGCGGGAAATGTACCCGGCGGTCCGGTATTGAACTACAAGAATAGTACGAACCCCCCTGCTAACGGCGCGAAGCTTTACCCGGCCTATCAAATTCAAGGCGGCGATGCGCAGCTGACGATCGGCAGGCGAAACATCGAGGGTGGTCCGCGCCAGGACAATTACACGCATACGGCCTATCGCGGAGTAGTCGGGTTACGCGGCGCGATCGTGGAGGACTGGACCTACGATGTGTATGGGCTGTTTTCCCAGACCCGGGCCTCTGATTTCCACAACAACGATACATCGACGAACAAGATTCAGTCGGCCCTGTTTGCGATCAAGGATCCAACCACGGGCGCCATCGTTTGCCGACAGCCGGCGCCGAACGGCTGCGTACCTTGGAATATCTGGGATCCGCGTATTCCGATCACCGCGGCGCAGACCAACTTTATCTCCTCTCCGGGCCTGTTCCAGGCGTCGACGGAGGAGGACATTGTGAGCGCCTACGTCAGCGGGGATCTGACTAAGAGGGGGCTCAAGCTGCCGAGTGCGGATGATGGCCTTAAAGTGGTGCTCGGTACTGAGTACCGCCGCGATCGGCTTAATACCTATCCGGACGCGGAATTCCAAACGGCTGATCTCGCGGGCTTCGGCTCCCCGGTTCCGCCGGTGGGTGCCAACACGCAGGTGTGGGAACTGTTCACCGAAGCGCGTATGCCGTTGGTGCGCAATATGCCCTTTTTCAAGGCGCTGGACCTTGAAGCCGGCTACCGCTACTCGAGTTATTCCGTCGGCTTCAACACCAACACCTACAAGTTCGGCGTTGAATGGTCGCCGGTCTCCGATGTTCGACTTCGCGCGAGCTACAATAAGGCCGTTCGCGTACCCAACATCCAGGAACTCTATCAGCCCCAGCACGTGGGCCTGGATTCCGGGGGTGACGGCTGCGCGACAGGGCAGTACACCGCCGCGCAGTGCGCGGCCTCGGGTCTGTCCCCGGCCGTATACGGAAGTGCCACACTGGTTTCGCCCGCGGGTCAGTATAATGGCCTCATCGGCGGCAATCCGAACATGAAGCCGGAAGAGAGCACGACGAAGAATATCGGCCTGGTGTTCACACCCTCGTTCCTGCCGCACTTCAGCGCGACTGTCGACTACACGGACATCAAGATCACGAACCTGGTTAATTCCTACGGTCCGAACCTGATCTTGCAGAATTGCGTCGCCAGCGGCGATCCCGCGAACAAGTGGTGTCAGCTCATCCATCGCAACGTCGGGGGTTCGTTGTGGTCGAGTCCCCAGGGCTACACCATCGACCCCTTGCTCAACCAGGGCGGCCTCGAGAACAAGAGTGTCGATCTAGGCCTCGCCTATCGCTTCGATATGGGTCGCGCGGGTGCACTGCGTTCCCGACTGGACAGCGGGTATCTCTTGAAGCTCCTGGCTACTCCGGGCGCGTCGACACCCTACGATTGCGCCGGCAAGTTCGGGCCGTCGTGTTCGCCGGCCACGCCGAAGTACCGCCACCGCTTTTCCATGGACTGGGACACACCGGTGTCGGGCCTGGGGTTTGGAGCCACCTGGCGCTACTACGGCAGCAGCAAGAACACGCTGCTGGATTCGGGTACGCCGGACTTCGTTGGCGCGGCGACCATTGCCGCCAACGGGCCGCCGGCGGATCTTCGCATTCCGTCGATCAGCTACCTCGACATGCGGGTTTCGTACACCCTGGACAAGATCACTGCGCGTCTAGGCGTGAACAACGTGACCGACAAGGATCCGCCGGTCATCGATACCATCAATTCCGGCGGCAATCAGATCTATGCGGAGAGCAATACCTTCCCGAGCATGTATGACAACGGTGGGCGGTACCTCTTCCTCAACGTAACGGTGGACTTCTAAAAACCGGAAACAGGCATTTGAGAAGTTAGAAAAGTTTGAGAAGTTTGAAAAGCTAGTGACGGCGGGCCTGAGCCCGCCGTCATTTTTTTGGGCTGGAAGTTGCCGATATTGCCTCGATGAAATTAGGCGAGGGTGTAGCCCCAGCGCTCGATCCAGGGCTTGAGGATGGGCGACACTTCCGTGAAGTGCTGCTCGTAGTGTTTCCATCGGCCCACGGAGCGATTGTTCACCGGCCGAGTGACCTGAGCGTAGCTGGGTGTCATGATGAATCCCTTGGCTCGTGCATGTTCGCCCGGCGCGAGCATGGCATCGTGCCAGGGCAATTGCAGAAAATCGCACAGCTTACGGATTTCTGTTGGGAAATCGGTGGCGAGCCGTTCATATTGCAGCTCGTAGCTCTGCGGGCGCAGCAAGGGCCATTGTGAATACCAGAAGCCAAAGGCACTGGAATAGGCTGAGGCCAGCGTAGCCATATCGCGGCAGAGGACCGCAAGTCGTGGCGAGCGGAAGTGCTGTAGGAAGCAGCTCAGAAGCGTGTCGTAAGGATGACGGATGGCGACAATGATGCGCGCGTCGGGAAATAGCCGGCGAATCAACGGCAGTAAGACCAGATTCAGCGGATTCTTGTCCACGAGCCGCTGACCCGGAAGGAGGCGCCCCCGTTTGCGGGCACGGTCCCAGTAGCGAGCCCGGATGTCTTCCAGAGTATGGCCCCGAAGCTTGCCGAGCTCGGCAGGATAGCGGATTCCGCACTCCGCGACCTCGGTGACGGCATTGCGCAAAAACGGCTGTTCATCCATGGACTGCAGCAGGGGATGCGCATCGAGTGCCTGTTCGAGCAACGTCGTCCCCGAGCGCGGAAATCCCACGATGAAAATCGGACTGTCTTGTTCTGCCTGGGGGGCAAGGCTCTCCCAGGTTGCCACATCGTCCCGATCGCATCCGTCCGCTGTCAGCGTGAAGAGCTGCGATGCGTCTTTGCTCGAAGGGCCGAATACGGCCTCGAGAAATGCGAGCTGTGAGCGGTGGGCTTCTTCGGCAGCGGCGTAGGCTTCCTCGTAGCGCCCCAACGCGTCGGCGGCCCTGGCGAGCGGATACAGGAGGTGATGCCGATGGATGAACTCCTGGTGGTTCTGCAGCGCAACGGACAGGTGCCGGTGACTCTCTTCGTGTCGCCCGGCCCTATCGGCCAATACAGCCGAGAGCACCAGCTTCTCGCGGTCGCCGTCGAGTAAGGGGTCGTTGTCGAGGCGCTCCATCATCGCCTGCGCCTCGTCGACGCGATGCAGGCGCTCCAAGATGGTGGCGAAGGCAAGCGCCGCTCGCCCCTCGCGCGGCGGATTCGCCAGCAGCCCATCAACGGCCGCCTTCGCTTCATGCACGGCTCCCAATGTGATCAGTAGCAGCACAATCAGTACGGTGATTTCCACGGTCAGTCCCGGGAGCTGCTGCCAGCCTTGCAGGGCCTGGAGACCTTCATCGAGCCGTCCGGCATCGTAGCAACACTGAGCGAAAGCCCAACGGATCCCGGCATCGGTAGGCGCCAGAGCCGCAGCGTCACGCAACGCGAAAAGCGCGGCCTCGTAATCGCAACGGCTAATCTGCAGCATACCCAAATTGTGCAGAAGATCCGCCGATGGGGGCCCGAGCCGCAACGCCCGCTCGAATGCCTCCAGGGCTTGCGCGTATTGGCGGGTCGGGTGCAGCGCGGTGCCAAGATTTTGCCAATGTCCGGCGACCGTGGGCTGCATCAGCGTGAGTGCATTGAAAACGCGCACCGCCTCTTCGTGTCGACCTTGGCCCGAGAGGGCCGCTCCTAACACCTCGAGCGCGCCTGGATGATGGTGATGCGCAGAGAGCACCTGCAGGCATTTCTCCTGCGCGGCCGTAAGCCGGCCGCCGGATACATCCTGCCGTGCGAGCGTCAACAGTGCATCGGAATCGGGCGGCGGCATGCGAGCCGATTCTACGTGACTTTGATTCAGAGGACCCAGCCGTGCGAACATGCGTCGCGCATGTCAGGGAGTAATCAACACCGCCGCGAGCGGCTGGAAGCCGCGGTGCGCCACCACCGGACCGGACGGTTGCGCGACGCAATCGCCGGTTATGAGGAGTTGCTGCGCGCCGATGCGAATGACGCCGACGTGCTGCAGAGGCTCGGAGTCGCGATGGCGCAGTCCGGCCGTCCGGACGCCGCCGCAGGTTACCTTGCTCAGTCCCTGGAACTCGCGCCCGATCGCCCGGCTGTCGCACTCAATCTCGCAAGAGCCTTGCACGAGATGGGCCGCGAGGAAGATGCGCTGCGCTGCTGCGACCGGACACTGGCGCTAGACCCGAATTCGGCGGACGGGTATCGAGTGAGATGGGCGGTTCTCGCCGCGCTCGGGCGCTCCGAAGAGGCTCTCGCCAGCATCGGTCAGGCGGTACGCCTGTCACCGGCGGACGCGGCGTCGATTGCCGATCTCGGCGTGGCGCTGGCGGCAGCGGGACGGCCGCAAGATGCACTCGACTGCTTCGAACGCGCCGTCGTGCTGAATGCCGGGCTTGGCTCCGCACACCACAATATCGGGATTTTAGCGGCGCGCCTCGGGCAACATGAACGGGCGCTTCGGAGCCTCGACCGTGCCCTGTCCCTGCAACCCCAACAGGCTGCCCTTCACAGCAATCGCGGCAATGTCTTGAAGGAACTCGGACGTCTGGTCGAGGCGCTGCAAAGTTACGATACGGCCCTCGCTATCGAGCCTCAGAATCTGGACACTCTGCATAACCGCGCGGCGGTACGTACGCTCATGGGGAAGTATGCCGAGGCGTTGCAGGACTACGATGTACTGATTGCACGACACGGCACTACCAGCGTGGCCGATTTGATCGGTCGGGGCGCGGCGCTGATCGAGCTGGGGCGCCATGAGGAGGCGCTCGTTGCGCTACATCAGGCGATTACCCAATCTCCCAGTGACGCACAGGCGCACATTCAGCACGGTGTGGCTCTGCTGCGGCTTGCCCGCCATGACGACGCGGTAGCGAGCTTCGATCGAGCGCTCGCCATCCAAGCGGATCTTCCCGAGGTGCTGAACAATCGCGGTGTCGCGCTAGTCGCCCTCGGACGACCCAAGGACGCGCTCGACAGTTTCCTGCGATCATTGGTATTCAAGAGCAGTTCGGCCGACACGCACACCAACGTGGGAATCGTCCTCAAGACCTTGGATCGATTCGATGAGGCCGCGGCCAGCTTCGGCCGTGCTCTCTGGCACCAGCCCGACGATCCCGCGGCAAGTTTCGAACTGGCTTTCTTGCATTTGACGCGCGGTGATTTCGCCGCAGGCTGGCCGCTATACGAGGCTCGATTCCGGGTCCCTGCACTCGCCATACCTGCCCGTCGTTTCGACGCTGCTCGTTGGAATGGAGCTGCTGCGATTGCAGGTAAAACTCTGCTCGTCCACGCCGAACAGGGCTTGGGCGACACCATTCAGTTCTGCCGATACTTGCCGCTGCTCGTTGCGCGGGGGGCCAACGTCGTATTCGAAGTTATACCAGCGATGAGGGCCCTGCTGCGGTCTCTACCGAAAGCTATTCAGATTTATGCGCGCGGCGAGCCCTTGGCTCCGGCCGACTATCACTGCCCGCTGCTCAGTCTGCCGCTGGCGTTCGACACCCAAGTGGCGACGATTCCGCGGGATGTTCCCTACCTTTCGGCCGAACCGCAACGGGTCGCGAAGTGGTCGGAGCGCTTGCGAGGACTTGCGGGACTGCGCGTCGGGATCGCGTGGCAGGGCAACCCCGTCGTCGAGAAGCTCATCTGGGCGCAAGGGCGTTCGTTCGCGCTCGAGGCGCTGAAGCCGCTGGCAGAGTTGTCGTCCCTCAGCCTCGTGTCGCTACAGAAGGGCGCGGGAGTTGAACAATTGAGTGACTGCATGTTCCGAGACCGGATCCTCGATCTCGGATCCGAATTCGATGGCGGGCCGGATGCATTTCTCGATACGGCAGCCGTCATGGCAAATCTGGATCTGGTGATCAGTTCCGATACTTCCGTCGCACACCTCGCCGGCGCCCTCGGCCGTCCGGTGTGGGTTGCACTCGGCGCCACCCCCGATTGGCGATGGATGCAGGCCCGCAGCGACAGCCCCTGGTATCCCACGATGCGGCTGTTTCGCCAGTCAGAAGGCGGCTGGGATGAACTCGTCGCCGAGATAGCTGCTGCGCTTGCGCCTCTGGCCGCCGGCGCGCCTATTGAACCCGTTTAACCCGGGTCTTGCGGTGATGATCAGCCGCGAGCCAGAGCGATCCCATCGCACCTTGTTCAACCTGTATGGCTTCCCCCACGCTGAAGTGCATGCCCGGTTTCGGTTCGGTCTGGATCCAGAGCTGCCCGTTATCCAGAGTGAAGATCAATTGGCCGTTTGCCACCTCCTGCAAACCGTTGATCTTTCCGGTGAGCACTTCGGTCTTGTCAAATCCGGCCGTCGGATCGCGCTTGTGGGCAATACCCACCGTCATACCGAATTGATCCGTCTTGATTTGGGGCAGCGCGCTCGCCAGAGCGTCGAAGCAGGCTAGCCGCTGCTGTTCGTCGGTTTCCCGGGCGCACCGCCGCAGGCCATCCCCCACCGGCTCGCTGCCCGCGTAAGCCGGCACCACCGAGAGAGCGAGGAGCAGCAGGGACCATCGTAGTTCGAAGCGGTTCATCGCGAGCCCAGTTCGGGCGCACCCGCGCCGTAATACCGGCCGATGCCGACGGTGAAGGCTCGGACGAGGTCGCGTTCGGCCGCCGTCAGCAGCGGATTCCAGATGTCGAAAATCAAAACGATGCGAATCTGGTCACTGTCGTTCCACGCTTCGTGGTCGACGGTGTCGTCGAACACCCAGGCCTTGCCCCTGTGCCACGCCCGCACCTGGGAGCCGACCCGAAAGCCGCAGCCCTCGGGGATGACGAGCGGTAGATGCACGATAGAACGCGTGTTGGTGGTACCCGTGTGCGCCGGGAGCCGGGTGCGAGGCTTGAGTACCGAGAAATAGGCGCCGGGTGCGTAGTTTGGAATATCGCAAAGGGGCAGTTGGGCCAGCACGGCGGCGGTTTTGGGGCACTTCTCGATGTGCTCCTTGAGCGAATCGCCATCGTTCAACAGCGAGTAGATACTCCAGTCCTGCGAATGATTGAGTGGCGCCCATTGGTCCATGGGGGTGGTCGCGGGAAAGTCGACGTATGGTTTGAAACCGGCACGATCGCCCGCGAATGCCGCCAGGGCTTCGGCGGCAATGTCCTCGGTGGCCGCTTCGAGCGTGTCGAGCCACGGGAAATCCTCCCGCCGGAAGAACTCGATTGCCGGCAGGTAGGGAAACAGAAAACCCTTGGGCTCATGCGTGTACACGCGCCGCTTACGCAGGAACACGTCGCGACAGGCATCGTAGCGCTGCTGATCCGCGCCGGAATGCTGCTGCCGCACAGGGCCGAGTTCCCGCTCGAGGAAGGTTTCCAATGTGCCGGCGTTGGCGTTCACGACCGCCTGGGCGTGCGTTAGCGCGGCTGCGATATTCTGCGGCACCGGTGTGCCTGAGGCCACGCAATCAAGAGCCGCGCTGTAGATCGTTGCCGCCGTTTTTGGCTTGTCGAGCCGCTCCATGAGATCTGCCTTCTGCAGAAGCGCAAGGACGTAGCGGGGCTCCAGGGCCAGTGCCTTGTCGAGCGCTGCCTCTTCGGCCTTCTTGTCGTCAAGACTGCGGCACGCCGTCGCGAGGTTCAACCACAGGACCTTCGAGCCGGGATCGACCGCGATTGCACGCTCGTACAACTCCCGGGCACGGCCCGCGTCGCCGCTCCGGACCATGTGGCCGCCGGCGGCATTTAGCACGATCGGTTGCTGCGGCGCGCGTGCCAACGCTGCCTCCACCAACTTCAAGGCTTCAGAAGGGGGTTGGTTGGCTGAGACTTGGACAATGGCGTCCGCTAGCGCGCGCGCCTCGGGTTCGGTCATCGGTGTCGCATTCACAGCGTGTAGATACTCCAAATGCGACGCAATGGGGGTTGAAGCAACGTCGGACCAGCGCGGATCGTGCTACGGTTCTTAGATGAATAATATCGTATTTTCGCCTCGCTACCTATGGTGCGGGCTGCGGAGCGCTTTCCTGCTGGCGACGCTATTCGCCGCAGTGGGCCCGGCCATTGCCGCGCCGCTCGGCGAGGCGCAGGCGGTGCCGCTTGCGCCGACTGGGACCGACGCATTGTTCGCGTCGCCGACCACGCATGATCATATTGGGCGCGTCGTCGTGCCCGTGATGGTCAATGGTCGAGGGCCCTATCGTTTCATCGTCGATACCGGCGCTAACCGTTCGACCATTTCGCCTAGATTGGTGGCCGCCTTGGGCCTCAAACCCTCGGACGAATCTACGGTGGCGGTGAACGGCATCACCGGTGTTGCGCAGGCTTCGTTCGTGACGGTCGACCGGCTGCAAGCGGGCGACCTGACCCTCGATGGAACGAATTTGCCCGTGGTATGGGCGTCGGTGATGGGCGGCGCCGATGGGATTCTGGGCGCAGCGGGGCTCAAAGAGAAAAGTTTGATGATCGATTTCCAACGCAATCGGGTCGCAATTTCACGTCACATCGAGACTTTCACGCGTTCGGAAGGCATCAAGATCCACACGCTTGCTCCGACTCATGGTCTGATTACCGTCGAGGCTAAGGTGGGTTCCGTGCGTGTCATCGCCATTATCGACACGGGGTCCGAGCGTACGCTGGGCAACCTGGCGCTGCGCAACGCGATCAAAAAGACTCCGTCTCTCGGGATGCTCGTGCAACTCACCTCGGTGTACGGCGCCACCGAAGAGGTCGAGCCCGGCGAGATCGCGGCGGCTCCACTTATTACCATCGACCCGCTGCACATCAGTGATGTTGCGATCGTTTACGGCGATTTTCATGTATTCAAAGTATGGGGACTCAGGGACACCCCCGCCATGATCGTCGGCATGGACGTGCTTGGAACAGTCGCCTCGCTGAGCATCGACTTCAAGAACCAGGACCTTTATGTCACGAGCGTTCGCGAGCGCAACGCGTTTGCCGTGAGGTCGAGCTCCCTCGGCGAGAGCGCGCAAAGGAAGTAGCAGCGTGCAACGAAACCCGGCGATTCTGCAAGGGGCCGTCCGCGGCGGAATTGTCGGCGATGGGGTGCTCCTTGCCATAGCCCTGTGAAGGAGTTCAGTGGACGTTGTGAAAGCTCACATGCACCACACTATCGCCGACCTTCAATCCCAGGCGCTCACTGGCTCCGCCCTTGAGCTCCAACACCGCCAGAGAGGGTTTCGGCGAGTGAATCATCGACAGCGACAAGGGCGTCGCCTGGGCAGCGATGTATTCGATCCGTCCTTGCGCGCTGATGAACAGCAAATCGAGCGATAGGTAGGTGTTCTTCATCCACATCACGGGCTGCGGATTGCCGGGGAACAGAAAGAGCATGCCGGCGTGTTCGTCCATGTCGCGGACGAACATCAGTCCCTGTTCCTCGCGGCGGGGATTGTCGGCCGTCCATATTTTGAAATTGACTACCTTGCCGGCGGTAGTTCGTATGGCCAGCAGGCTTTGGGGAAACGCCGATAGAGCTTCCGGCGCAGTCTCCTGGGCGCCCGAGCTGCTACCGGTGAGTACCGTACAGGCCCACAACAACGCTGCCACAATAGAAGATGATTTCCGCATGGCAAACGGCTCCGGTTATTTCTGTTCGCTCGAGTAGTTTACAATTCCCGCGAATTCGAAAGTGCTCATCAAAACATCGCCGTCGCCGCGTATGGCGTGCGCCGGCGATGTGCAAAAGCCTCTTGCTTCGACCCGGTAGGAGCCCGCGGCGGTTAGCGGCCGCTGTGTCAATGAATCCACCGTGCAGCGGGTGTCGCCGAGGGTGCCGTAGATGTGGCTCGTGCCTTGCACAATAATGGTCAGATTGGCGCCCACCGCATGCGCAGGCTTGCCGGCACGAACTCCGCTCAGACCGAAGACCAGCAGTAAATCAGGCGTTCCGCCGGCCACGCGCTGAAAACTAAGCCGAACACCGGGCGGCTTGTCTCGATATTCTCCCTCGCAGTGGGTGCCGCTGTTCGGCCAATCTATGTTGGCGTCGATGGCGCCCGCAAGATGTGCGCGTAGGTAGCCGTCTGCGGACTCGAGGCATGCCGATGACTGGGCTGGGGTATTCACGTTGGGCGCGGCCGCCGCGGCAGGGGCAGCAACAGGTGGAGCGGCGGTTACGGAAGTGTCAGGGGCGGAAGGAGCGGCCATGGCCGGCTCGCGGGCTACGCCAGCCGTGGCGCCGCACACAGCGATGGCCATAACCATGAACTGCCGCATGAGGCTGCGGTGCAGGCGTCTTCTATCGATGAATATTATAGGTATCATTTCCGTATATGTTGCCATGCACGCCAAGAGAATGTTGATGCACAAACCTTTATGGTTGTTGGGCGCGCTGTTATGCCTATCCGCGTGCTCGCTGCTGACCCCGAATTTCGAAAGACCCACCGTGTCGGTGGTGGGTATCGAGATGGTCGGGGGGAGTCTTTTACAGCAGACCTTTCGCGCTAAATTCACTATCCACAATCCCAACGATCGCGCGCTTCCAGTAAGCGGACTGCATGCCTCTTTGAACGTGGGAGGCGAGCACTTGGCCCAGGGGCAGATCGATCGGCCCTTCGTTGTGCCGGCCGGGGGCAACTCCGACTTCGACATGATGATTACCGCCAATATGGCGCTGGCTTTGCTCAAGCTGGCCAACAAGATGGATCAAAACGCTGACTCCATCGACTATGATCTGAGCGGAGCGGCCAGCGTCGATTTGCCCTTGCTGCGCGACCTGCCGTTTCACCAAATGGGATCTTTCTCGCTCAAAGGCGTGCGCTGAGCTCACGGATAGCTGACGATTTGCCGGTAATTTTTGTAACCCATTGAAATAAATAAGTTTTTTTAAGTAGAGCGTCCGAATCCAGACCACCGTCTGCTAAACTCGGCAGCCAAACGAAAGAGCGCCGCTCGGTACAGCGTCGCCCACAAGGTAATCATGGCTGCCTCGCCCTACGAGCAATTGGAACAAGAGTTTCGCCGCCTGCACGCATTTCGCGGTGCACTATCGCTGTTGCGCTGGGACGCCGCGGTGATGATGCCGCGCGGCAGCGCCGATGTGCGCGGCGAGCAATTGGCGGCGCTTGAGACCGAGCACCACGCTCTGCTCACCACGCCGAAGGTGGCGCGCCTGCTGGAGCGCGCCGAGGCGGGTGCTTCCCAGCTGGAGGATTGGCCGCTGGCCAATTTGCACGAGATGCGCCGCCAGCGCGATCACGCCATCGCCACGCCGCCATCGCTCATCTCGCGACTGGCCAAGGCCACCGCTCGCGCCGAGGTGTTTTGGGTCGAAGCCAAGAAAGCCAATGACTTCAAATTGCTGGCGCCCCACTTGGAAGAGGTGGTTAGCCTGGTGCGCGACAAGGCGGCGCTGCTCGGGCAGGCGCGAGGTTTGGCGCCCTATGATGCCCTGGTCGACGGATTCACACCGGGCATTTCGACGGCGGACATAGACACCATATTCAAGGCGCTGTCGCGCAAGCTTCCCGGTCTCATCAACGAGGCCATCGAAGTCCAAGCCGCTCACGCGCCCGCGCCGCTGGCCGGCAAATTCACGGTGGTGCGCCAGCGCTCCTTGTGCGTGGACGTGCTCAAGGCCTTGGGGTTTCCCTTCGACCGCGGGCGCCTCGACGAAAGCGAGCATCCCTTCACCGAGGGCGTTCCCGGCGACATTCGGGTGACCACGCGTTTCGATTTGAACGATCCATTCTCGGGTCTATTGGGCGCGGTGCATGAAACCGGCCATGCAATGTACGATTTAGGGTTGCCGCTGCAGTGGCGCGATCAGCCGGTGGGCCGCGATCGCGGCCTGGCGCTCGAAGAGAGCCAGTCCCTGCTTTTTGAAATGAATCTGTGCCGCAGCCGCTCCTTCGTAAAGTATGTGCGGCCGCTGATGGAAAAATATTTGCAGGTGAGCGGCCCGGAATGGGAAGAGGCCAATCTCTACCGTCACTTGATTCGCGTGAAGCGCAGCAGCGTCCGCATGGACGCCGATGAGCTCACGTATCCCGTGCACATCATGCTGCGCTACGAGCTCGAGAAAAAGATCCTCGAGGGCTCGCTGCCCGTCGCCGATTTACCCGAGGCATGGAATGCCAACCTCGAACAGCGCCTGAATATTCGTCCGACGAATGACATCGATGGCTGCCTGCAGGATATTCATTGGGCGGTTGGGCATTTCGGATACTTCCCCTCGTACGTCCTTGGCGCCGTCATCGCCGGCCAGCTCAACGAAGCCATGCGCGCGGCGCGGCCCTCGCTGGATGAGGAAATCGCCGCCGGCCATTTCGGCGGCGTCATGGATTGGCTGCGCGACAATGTGCACGGCGTCGGCGCTCGATTGCCGGTTCAGGAACTCATCAAACAGGCGACGGGTAAACCGTTGACCGCGGCCGCGTATCTGAGGTACTTGGAAGCCAAGTACCTCGAGATTCCCTGAGGATGAATGCATGACCCTCGAGGTACGGCGCACTTCCAATAATTTCAAGAAACTGCAGGCTCAGTTGCGCGGTTCCGTGGGCAAGGCCATCGCCGACTATCATATGATCGCCGACGGGGATCACATCATGGTCTGCATGTCCGGCGGCAAGGACTCTTATGCCCTGCTCGACATCCTGTTGAGCCTGCAGCGCAGCGCGCCGGTGAGCTTCGAGATCACCGCGGTCAATCTCGACCAAAAGCAGCCGGGCTTCCCCGCCGAGGTCCTGCCAACATACCTGGAGAATCTGGGTGTTCGGTTCCGCATCATCGAGCAGAACACTTATGCCGTGGTCAAACGCGTCATCCCCGACGGCAAGACTATGTGCGGCCTGTGCTCGCGTCTGCGCCGCGGCGCCTTGTACCGCTTTGCGGCCGAGAACGGTATTACCAAAATCGCATTGGGCCACCACCGTGACGACATCGTCGAGACCCTGTTCCTGAATATGTTCTTCGGCGGCCGTCTGAAGGCCATGCCGCCGAAGCTGCTTAGCGAGAGCCGCCGCCATATCGTGATCCGCCCGCTGGCCTATGTGAGCGAAGCGTCCATTGCCCGCTATGCTGCCGCCCGCGAGTTCCCAATCATTCCCTGTACGCTGTGCGGTTCGCAGACCAACATGCAGAGGCTGGTGGTGAAGAGCATGCTGCGCGACTGGGAGCAGAAATTTCCCGGCCGTATCGAGTCCATTTTCTCCAGCATTTGCAATGTCGCCGGTTCCCAGCTCGCGGACCCGGCGCTGTTCGATTTCGCGGGCCTCGAGGGCCGGCGGGCAATCGAAGCGATGAGCGAAGCCGATGAAGACGAAATGGCGGCAGAGCTCGAAATGCGAGATTAAGATCCGTTTGAAGTTAAGATTCCTCGAGAGACATACCGGCTTCACTGAATATGCTGCAAACCCGTATCACGGCTGCCGGCTCCCGCCGGCCACGCAAGCAGCGCCATGCCTGGGAAACGCTGTCCGATGATCAATTGCTCAGTCTGCGCTTCTGCGACCTAAAGCTTAAGGTCCAAGGGACGGAGCTGGAGGATGCCATTCAGCGACTGTACCGCGAGCTTCAGATGAGGGGCATACGGTTTCGGCCGCACTGCTGGCTGGCGCAAGAATGGTTCTCGCCCGACGGCATACCCGGGATCGCCATCCCGTTCTATCTCGCTCATCGGCGCTTGATGAGCATCGAGCGGCGCTTCATGCGCGAGGTGGAGGGCGGCAACCGCAATTGGCTGATGCGCATACTGCGCCATGAAGCCGGGCACGCCATCGATTCGGCTTACCGGTTAAGACGCCGCAGTAGCTGGCGTGCCGTGTTCGGTCCGGCCTCGCTGCCGTATCCCGACACCTATCGTCCGCGGCCGGGAAGCCGCCGCTTCGTGCAGCACCTGGGGGCCTGGTACGCCCAAGCTCATCCCACCGAAGATTTCGCCGAGACCTTCGCCGTCTGGCTCAAGCCGAATTCGCCTTGGCGGCGCGAATATTCAGGCTGGCCGGCGTATGCAAAACTGGAATTTATCGACACGCTGGCGAGCGACATCGGGTTTGCCAAGCCGGCGGTCAAGGACCGCAGCACAGTTGAAGATGTGACGCAGGAGACGCGCACTCTGCGCGAACACTACCAGCAAAAGCTGGCGCACTACCGCCTGCCGCGCCGCTGCGGCGCCGATGAATTGCTGCTCAAGGTGTTCACCACGGCGCCGCGCACTCGCATCGCTCCTAAGGCGGCGAGCGTGCTGCGAGAGTTGCGCACCCCTATGCGCCAACAGATCGTTCGTTCCGGGGCATTCAGCGAGTATCTGGTGCATCAAGTGCTGCGCCTCATGATCGAACGCTGCGAGTCCTTGAATTTGTTCGTGCGCGGTTCGCGGCGTGAGCTGAAGCCACAGTTGCAGTGGGTGATCGCGCGGCTGGCGGAGTCTTACGAAGAGCGGCAATTGCCTAGGGTTTCACTTTGAGTCGGCCTCCGCAGTGAAAAAGATACGTGCCCTGGTTCTCGTGCACTCCACGCTGGTGCCTCCGGACTCTTTAACCGGTTCGACCGAGAAAGAGATCGACGAATGGCGCACCGAATACGACGTCATTTCGCATTTGAAAGCGCAGGGTCATGAGGTCAGGCCCTTGGGCTTGAGCGACAGCCTGTCCGAATTGCGCCGCGCCATCATCGACTGGAAGCCGCACGTGGTGTTCAACTTGCTCGAGGAATTCGACGGCATCGTCACCTACGATCAGCACGTCGTGGCATTCCTCGAACTGATGCACCAACCCTACACCGGCTGCAATCCGCGCGGCATGCTGCTGTCGCGCGACAAGGTGCTGTCGAAGCAATTGCTGTCCTATCACCGGGTGCCCACGCCGCAATTCATGGTATTCGCCCGCGGCAAGAAATCGCGCATTCCAAACAAGCTGCGCTTTCCGCTGTTCGTGAAGTCATCGACCGAAGATGCCTCGTTGGGGATCGCGCACGCCTCGGTGGTTGCGGACCAGAAGCAATTGACGGAGCGAATCGCCTTCATTCACGAGCAGACGCACTCCGATGCCTTGGTCGAAGAGTACATCGAGGGCCGTGAACTCTATGTGGGGGTGCTCGGCAACGACCGGCTCAAGGTGCTGCCCGTATGGGAGATGACTTTCGGATCGCTGCCCGAGAACCTGCCGGCAATCGCCACCCGCAAAGTGAAATGGGACCGTGGCTATCAACAACGCTATGGCATAACCACGGCGGCCGCGGAGAACCTGCCCGACGGCACCGTGGCCAGACTGGAACAATTGTCGAAGCGCATTTTTCGCGCATTGCATTTGACGGGCTACGCGCGCATGGATTTTCGGCTGCGGCCCGACGGCGAGCTGTTCGTGCTGGAAGCGAACGCCAACCCCAACATCTCCGCCGCCGAGGACTTCGCGCAGTCGGCGCGAAAAGCCGGCATGAGCTACAACGACCTGCTGCAGCGAATTATGCAACTGGGCGAAAAATATCCCGCCGCATGGCGCGCAGTAGAGCCGTAACGCAGTAGCTCGTATCGTGAAGCGCGCCTTAGAACGTCAAGGGGGGCGGCACACACTCAAGCCGGCGAACCAGGTTTGTATTGCTCGGCGGATTAAGGCCTTATCCTGGGGCTCACCGCGACGAACGATGCGCCAATAGTTAGGTGCTAAGTAAGCAACATCCGGCTCATGGTTGCGTCCAGCGATTCAGCCAGGCGAGCACGGTGTCGTACCATTGGATGCTGTCGGCCGGTTTCAGCACCCAATGGTTTTCGCTCGGGAAGTACAGAAACTCGCTGGGTATTCCTTGCCGCTGCAACGCCGTAAATACCGCGAGGCCCTGGGAGTCGGGGACGCGATAGTCTTGTTGGCCGTGAATCACCAAGGTCGGTGTTTTCCACTTGCTTACGTAGTCCACGGGATTGTGCTTGGCATAGGGTGCGGGGTTCTGATATTCGGGTGCGCTGAATTCGTGCTCGGGGAACCACAGTTCCTCGGTGGAGTAGTACATGCTGCGATTGTCGAAAATACCGTCGTGGCTCACCAGGCACTTGAAGCGATCCGGCCATTGGCCCGCGATCCAGTTCATCATGTAGCCGCCGTAAGACCCGCCGAGCGCGCAGGCGTGATCGCCGTCCAGCCAGGGATACTGCTTGAGCGCCGCCTCCAGGCCCAGCTTCAGATCCTCGAACGGTTTGCCGCCCCAGTCGCCGCTGATGGAATCCGTGAACGCCTGGCCGTAGCCTGTGGAACCATGGAAATCGATCATGACGACGCCGTAGCCGGCGCCGGCGAAGGCCTGGGCGTTCCAGCGCCAATTCCAGGAGTTCGCGAAGCTGCCCTGCGGGCCGCCGTGCACCAGGAATGCCAGGGGATATTTCTGATCGCGTTTGAAATCTGGCGGCTTGACGACATAGCCGAAGACATTTTCACCGTTCCAACCGGCGAAACTGAATTGTTCGTACTCGCCGAACTTTCGTTGCGCCAGAGCTGCTTGGTTCACGTGGGTTAGCTGCTGCGGTAGGCCGCCGGCGAATCCAACTGCGTACAGATCGGCGGGTCCCCCCAGACTGCTGAATGCGTAAAACACCTTGCGAGTGCCGGCGCTGAACCCTTCCACTTCGCCGGATCCGGTGATCGCGGATGCTCTGCCGGTCCTCGCATCGATGGACCAGAGCGGCCGCTGCCCCAAGTGGTCGGTGGCGGCAAACAGGCTCTTGCCGTCGCGCGACCAAGCAAAGCTCGCGATCGATCGATCCCAATTCAAGGTGAGCGGGCGCTTCATGCCCGACTTCAGATTCAGTAAGACCAGATGAAAGCGATCGGCTTCGAAGCCCGGCCTATCCATGGCCGCATAGGCGAGTTGCGTGCCGTCGGGCGAGTAGGCAGGCTGCCCGTCCCAGGCGGGATTCTCCGCGGTCAAATTGCGCGGCGTTCCGCCGGCGGCAGCGACCTCATAGATGTCGAAGTTGGTGGACCAGGGCTCACCTGCGGTGGCGCGCACGGAGAACGCCACCTGGGTCCCGTCCGGGCTGAACGCATAGTCTTCACGGCCGCCGAAGGGTTTGCTGGGTACATCGCCTATGCCGCCGGTTAAGGGAACCGGAGTTCCGCGCGCCACATCGTCCAGAGCCATCGCAAACAGCTGCGAGCGGCGCTCGTCGCTCCAGCTGTCCCAGTGCCTGACGAACAGCCGGGTGTATAGAACGCCCTTGGCGTTGGAGTGCTCCGCCGCTTCCAGGCGTTGCTTAGTGCAGGCCAGATCCGGGCAATCCAAAAAGACCTCCGCACTCACCACTATCCGGTCTCCTTTGGGAGAGACGCGAAAGCTGCCGACGTCTAGCGGCAGATCAGTGACCTGCGCCGCGGCGGCGCCCGGCGCATCGAAAGATCGCTGCTCGCCATGTCGTGCGGAGCCGGCCGCGACCCTCCACACCTGTGTGGAGCCGCTTCGATTCGACAGAAAATAGATGAAGCGTCCGTCGGGGCTCCACTCGGCGGAACTGGAATTGGCGGCGATATCGGTGAGGCGTTGAGCGGCGGCGCCGCGCGACGTCCGCGGGCTGGCGTCCGCCAGCCAAATACCGGTGCGGCCTTTGTTAGCCTCCATCTCGGTGGTCCGCAGAGTATAAGCGACGCGTTTGCCGTCGGGAGATGCGGCGATTTCCGATATCCGTTCGAGGCGCACCAGGTCTTGCACGGTGAAGGGCTGCAATTGGTCCGAGGCGACGCTGCCGGCAGCTGCCGATGTCGCGGCTCTGAAGAAGAGCAGAGCGAAGACGCTCGTAAGACGATGGGCAACCATTGCGCTTTTCTCCCTAAGACCGCGGTAAAATCTCGGCGCCTGTCAGGCCGAGGTGATGGTCTGTGCTCCAAACTGTTTTGATTTTACGCTGCTCGATCCAGCCCAGTGATGCCGCATCCACGTAAGTTAACTTGGTACCCCGAAACCGATCGAGCACGCGCAATGTCCTTGTGTGATCGTCGAGCGTCACGGGCAGTATAGTAAGCCCAGTCAGAGCCGAACTAAACGACCGGAAGCTTCTTGCTGCTTCCTCACCATGCCGGTGGAGGAACCAAGAATAGGATTCCGAAATTACCAACAACGAAGTAACCCAGCGCGTCCCCGCGCGCCCGAAAAGCTCGACTGCCTGTGCATGCAGACGATCGCGCCGACTGAGCGCGGCTATGAAGATACCGGAATCAAGAAACGCCACCTCGTTCAAGGCGCGTCGCGCCCATAGACTACGTCGTCGACGCTCGCACTGTCATTTCGATCGCCGTCAACAATACCGATGTAGCTCATCCACGGATGTCCGGTATCGTCTCGTCCCACGGCCTCGGCAACGCTACGGCGGCATAATTCGGCCAAGGAGACGCCCTGACGTTTGGCAGCACGCTTGGCCCGATCGTAGAGCGGCTTATCGAATGAAATCTGAGTCCGTATCATGTTATCACTCCTTACTGCAATGATAACATAGCTACCATGAAGGAAATCAAGGGCGGCATGAGGATTAGAATACCCCGATGAACCCTCCTCTCGTACTGAGTCTGGATTTGGACGACACCCTGTGGCCGGTGGGTCCCGTCATCGCCGCCGCCGAGGACGTGTTGCTGTCGTGGCTGCGCACCCACTATCCGCAAACGGTAAGCGATCATGGCATCGAGTCGATGCGTGCGCAGCGCGCCGACCTGGCCCAGCGGTTTCCGGAACGCAGCCATGATCTGACTTTTCTGCGTCTACGCGCGCTCCAGGAACTATTCGGCGCGGCGGGTTACGCGGAGTCGCTGGCCGACGAGGCGATGGAAGTGTTTTTCGACGCGCGCAATCGGGTCGAGTTCTATGCCGATGTGCGGCCGGCGCTGCTGCGACTGAGCAGGCGCTATCGCCTGTTCGCGCTCAGCAACGGCAACGCGGATCTGCGGCGCTGTGGTATCGCGGATCTGTTCGCCGGCCACGTTACCGCGAGCGCGGCGGGCGCCGCCAAACCGGACGCGCGCATTTTCGCACGGCTGATGAAGCTCGCCGGCGTCGAGGCGGCGCAGGTGCTGCACATCGGCGACGATCCCTTGGCCGACGTCATCGGTGCGAGGCGGGCGGGAATGCAAGCGGTGTGGCTGAACCGCGATGCGCGCGAGTGGCCGAAGGCCCTGGCCGCGCCGCCTCGCACCATTTCGACGCTCGCGGAAATTCTCTAGCGCCAAAGAGATGCGCGGCACACTTAGCAGCCTACCGCCTTGATTGCTGATTTCAAAACCGCTAAAAATATAGGTATTTTATGACACTGGTTCGCGCTTTTGCGCTTCACTTGCGCGTAGCGTTGTCGATAGGATGGTGTCAGTAAGAAGAGGATACCAAGCATGCAAGCCGTGTCTGCGGGATCACTTGTGGCGGTCAGTTCTTTACGCGAATTCTTTCGTGACGCGTTTCACGCGGCGAGCGAACATCAACACGTGGGACTCGACGAGCAGGCTGAGCAGTACGTGGTCAACTTGCTAACCATGTTTTCCCGGGCCGACGCGCTATACGAGGCTACGCCTGCGGGCCTGCGCATTCGGCCGCTGGCGCACATTCGAAGGTCTGGACTTCCTCCCGGGTTGCGTCGTCGACACGCACACCGGTCAGCGCTCCCGCGACACTCGTTCGCTGGCGGCTCTGGCATTGG
>JANYLM010000055.1 GCA_025357835.1 Gammaproteobacteria bacterium
CTCACGGCCGGCGCATGGAATGTCGATGATTTTAGGACTCGAGCCATCAAGGGCATCGACGAGAAAAGTCGCTTGGTATATTTCACAGCTACCGAGAAAAGTCCCACAGAGCGACAACTCTATAGCACCTCCCTGGATGCCCACGATCCGCACAGGATCGAACGCATCTCCCAAAACGATGGCTTGCACGGCATCGTCATGGCACGGGATGCAAGCTTTTACCTCGATAGCTTCACCAGCCGCACCCAACCACCTCAAGTCGGTCTGCATGCTGCAGACGGCAAGCCGCTGGCGCAATTGCTTGAGAATCGTTTGGACGCGCAGCATCCGGACGCGCCCTATCTTGCGGACAATTCCGTACCTGAATTCGGCACACTCAGCGCCGCCGACGGCCAGACACTGCATTACCGAGTGTTCAAGCCGCTGCACTTCGATCCAGCCAAGCGCTACCCCGCCATCGTCGATGTTTATGGTGGCCCAGGGGTGCAGAGGGTGCTCGACAATTGGACAGGCAGTTCATTCACGCAAATCCTGACTCGCGCGGGCTACGTCGTTTTTCAACTCGACAATCGCGGTACTGCCTTCCGTGGCACGGCATTCCAAGCCCCAATTCACGACAAGCTGGGCGAAGTTGAAGTGGCCGACCAAGTGCAGGGCGCGCGCTGGCTTGCCGCGCAGGGCTTCGTGGACCCCGCACGCATCGGCGTCTGGGGCTGGAGCTACGGAGGCTACATGACGCTCATGTTGATGTTCAAAGCCCCGGAGGTATTTCGCGCCGGCGTCGCGGGCGCGCCCGTCACCGATTGGAGCCTGTACGATACCCACTACACGGAACGCTACCTTGATCGGCCCCAAGACAACGTAGCGGGCTATACGGCAAGTTCGGTGCTGCCCTACGCCAAGGACCTCAAAGGTAAACTTTTGGTGATGCACGGGATGGCGGATGACAATGTGCTATTTCTGCACAGCACCAAGCTATTCCGCCGGCTGCAGGATTTGGGCAAGCCATTCGACGTCATGGTGTATCCCGGAGCGAAGCATGGACTCACACGGCAGCACGATGGCCGGCATGCTTACGCGACGATCAAGCGATTCTTTGATGACAATTTGCGGCAGTAGTGAGAGCCCTCGCATGACTGTGCGCAATATATAGCTCCGCGTTCTGTGAACGCGAGCGGCGGTTTTCTCCGGCCAGAGCGCCCAGGCTTTGATGTTGCAAATTGCCTCTTCAAGTTCGCGAACTCTTCGACAGTGAGCTCGAAGAGAAAGTCGGCTGAGGAGCGGTTGCGACGAATATGCTAGAGGCAATAATTGCGCATTTAGCCAATTATTTCGTTTAGACCGCTGGCACCTGACGCCCACGCTTCCTCAAGCTCGATGCCTCGCGCATAGACCGGGACTGGGACCCGCCGGCACAAACCGGCCAGTTCCTTGCGCGGATGCGCGTCGCACATGACCAAAAAGCCGGCACCCGCCCTCGCGGCTCCAAGCGCCTCGCTCACAGTCGAGCAAAACACGCCGTGGAGACAATGGTGATTGCCGGCTTTCGCGCCAGGTTGAATTCCGAGCGAACTCGTATCGCCGATGGTGTAGTCGCGCGACGCGACCCGAGTCAGTCGCTCCGGCAACCGCAGCGCCGCCACCACGGGCTTATCCGCAGGCAATAGATCCGCCGTGGCCAACTCGTCCTGGCTACACCAGCGCAATGCCTGGCCGTCTAGGCCCTCCGCTACGCCGCGGTAACGCGTCACGACGCATATATCGAGAAGCACTTCGCGAGACGGGTAGGCGTGGCTCACCCGGATCAGAGGCCGAGGTATGCCAATAATAGTGATGCCGAGCTCTTCGTACAGTTCCCGTGCTAGCCCCGCCCGGCGTTCCTCGCCCACCTCCAGCTTCCCGCCAGGGAATTCCCAGCCGCCCGCCAGGTGCTTGCCTACAGGCCGCTGTGCGATCAGCACGCGACCCATCGCGTCGATCACCGCAGCGGCGACGACGTGAACGATGGGCCGCGAATCTTCGGGACTCAACCGCTCGCTTGCTGCAAAGCGCCGTGACAGTGCTTGTACTTGCGGCCTGACCCGCAGGGACAGGGCTCGTTACGCCCCACTTTGGGCACGGCACGCACGAAGGGCTCGGCGTGAGAAGCGTTCGCGCGCGGATCCATTTCCATGACATTGCCGCCGAAACCGGACGGATCGCCGCCACCGGCGTCGCCTAAGGCCGGCATGGCCTGAATCGGCGAAATCGCCTCGGCATGCTGCGCCTGCAGGGCACGCGCCAATCTGTGCTGGCGCTCGAGTTCCTCGCGCTCGATCTCGGCCTGGCTGCGCACTTGAATCTTCGACACGGTGGTCACGGTGTCGAACTTGATGCGATCCAGCATGGCAGAGAACAATTCGAATGCCTCGCGCTTGTACTCCTGCTTCGGGTTCTTCTGCGCGTAGCTGCGCAGGAAAATCCCTTGCCGCATGTAGTCCATCGCGGCCAGATGCTCGCGCCAGTGTTGATCGAGGGTGCGCAGCATCACCTCTTTTTCGATATAGCGCATGACCTGAGCGCCGACGCTGGCCTGTTTCTGATCGTAGGCCTCTTCGAGCGCGGTGATGATTTTGCCGCGCAAGCCCGCGGCGTCGCCTGCTTCTTCGGCTTTCACCCACACATCGATGGGCAGTACCGGTCCAAAGTCCCGCTCGATGGCTTGGCCTAAGCCGGGTACATCCCACTGCTCTTCGGGCGCACCGCCCGGCACGTATTGATCCACCAACTGAGCGACCACGTCCTCGCGAATGCCTTTGACGGCCTCGGCCACATCCTCGGCGCTCATCAGGTCGGTGCGCTGCTGGTAAATCACGCGCCGTTGATCATTCGCGACGTCGTCATATTCTAGCAGCTGCTTGCGGGCATCGAAGTTGTGCTGCTCGACTCGCCGCTGCGCTCTCTCGATTTGGCGCGTCAACATGCCGCTTTCGATGGCCTCCCCCGCCTTCATGCCCACCCGGGTCATAAGCGCCTTCATGCGGGTCGGGTCGCCGAAAATTCGCATCAAATTATCTTCGAGCGACAAATAGAAGCGGCTGGAGCCTGGGTCGCCCTGGCGGCCGGATCGGCCGCGCAATTGATTGTCGATGCGCCGCGATTCATGGCGCTCGGTGCCGACGATGTGCAGCCCGCCGGCGGCCAGCACTTGCTCGTGGCGTTTGCGCCATTCATCGTGAATTTGCGCAAGCTCAGTCTCGTTGGGATTCTGGATGGCGTCGATTTGCGTCTGCGGACTGCCGCCGAGCACGATGTCCGTGCCGCGGCCCGCCATATTGGTGGCAATCGTGATCGCACCGGGTCGGCCGGCCTCAGCGACGATGTGCGCCTCGCGCTCATGCTGCTTGGCGTTGAGTACCTCGTGAGGGATCTTCGCGCCCTGCAATAGCTTGGCAAGCCGTTCCGACGTTTCGATCGACGTTGTGCCCACCAGTACCGGCTGGCCACGCTTCACGCAATCCTGGATGTCTTCGAGGATGGCCTGAAACTTATCCTGCTCGGAGAGAAATACCAGATCCGACTTGTCCGTGCGGATCATCGGCTTGTGCGTGGGGATCACCACCACTTCCAGGCCGTAAATCTGCTGGAATTCGAAGGCCTCAGTGTCCGCGGTGCCCGTCATGCCGGACAATTTCGAGTACAACCGGAAGTAATTCTGGAACGTGATGGATGCGACAGTCTGGTTTTCTTCGCGGACCTTCACACCCTCCTTGGCTTCCACGGCTTGATGCAGGCCGTCGGACCAGCGGCGGCCCTGCATGGTGCGGCCGGTGAATTCGTCGACGATGATCACTTCGCTCTCGCGCACGATGTACTCGACGTCGCGCTTGTACAAGGAATGCGCGCGCAGCGCGGCGTTCAGGTGATGCATCAGGCGAATATTGGTAGCGTCGTACAAGCTTTCGCCATCGCGCAGCAGGCCGATCTCGGCCATCAGCTCTTCGACCTTTTGATGGCCGTCTTCGGTGAGCGTCGCCTGCTTGGTCTTTTCATCCACGGCGTAATCGCCGGGACCGTCCTCGGTTTTCTGTCGAATCAGGCGCGGGATCAGCGCGTTGATCTTGATGTACAGCTCGGTACTCTCCTCGGCGGGACCCGAGATGATCAAGGGCGTACGTGCTTCGTCGATCAAGATCGAATCGACTTCGTCGACGATGGCGAAGGACAGCTTGCGCTGGACGCGATCCTCTAGGCGGAACGCGAGGTTGTCACGCAGGTAATCGAAGCCGAACTCATTGTTCGTGCCATAGGTGATGTCGCAGGCGTAAGCCGCGCGCTTTTCGTCCGACGACTGCGCGTTCTTAATGACGCCCACCTCCAGTCCGAGAAAGCGGAACACCGGACCCATCCACTCGGAGTCGCGCTGCGCCAGGTATTCGTTGACCGTAACCACGTGCACGCCCTCGCCGCTGAGAGCGTTCAGGTACGCCGGCAGGGTGGACATCAGCGTCTTACCCTCGCCCGTGCGCATTTCCGCGATCTTGCCGGAGTGCAGTGCCAGGCCGCCGATCAATTGCACATCGAAGTGCCGCAGGCTTAAGCGGCGGCGCGAGGCTTCGCGCACCAGGGCAAAGGCCTCGGGCACTAGGTCGTTCAGCGAAGTGCCCGCCGCGAAACGTGCCTTGAGTTCGCGCGTCTTTTCCGGGAATTGCTCGTCCGTCAGCGCGCCTATGCTCGCCTCGAGAACATTCACGGCCGCGACGGTACGGCTCAGCTCCTTCACCAGGCGCTGATTACGGCTGCCAAATACTTGGGTCAGAAGCTTCCACACGCGAGGGAGTCCTTGAGAAAACTGGGTATTGTACGGATAGACCGGAGGAGCGGGAAATCGTTTCGGAAGCGGGAGCGGACGGCCGAGACTTTAACGATCGGAACCGAACTTAGGGACTACCGTCCTTGGCGCTTAACGATCCTCGCCGATAAAGCGCAAGGGATCGACTTGGGTGCCGTTTTTCAGCACTTCGAAGTGCAGGTGGGGACCCGTCGATCGTCCGGTGGAGCCCATCAACGCTACTTCTTGGCCTTTGCGTATCATCTGGCCCTGCTTGACCAATACTTTTTCATTGTGGCAATAGCGCGTGGCCAGGCCATTCCCGTGATTGATCTCCACCATCTGGCCGAAGCCGGAGCGGTCGCCCGCGAAGGTCACTAGACCCGCCGCAACCGACGACACCTTAGTGCCTTCAGGACCCGCAAAGTCCAGCCCCTTGTGCACAGCGGAATAGCCGGTGAAGGGATCCGCGCGGCGTCCGAAATAGGAGGAAATCCAGCCGTCCTGCACCGGCCGGCCTTCCGGGTACACCTGCTTGTTGAGTTCCCGCGTCAGAATCATGTTCTCCAGCACGCCCAATTGCTGTTCGCGGCTGGATAGTTGAGTCTGCAGGTCATCGACCATGGCCGTGAGGTTTGGTATTTGCGCAGGCTGACCGTCCGAGCCGCCCTCGGAGCCGCCCAGAGCCGGGGGGTTGCCGAAGTCGAATTCGCCGTCGTTTAGGTTCGCCATGCGGGTCAGGCGCTTGCCCAGGGCGTTAACGCGGATGACATTGGCGTTCATCTGGCCGACGCGCATGGCCAGGGCATTGACCTTTTCCTGCAGGACGCGCTTGACGTCTTCGATTTGCGCCTGCTGCCGCAACACAGCGGCCGACCAGTTACCCAGCTCATTGATGGGGCCGGCGGCACCGTGACGCGCGCCTAAATCAACCCCCACCGAAAAAGCCCCGCCGACGATGCCGAGCACCAGGAACACAGCAGCCGCCACCACTACGGGGTGGCGCAGGTCAAATTGTTTCACCCGGCCAGACTTGCGGCCAACAAAAAAGACATTCATATGGATGATTCTTCCAACGCCGTCATCGTGCTTCAAACCGGTGCATTATGTCCTACGGAAGATCGAGACTATGCCCCGAGCGGTGGGCGTAGACTATGCAGAAAATTGACTCAAAACAAGGATTTCCGCACGGTTTACCATGGTGCCTACTCCCCGATCCCGCTGTTGCCATGCAAAATCCTAGGAGCGTCAGTGACTTATTGTCACGAACTGGAAACAAACTAACTGCGCTCAAGAGCCGGTCGCGGGAGCGGTCCCTGGTCGTCGAGCAGGTGCGCGAGGCTCTGCCCGTCCGGCTTGCTCAGGCGGTGGCCAGCGCCGGCATCGAGCAGGGGCGACTGACTATAGGGGTCGTTGGCGCGGTCTGGGCTTCGCGTCTGCGGTATTTAACAGAATCCGTCCGCAAGCAGGTCGCGGTGTCAGCGGGCGTAGCCATCGTCAGCGTGCGAATTCGCGTCGTGCCGCCAGCACCCGTGGTGAGCAATGAATAAGTGTGCCATGCGGAAATCGCGGCAGCCGTCGATCAAGCGGTGAAGAGGTGCGGGCCTACGCCCGAGTCGAGGGGATGACTTAAGCGCGCGCCGCCGCCGCGGCCACGTAGGAAATCGGCGCATCAGCCAAGCTTTCGAAGGTCACTTCCTGCCAAGCGCTCTGCGTGCCGATGAGGGTTCGCAGCAGCTTATTGTTCAGCGCATGCCCCGACTTGTAGCCGCTGAATTCACCGATCAGGCTGTGCCCCAACAGGTATAGATCGCCGATGGCGTCGAGAATCTTGTGTTTCACGAATTCGTCTTCGTAGCGCAGGCCATCTTCGTTCAACACCCGATAGTCATCGAGCACGATGGCATTGTCCATGTTGCCGCCGAGCGCCAGATTTCGCGCCCGCAGGCTCTCTAAATCGCGCATGAAGCCGAAGGTGCGCGCGCGGCTCACCTCGCGAAGGAACGAAGTGGTCGAAAAATCCATAGAAGCGACTTGTGAGTGCTTCTTGAAGGTGGGGTGATTGAATTCGATTTCGAAGTTCACCTTGAAGCCGTCATAGGGATCGAAGCGCGCCCACTTGTCGCCATCATCGACCTGCAGGCTTTCGAGGATGCGGGTGAAGCGCTTAGGAGCCTTTTGCTCCTCGATGCCCGCCGACTGCAGTAGGAACACAAACGGCCCGGCGCTGCCGTCCATGATCGGGACCTCACCGGCACTCACTTCCACCAAGGCGTTGTCGATGCCCAGCCCAGCCAACGCGGAAAGAAGATGCTCGACTGTGGACACTTTGACATCGCCCTTATGAAGGGTGGTGCCCATGGTCGTGTCGCCGACATTCTCGGCATGCGCCTTGATATCGACCGGGTGATCCAAATCCGTGCGCCGGAACACAATGCCGGTATCCGGCAGAGCCGGCCGCAGGGTCATCAGGACCTTCTTGCCTGTGTGCAGCCCCACCCCCGTGGCGCGAATCGAATTCTTGAGTGTTCTCTGATTCAACATCTGCCTGAAACCGCACTATGTTAAGACTGGCAAAGGTACCACACCGCATACCCCGGTCTAAAGGACATCCAGCCAAACCGGCGCCTGCAGGGAATCCAATCCCCGCAGGCGCCAAAATCTGGAATGTAACCGCGATCTTCCTGCTAGTCCGCCTGGCGCCGCAAAAACGCCGGTATATCCAACAAGTCCTCCGATTCCACATCCGCCCGCAGCCCGTCCCCCACGGCGCGCTGCCGCTGTACCGTCGGCTTATCCAGCATCGCGTAGTCGGTGGGCGCCATCGGCGATTTGGGACGCACCACCCGCATGGTCAGCGGAGGCGCGATCGCCGCCACGCTCGCCTGCATTTGTTGAGCCGCAGGCCGCGCTGTCGCCACCGGCTTCCCTAGACCCGTGGCCACGACCGTAACCCGAATCTGGTTGGCCATGTCGGGGTCGATGACCGTGCCCACCACCACCGTGGCTTCATCGGAAGCGAATTGCTTGATGACATTGCCCACTTCCTGGAATTCACCGATGGACAAATCCATGCCGGCGGTGACATTGACCAAGATGCCTTGGGCACCTGAGAGATTGATGTCCTCGAGCAGCGGGCTAGAAATCGCCGCTTCGGCCGCTTCGCGCGCCCGATCGTCGCCCGCCGCACTGCCCGAACCCATCATGGCCATGCCGGTTTCGGACATGACGGTGCGCACGTCGGCAAAGTCGACGTTGATCAGGCCCGGCCGGGTGATGAGTTCCGCAATGCCCTGCACCGCTCCCTGCAGTACGGTGTTCGCCGCCTTGAAGGCATCGAGCAGCGTGGTGCTGCTGCCCAGCACGGACAACAGCTTCTGGTTGGGAATGGTGATCAGAGAGTCCACATACTTGGATAGCTCCAGCATGCCGTTGTCGGCCACGCGCGAGCGCTTGTTGCCTTCCATCTCGAAGGGCCGGGTGACGACGGCCACCGTCAGGATGCCGAGTTCCTTGGCGACCTGTGCCACCACCGGAGCCGCGCCCGTTCCGGTGCCGCCGCCCATGCCGGCGGTGATGAACAGCATGTCGCAGCCCTCGATGAGTTCGATGATGCGGTCGCGATCTTCCATCGCGGCTTGACGGCCCACTTCGGGGTCGGCGCCGGCGCCCAAACCCTTGGTTATGTTGCAGCCGATTTGCAATGCGGTGCGCACCTTGGAGTGCTTCAGCGCCTGCGCATCGGTGTTGATGCAGATGAAATCCACGCCCTCGAGACCGGCTTGGACCATGTGCGAGACGGCGTTGCCGCCGCCGCCGCCAACGCCCAGCACCTTGATGACGGCACTTTGACTATAAGAATCCATCAGTTCGAACATTCCAGTTCTCCTATTTTAATTAATACAGCAACGTCGCTTTAAAAATTGCCCGCAAACCAGGCCTTCATTCGTTCAAAAACATTCTTCATGCCGCCGGCCAGCAGCGGCGCGTCCGTGCGTTGCACATCGAGATTCCCCTTGGCGTAGAGCAGCAGCCCCACGCCCGTCGCATGAATCGGATTGCTCACCACGTCCACCAACCCGCTGACGTACTGCGGGATGCCGAGACGCACCGGCATATGGAACACTTCCTCCGCGAGTTCGATGGCGCCCTCCATCTTGGAACTGCCGCCGGTGAGCACGATGCCGGTCGCCACCTGCTCCTCCAAACCGGCGCGGCGCAGTTCATCGCGAATCAAACCGAATAATTCCTCGTAGCGCGGCTCGACGATCTCCGCCAGGGTTTGGCGCGCCAGGCGCCGCGGCGGACGATCGCCCACGCTCGGCACTTCGATGGTCTCGTCGGGATTCGCCAGCTGCGACAGAGCGCAGGCGTACTTGATTTTGATGTCCTCGGCGTACTGAGTAGGAGTGCGCATGGACACGGCGATGTCGTTGGTCACCTGGTCGCCGGCGATCGGGATCACCGCGGTGTGACGAATCGCGCCGCCGCCGAATACTGCTATGTCGGTGGTGCCGCCGCCGATGTCCACCACGCACACGCCGAGATCCTTTTCATCCTCGGTGAGCACGGCATAGCTCGAGGCGAGCTGCTCCAGGACAATGTCGTCGACGGCAAGGCCGCAGCGCTGTACGCACTTGACGATGTTCTGCGCAGCGCTGTCGGCGCCGGTGACGATGTGCACCTTGGCTTCGAGGCGCACGCCCGACATGCCGATGGGATCGCGTATGCCTTCCTGGCTGTCGATGATGTATTCCTGCGGCAGCACATGCAGGATCTTTTGATCGGCAGGGATAGCGACAGCCTTGGCCGCGTCGATGACGCGCTCGACATCGCCCTGCACCACTTCTTTGTCCTTGATGGCGACGATGCCGTGCGAATTGAGGCTGCGCACATGGCTGCCGGCGATGCCGGCATACACCGAGTGGATTTCACAGCCGGCCATCAATTCAGCTTCTTCCACGGCCCGCTGGATGGACTGCACCGTGGACTCTATATTGACCACGACGCCCTTTTTCAGGCCGCGTGAGGGGTGGCTGCCGATGCCGATGATCTCGAGCTGGCCGTCGGCCTTGATTTCGCCGACGATGGCGACGACCTTGCTGGTGCCTATGTCCAGGCCCACTACGAGATTTCGATCAGAACGCTTAGCCATGTATCGTAGCAACCTCTAAACGTCGGTATCGTCGGCATGTCTGGACGGTGCCGATGCAGGCACCGCCGGATTGCGCCAGCCGATGGCGAAGCCATTGGAGTAGCGCATGTCGACGTAGGTAATTTCATTCAAACGGTGCGCAATAACCTGCGATGCGGTGTGGATGAAGCGATCGATGCGTTCATCGACTTCGCGCCTCCCTAAACGCACGGTCACCCCGCTGTCAAGATCCATTTCCCAGGCGCCGCGCGGATCGAGACGCAGTGCGGCGATGCGCATACCCGCCTCGAGCATCCGCCCTTGGACCGATAAATAGCGCTGCGCCACCTGCGATTCGGAGCCCTCGGGGCCGCTCAAGTGAGGCAGTTCCGCGGGCACATGCGCCGCCGCCCTGACGAAGAGTTCGCCGCGGGTGTTCAAGAGACCCGACTCGCGCCAGCGCGCGGCGGCGGTTTGCTCGATCACGGTGACGTGCAGGCTATTGGGCCAGTGGCGCTGGATTCGGGCATGCTCCACCCAGGGCAGCGCTTCGACCGCACGTTGAATGCCGTCGAGGTCCGCCGACATGAAGCCCGACTGGCTGAAAGGTGCCACGGCCTTTTCGATTTGTCCGGGGGAGACGCGCTGGAAGCTGCCATCCATCGAAATGATTCGCACCGGACGATCCAGCGCCCAAGTGAGCGCTGCCAGCCCTCCCACCAGCACTACCAGCAGCGCAGCGCGGCGCGCCAGCAGCGCCAGCGTGCGCCACTCGATCTTGAAGGTGGGCCACTTCCATCGCGGCTTCTGAACCTTGGGCTTGTTCTTGAATCGATTGCGGCGCAGGAGCCAGTTCAAGTTCATTTTCGCTCCCGCAGGAAACTGGTTTCAAGGACCCGCCACACCAGCTCTTCGAAGTCGATGCCGGATTGGCGCGCCGCCATGGGCACCAGACTGTGATCCGTCATGCCCGGAGTGGTGTTGATTTCGATGAAGTAGAATTTCCCGCTGTTGCGGTCGCGCATGAAATCGACTCTGCCCCAGCCGAAACAGTCGGTCACTTGAAAGGCCGCGAGCGCCGACGCCTGCAGTTCGGCTTCGGCCTTAGCGTCGAGGCCGCTCGGGCAGTGATACTGCGTGTCGTTGCGAAAGTACTTCGCCTGGTAGTCGTAGAACTCGGTGGCGGGCTGGATGCGGATGGACGGCAGGCCGCGCTCTTGCAGCACGCCCACGGTGTATTCGTCGCCGCTGATGAAGGTTTCCGCGAACACGATGGGATCGATGGCGCGCGCCTCGGCATATGCGCCCGGTAGTTCGGCGGCGCTGTTGACCTTGGTGATCCCGACACTCGAACCCTGCGAGGCCGGCTTGACCATGATGGGCAGGCCGATGCGTTCCAGCGCGGGCGGCAAATCCTCCGGGCGCGATAACACGGCATAGTCAGGCGCGGCGTAGCCCGCGCCGACCACGACGCGCTTAGTCTTGAGCTTGTCCATGGTCAGCGCCGAAGCGAGGACGCCGCTGCCCGTATAGGGAACCCCCAACCATTCCAGCGCACCCTGCATCAGTCCATCCTCGCCGCCGGGCCCATGCAAGGCGATCCACGCCCGATCGAAACCCTCGCTCGCCAAATTCTGGATGGGGCGATCCTGCGGATCGAAGCCGTGCGCATTCACGCCCCGGCGCTGCAAAGCCGCGAGCACTGCATTGCCGCTCAACAGCGAAATCTCGCGCTCGGTGGAGTCGCCGCCCAGCAGCACCGCCACCTTGCCGAATTCCGCGGCCGAGGCGGCGCGCCGGCCGGCCTGTTTCAGGGTGAGCAGGCTCATGCCAGGACCCCGACGATGCGTACTTCAGTGTGCAGAACTATCCCATGAACTCTCGCGACGCTGGCCTGCACATGCAGGATCAACGCCTCAACGTCCGCCGCAAGCGCGCGCCCGTGGTTGATAATGAAGTTCGCGTGCTTCTCTGACACGGAGGCATCGCCGATGCGAAAGCCCTTGAGGCCCGCGTTTTCGATCAAGCGGGCCGCGTGATCGCCCGGCGGATTGGTGAACACCGATCCACAACTCCACTCGCCGATGGGCTGCGCCTGCTTGCGCTTGTCCAGCAGTTCGCGGATGGCTGCGGCACTGACGCCGGGCCTGCGCTCGAACTCGAGCCGCGCGCCGACGAACCACTCGTTGCCGGGCCCCTTCACCGTGCGATAGCCGATCTCATATTCGGCGGCCTTGCGCGTGTGCCGTGAGCCGTGGCGATCGAGCACGTCGACTTCGACGACATGGCGCCAAGTCTCTCCACCCCAGGCGCCGGCATTCATGGCCAGCGCTCCACCCAGGGTGCCGGGAATACCGGCAAAGAACTCCGCCGGCCCCAAGCCCCATTTCACGCATTGCCGCGCGATTTTGGCGCAGGGCACGCCGGCCTCGGCCTGGATGCGCGTTGCGCTCAGGCGTTCCAGTGCGCCGAGCGCGCCATGCGTGGAGATGACGGCACCGCGGATTCCACCGTCGCGCACTAAGAGATTGCTGCCCAGGCCAATCCACAGCAGCGGCACCTCCGGCGGTAGCTGACGCATGAAGGCCATCAGGTCCATGACGTCGCGGGGCGTGAAGAAGAAATCGGCCGGACCGCCCACATGCCACGACGTATGCCGCGCCATGGGCACGTCGTGCAAGACTCGCGCGGAGTATTCCGGCGAAAGATCGGCCAGTCGTTGCGCGCTCATGCCGCCGCTCCCGCCGCGAAGCGGCTCTTCAGGTCGTGGGCAACGGCGCCGATATTGCCGGCGCCCATGGTCAGCACGACATCGCCGTCGTGCAGCACCCCACGCAAGCTGTCGGCGAGATCGTCGACGCGCTCCACGAACACCGGTTCCATCACGCCACGCGAGCGAACCGCGCGGCAAATGGCGCGGCCGTCGGCACCCGCGATGGGGGCCTCGCCGGCCGCATACACTTCGGTAACCAGCAGCACATCGCATTCGCCGAGCACCCGCCCGAAGTCGTCCAACAAATCGCGGGTACGGGTGTAGCGGTGCGGCTGGAACACCAGCACCAGACGCCGCGACGGCCAGCCCTGGCGTACCGCGTCCAAGGTGGCCGCAACCTCCGTCGGATGATGACCATAGTCATCGACTACCAGTGCGCGACCGCCCGCCCACTGGATTTCACCCAATTGTTGCAAGCGCCGATCGATGCCTTGGAATTGCGCCAGCGCGCGTTGAATCGCGGCATCGGGAATGTCCAGCTCGGTCGCCACCGCGACCGCCGCCAGTGAATTCAGGACATTGTGACGGCCGGGCAGGTTGACGGTAATGGACAGAGGCTCATGGCCTGCGCGCAACGCCTGGTAGCGCGACTGCAGGCCAGCGCGCACCACATCGACGGCACGAATGTCCGCCTCCGGTTCGAAGCCGTAGGTCACGAAGGGACGCGCCACAGACTCCAAAATGCTACGCACCTGCTCGTCGTCGCCGCACAGCACCGCTAGTCCATAAAACGGCAGGTTGTGCAGGAAATCGACGAAGCTTTGCTTGAGCCGCGAGAAATCGCCCTCATGGGTGGCCAAATGATCATTGTCGATATTGGTGACGATGGCGATCATCGGCTGCAGGTGCATGAACGAGGCATCGCTCTCATCTGCCTCGGCCACCAGATAGCGGCCTGCGCCAAGTTTGGCGTTGCTGTCGGCGCTCTTCAGCCGCCCGCCGATGACGAAGGTGGGATCCAAGCCGCCTTCGGCGAGCGCGCTCGCCACCAAGCTGGTGGTGGTGGTCTTACCATGGGTGCCGGCCACGGCGATGGAGTACCGAAAGCGCATCAGTTCGCCGAGCATTTCCGCGCGCGGCACCACCGGAATGCGCTTAGCCAGCGCCGCCGCGACTTCCGGGTTGGTACGGTTGACGGCGCTCGAAACCACCACGACGTCGGCCGCACCCAAATGATCCGCCGAATGACCGACGAAAATTGTTGCGCCTAAGCGCGCCAGGCGCTGGGTGACCGGGTTTGACTTGAGGTCCGAACCCTGCACTTGGTAGCCCAAGTTGATCAGCACCTCGGCAATACCTCCCATGCCGCTGCCGCCGATGCCGACCAGGTGGATGCGATGAATCCGGCGCATGCGATCTTCCGTGCGGGTGCGATCGCTCTTGCGCGTCCGTTCGCTGGTCCCCGTTCGGTCGGCAGTGAGCGAGCGTTCGTTCATGCGTGCGCCCCGGCAGCCATGCACAGATCGGCCAGTTGTGCCGCCGCATCGATGACCCGCGAGCGGCGCGCGGCTTCGGCCATCTTCAGAACCCGCGCTCGATCCGCGAGCAGTTCACTGATGACCTCGCCCAGATGCTCGGGCGTGAGATCGCGCTCCTGAATGAGCCTCGCGGCGCCGGACTTCACCATGACTTCAGCGTTCTTGGTTTGATGATCGTCGCTGGCCACCGGCAGCGGCACTAAGATGGCGCCCAAGCCCGCCGCCTGCAGCTCGGCAATGGTCATAGCGCCGGCACGGCATAAGGCAAGATCGGCCCAGGCATAGGCCGCCGCCATGTCCTCGATGAATGGCAGAACGTCCGCCTCGACCTTCGCCTGTGCGTAGGCGGCGCGCGCCGCCGTGAGGCCGCGCTCGCCGGCCTGGTGCCGGACCTGCGGCCGAATCTGCGCAGCTACCAGCGCAAGCGCCTGCGGAACCACGGAGTTCAGACGCTGCGCGCCCTGACTGCCGCCGAACACCAACAAACGCGAGCGGACTTCCCGGTCCGCGAAGCGCTCGCGCGGCGCAGGCGTGGCCGCGATGTCGGCACGTACCGGATTGCCGATGGCGCGTGCTTGAGCTTGCGGTGGGAAACTTCCCGGGAATGCTTCCAGCACCTGGTTCGCGAGACGCGCCAGCCAACGGTTGGTCAAACCAGCGATGGCATTCTGTTCATGGATTAACAAGGGAATTCGCAGCAGCCATGCAGCGATTCCGCCTGGGCCGCTGACATAGCCGCCTGCGCCCAGGACGACACGCGGCTGCACCCGGCGCAGTACACCCACCGCCTGCGCCACGGCTCTAACGAGTCCAAAGGGCGCGAGCAACCAGGTCTTCAGGCCCTTGCCGCGAATACCCGCAACCCGTACCCACTCGATCGCGAACCCATTCGCCGGCACCAACCGCGACTCCATGCTCCCGGGCACGCCCAGCCACACCACGCCGACGCCGCGATCGCGCAACACTTTGGCCACCGCGAGCGCGGGAAATACATGGCCGCCGGTGCCGCCCGCCATGATGAGCACGGGGCCGCCCTCAGATGGAACACCGTTCAACGGACACCGCCCGGCATGCGCATTACCGCGGAGCGTGAGCTGCACTTCACCTCGTGATAAATCCGCAGCGCCACTCCCAGCCATGCAAGGCTCACCAACAAGCTGCTGCGGCCGTAGCTCAGCAGCGGCAGGGTCAGGCCTTTGGTCGGCAGCACGCCCATGTTGACGCCGATGTTCACGCTGGCCTGCAATCCCAGCCACACGCCGAAGGCCAGCGCCACATAGGATTGGAAACGCATGCCGGCTTGGGCCGCCATGCGCGAAATCTGAAACGCCCGCCACACCAGCGCCATGAACAGCGCGATCACACCGAGAACGCCGACCAGCCCCAGCTCCTCGGCCAGCACGGCGAATACGAAGTCGGTATGCGCCTCGGGCAAATAAAACAATTTCTGCACGCTGCTGCCGAGACCCACGCCGAACCAAGAGCCGCGCCCGATGGCGATCAGCGACTGCGTCAATTGAAAACCGCCGTTGAAGGGATCATCCCAGGGGTGCAAAAATCCAGTGAGGCGCTTCAGTCGATAAGCGGAAGTAAGCGCCAGCACCGCAAAAGCCAGGGCCGCGGCCGAAACCAGCAACAGCACGTAACGCAGCCGAGCGCCGGCGACGAACAGCACGGCAAAGCCGGTGGCGAACAGCACCGTGGCGGCGCCGAAGTCGGGCTCGAGCAGCAACAGCACAGCGGCGACAGCGAGCAGTCCTACCGGCTTGGCAAGACCAGGCAGGGTTTGTTCCAGCTCGTTGCGCTTGCGCACGCAGTAGCTGCACACCCAGGTCAGCACCAGCACTTTGGCAAGCTCGGACACCTGGAAATTGACCGGCCCGAACCGCAGCCAGCGACGCGCGCCGTTGACGGTGGCACCGATGCCCGGAATCAGCACCAGGAACAGCAACACCAACCCCAGGCACAGCAGCGCAAGACTGTACTTATCCCAAAACTCGGTCGGTACTCGCGTGACCACCCAGGCGAACAACAGACCGGCGAACCCGAATACAAATTGCCGCTCGAGAAAATAGAACGGATTGCCAAGATCGCGCGCTGCGATGGACATCGAGGCCGAAGTGACCATGATCAAACCGACCAGCAACAAGCTGGCCACCAGCCCCAAGGTGACGTAATCCCAGGCGAAGGGCATGCGTTCGCGCGCCCGCATTCCGTAGGACATGGTGGCGGTGGTCATGTGCGCCGCGCAGCCAAGTTTCGGACCGCGGCCGCAAATACATCGCCGCGATGCCCATAGTCGCGAAACATGTCGAGGCTGGCGCAGGCCGGCGACAACAGTACCGTGTCGCCCGCCCGCGCGGCGCGCCCGGCGGCCGCCACGGCCTCTTGCATGGTGGCTACAGTCTCCGTGGGGCACACGCCCTTCAAGGCCGCCGCCACCGCGGGCGCATCCCGGCCGATCAGCACCACATGCCGCACCTTGCCGCGAAAGGCATCTGCAAGCGGCGCGAAGTCCTGGCCCTTGCCCTCGCCCCCGGCAATCATCACCAAAGACCCCGGCATCCCGGCAACCGCCGCGATGGTCGCACCCACATTCGTGCCCTTGGAGTCATCGACATAGCGCACACCGGCCACATCGGCGAGAAACGTAGAGCGGTGCGCAAGTCCGGGGAAGGACTCCAGCGCCTCCAGCATCTTGGGCATGGGTAACCCCGCTGCTTGCCCCAAGGCCAATGCCGCGAGCGCATTGGCGGCATTGTGCAGGCCAAAGATTTTCATGCGCGCGGTGTCCAGCAACCCCACACCTTGGCGGGCCAGAAGGATCTGACCGCCGCTGCGCAGTAAGGAGAAGTCGGCGTCCGCGCGCTCAACGGAGAACGTCACCGTATGCGCGGCGTCGCAGTCCGGCCCGCGCATGGCTGCCACCCAGGGATCGTCCGCATTCAACACCCTCGTCGCTGCCTTGGCGAAAATCCGCGATTTGGCCTGCGCGTAAGCCGCCACCGATGGATAGCGATCCATGTGGTCGGCCGTCACGTTCAGAACCACTGCCGCCTTAAGCCGCAACGAGGACGTGGTCTCGAGTTGAAAGCTCGACAGCTCAAGTACATACAGATCGGGGGTGGGCTGTTCGAGCAAATCGAGAGCCGGAACTCCCAAATTTCCGCCGGCGAGCACCTTGCGTCCCGCCGCCGCGGCCATGCGCGCCACCAGGCTCGTGACTGTGCTTTTGCCGTTGGTGCCGGTGATGCCGATCACCGGCGCCTGGACATTGCGCGCGAACAGCTCCACATCGCCCAGTACTGCGATGCCCCGGTCCCGTGCCGTGCGGACAATGGGTTCCTCGAGCGAGACCCCGGGCGACATCAGCAGCTGCGAAGCGTCGTCGAGCAGCGATAAATCGAAGCCGCCGAGCCGCAGGTCGAGCGAGTTCGCGAGGCCGCCCAACTCGGCGAGCCCCGGCGGGGCCCTACGCGTATCGGTGGCGCTCACTGCAATGCCGCGCTTGGTCAGATAGCGCAGGCACGAAGCCCCCGTCTTGCCCAGACCGACGACGACGCTGTGCATCAGCGGATCTTCAAGGTTGCAAGACCCGCCAGCACCAGCACGAAACTGATGATCCAGAAACGCACGATCACTTTCGGTTCGGCCCACCCCTTGAGTTCAAAATGATGATGAATCGGCGCCATGCGGAATATTCGCTTGCCGGTGAGTTTGAACGAGGCCACCTGCAACATCACCGAGACGGTCTCCAGCACGAAGACCCCGCCCATGACGAACAGCACGATTTCCTGCCGTACGATCACGGCGAGGGTGCCGAGCGCCGCGCCGATCGCCAAAGCGCCCACATCGCCCATGAACACCTGGGCCGGATAGGAGTTGAACCACAGAAAACCGAGGCCCGCGCCCACCATGGAGGCGCTGAAAATGAGCGCCTCGCCGACGCCGGGGATGTAGGGGATCTGCAAGTACATGGCGAACTTGAAATTGCCCGTGACGTAGGCGAATACGCCGAGAGCGGCGGCCACCATCACGGCCGGCATAATGGCGAGGCCGTCGAGGCCGTCGGTCAGATTCACGGCATTGCTGGTGCCGACGATGACGAAGTAGCAGAGCGCGACGAATCCGGCGGTGGACATGGGTACGGCCACGGTCTTGAAAAAGGGCACATACAGCGAGGTCTCTGCCGGAGATTGGCGCAGGTGGTGCAGAGTCATGATCGTGGCCAATCCGACCAATGACTGCGCCAGGTATTTATAGCGCGCCGCCAGGCCCTTCGAGTTGCCCACGACCAATTTCAAATAGTCGTCGTAGAAGCCGATCAATCCGAAACCCAATGTGGTCGCCAACAATATCCACACGAAGCGGCTGGACAGGTCGGCCCACAGGAAAGTGCCCAAACCCATGGCCACCAAGATGAGACCGCCGCCCATGGTGGGTGTACCCGATTTCTGTAAATGCGATTGCGGACCGTCGCTGCGCACGCGCTGCCCGATCTGGTAGCGATTCAGCATCTCTATCATGGTCGGGCCGATGAACAGCGCCAACGCCAACGCGGTGACCGCCGCCAGAATGCCGCGCAGCGTCAGGTATTGAAAGACATGGAAACCGGAGTAAAACCGGGCGAGATATTCAGTAACGGAAAGCAGCATGGCGCTAGCTCGCTCTCATCAGGGGGCCGGATCCGATGCCGCCGCCGGTGAGCGCCTGCACCACCCTTTCCAAGCGATTGACGCGCGACCCCTTGATCAATACGGTCACCCCCGGCACCAGTTCGGCCTGCAAGCGGCGAGTCAGAGACTCGGCGTCCGCGAACCACTCGGCGCCGGAACCGAAAGTTTCGACTGCGCGCGAGCTTTGCGGTCCCAAGGCGAACAAGCGCTTGATCCCGCAGTCCCGGGCATAGGCGCCCATGTGCGCATGGCTGTTTTCGGCATATTCACCGAGCTCCGCCATGTCGCCGAGCACCAACCAAGTCGTGCCCGGTAGCGAGCGCAACACCTCCAATCCAGCGCGCACCGAGCTCGGGTTGGCGTTGTAGGAGTCGTCGATGATCCAGCTGTCGCGCGGCCCGGGTTTCAACTGCAGGCGCCCGGCGACGGCCCGAAAATCCGCGAGGCCGAGGGCGATTTCATCGAGGGACGCGCCTGCGGCGCCGGCTGCGGCGGCTGCGGCCAATGCATTGACGATGTTGTGTGCGCCGCCCGCCTTGAGTGTGATCGAGCGCTGCCCCAGCGGACATTGCAGCGTGAAGCGCGTGGCGAATTCGCCGCGCTCGATGCTCTGAACCGAGTGCTGCGCCATGTAGTCCGCGGCCGCATGTAGGCCAAAGGTGAGGATGCGGTGCGGCGCGGCGACGCCGCGCCAGTAGCCGGCATATGCATCGTCGGCATTGATGATAGCGGTGGCCGCAGGCTCGAGGCAGGACACCATTTCGCCCTCGCCCTGCGCGACCCCGTCCAAATTGCCGAAGCCCTCGAGATGCTCGGCGCCGGCGTTGTTGATCAGACCCACGGTGGGCCGCGCGAGGCGCACCAACTCAGCGACATCGCCGATGCGATTCGCGCCCATCTCGACCACCGCGCTGCGATGCGAGGCTTCGAGGCGCATCAAGGTCACGGGCACGCCGATGTGATTGTTCAAGTTGCCATAAGTCGCCATGCACAAACCCATGCGCGACAGGATGGCGGCGGTCATTTCCTTGACGGTGGTCTTGCCGTTGCTGCCCGCGATCGCAACGATGGGGATGGTGAAAGCGGCGCGCCATTTGCTGCCTAATTGCTGCAGCGCGCGCAGAGTGTCCGGAACCACGACCTGCGGCAGCGCATGGGGCACGGCGTGTTCCACGATGGCGCCGATGGCGCCGCGCGCCGCCGCCGCCGCGACGAACTCGCAGCCGTCGAAGTTCGGTCCGCGCAAGGCGACGAACAGCGCGCCGGGGGCGAGTGTGCGGCTGTCGGTGGCCACCGCGCCGTACGGATGATCATCGCCGACCAGTTGGCCGCCGACGGCCGTTGCGGCGTCGCCCAAGGTTCGCTTCATGCTGCTACCCCGAGATAGCGCTGCGCTTCACGCTTGTCGCTGAAACTGCGCCTGGTATCGCCGTAAATCTGGTAGTCCTCGTGACCCTTGCCGGCGATCAGCACGACGTCCTGCACCTGCGCTTCCCGGAGCGCCGTGCCTATGGCTTCGCCGCGATCGTGAATGACCCGCACCGCGTGCGCTTTGATGCCGCCGGTGATGGCGCGGGTAATAGCTTGCGGATTCTCGGAGCGCGGGTTGTCATCGGTGACGATGATGTGATCGGCCAAATCGTCGGCTACGGCGCCCATACCCACGCGCTTGCCGGGGTCGCGATCGCCCCCGCAACCGAACACGCACCACAGCGCGCCTTTGCAATGTTCCCGCAGTGCGCCCAAGGCCTTGGCCAACGCATCGGGCGTATGCGCGTAGTCGACCACGGCCATTGGCTTGTCGTGAGCGCCGCTTTCTATCACTTCCATGCGGCCGGGAGGCGCCAGGCAGGTCGCGAGCACCCGTGCCGCCTCGCTGAGCGAAGCGCCCCGGGACAACAGACAGGCGATCACCAGCAGAGCATTCTCGGCATTGAAGCGGCCCAGCAGCCGAGTTGCGACCTCCGCCTTGCCGAAGCTGCCGTCGAGCTGCATCGAGATTCCGTGCAGGCCCAAGGACACCTGGGAGGCGCTCACTGCGCGTTCGGCCAGCCACCCAGAATCACCCGCACCGATCCAAATGGCGGTGAGCGGCGCGCGCCCGGCATAGTTCTGCGCGAATTCGCGGCCGAAGGCATCGCCTACGTTGACGATGATGTGCTGCAGATCGGGGACCGCGAACAGGCGTGCCTTGGCGGCTCCGTAGGCGGCCATGGTCTCGTGATAATCCAAGTGGTCGCGGGTCAAATTAGTGAACGCGGCCGAGTGGAAACGCACGCCGGCGACGCGACCCTGATCCAGAGCCTGCGATGACACTTCCATCGCCACCTCGCGCACCCCTGAGGCCCGCAGTTGCGCGAGTTCGCGATGCACCGTGACCACATCGGGGGTGGTGAGCGTGTGCGCTTCGAGCGAGGCGATACGACCCCAACCGATGGTGCCCATGTAGGCCGCCTGGGACCCCAAGCGCTCGAGACATTGCGCCAACAAATAGGCGCAGGTGGTCTTGCCATTGGTTCCCGTAATGCCCGTGATGCGCAGCTGCGAGGAGGGCCAATTGAAAAACCGATCGGCGATGCGCCCCACCAAGTCCTTGAGCCGCGGTATTGCTGCCGCGAACACCGTCGGCGGCAGCTTCGGCAGTTCCGCCTCGGCGCTGGGTTCCCACAGCACCACGGCGGCGCCGCGCGCGGCGGCCTCCGCTGCGAACTGCAGCCCATGCACGCTGCGGCCGGGCAATGCGAAAAACAGGCTGCCGGCGCGCACTTGGCGGCTGTCGAGAGTGATATCGAGCACGCGCGATTCATTCGCCGGCAGCGCCGCGATGCCATCGAGCAGCCACATGAGTGAGGTACTCACGGCGAATCGTTGGCCTGGACGAGAGTCGCCGCCGGCACATTCTGCAAATCATCCGGCGGCACATCCATCAAGCGCAGCGCGCCGGACATCACGCTGGCGAATACCGGCGCCGCCACCGTACCGCCCTGGGCCAACGTACCGACCTCGTGCACATCGCGGCTCGGCTCATCGATCACCACCACCGTGGCCAATTTCGGGTGGGACGCCGGCACCAAGCCGGCAAACACCGCCATGATGCGGTCAGTCGAATAGCCGCCGGCGATCGATTTGAACGCGGTGCCCGTCTTCCCGGATACGCGATAACCTACCAGCGAGGCGCGGGTTGCGGTACCGCCCTTTTCGACCACCTGCTCCATCAGTTGCACGAGATCGCGAGCCACTTTGGGATCCAGAACTCGCTCGCCGGGCACGAGCCCCGCGGTCCGCTCGAAGGAAATGGGGCGCTTTAAACCGCCCGCGCCGATAGTGGCATAGGCATGCGCCAGCTGCAGCGGCGTGACCGACAGCCCGTAGCCGTGCGACATCGTGGCGATTCCGATCGGACGCCAGTGTGAATAATTGCTCAGCATTCCGGCCGATTCGCCGGGGTAGCCGCTGCCCGTCACCTGGCCTAATCCCAAGCCCGATAATGTGCTCCAGATTTGTTCGGGCTTGAGCGACAGCGCCACCTTCGCGGTGCCGACATTGCTGGACTTGGCCAAGATCGTCGCCAGATCGATGGCGCCCAAGTTGTGCTCGTCCTCTTCCATCTTGTTGCCGATTTTGAAGAAACCGGGCGAGGTATCCACCACGCTGTCGGGGCGATACTGTCCTGAGGCAAGCGCAGCCGCCATGATGAACGGCTTGACACTGGAACCCGGCTCGAAAATATCGGTGGCAGCGCGATTGCGATACAGGTCGGGCTTGAGTTGATCGCGGTCATTGGGGTTGAACGAGGGCTGATTGACCATGGCCAGCACTTCGCCGGTATCGACGTCGATGACGATGACGGAGCCCGCGTGCGCCCGATACTCCTGCATGGCCGCTTTCAGTTCGCGATACGCGAGATACTGAATCCGCAAATCGATGCTGGTGACCAAATCGCGGCCCGGCCGCGGCGCGCTGATGCTTTCGACGTTCTCGACGTAGTGCCCGTACAAATCCTGAATGACGCGCTTCGCGCCGTCCTTGCCGTTCAGCAGCTGCTCGAAGCCCAGTTCCAGGCCCTCCTGGCCTTTATCGTCGATGGTGGTGAAACCAACCACATGCCCGGCGACTTCGCCCGCGGGGTAGTAGCGCCGATACTCGCGCAACGTGTACACCCCGGGTATTCCCAACGCCTTGACGTGCGCTGCCTGCTCGGGCGGCATGTGCCGCACCAAGTAAAGGAACTCGCGATCCAGATTGCTGGTGATGCGTCGCGCCAACCATTGCTGATCCTGTTTCAGCGCTTTCGCGAGCTTCGGCAACTGATCGATATTGTCATTGATCTCCTGCGGATTGACCCACACGCTGTCCACCGGCGTCGAGACCGCAAGAGGCTCGCCGTTGCGATCCGTGATAGCGCCGCGATGCGCGGCGATCTTCACGACCCGCATGGAACGATCGTCGCCTTGCTTGGCGAGAAAGCCATGATCCAGCAGCTGCAGCTCGACCGCGCGCGCCACGAGTCCGGCCGCGCCCAGTAGCACCACACCCAAAATTACGCCCGCACGCCAGCGATAGCTCTTCGCTTTGAGCTCGTTGTCGCCGGACCGTAGTTTCACGGCCGCACGATCCGCACATCACGGGTTTGCGGCAGGTTCATCTGCAATTTGGCGTTCGCAACTCTCTCGACGAAGGCGTGCGAGGACCAGTAGCTTTGCTCGAGTTGCAGACGCCCCCACTCCATGTCGAGCGAATCGCGCTCGGCATTGAGCTTCTCAAGGTGCACGAACATATCGCGCGCCTTGTGACGCGCATAAATCACTTGCACGGCTGAACCGAGCACGGCCAGCCACAGCAGGGGGAGGCCCAACTGTAACCAATGACGGTACTTCATGCGGCAATTCCTTGGTCGAGACGTTCGGCGACGCGCAAACGCGCACTGCGCGCCCGCGGATTTGCGGAAATTTCATTTTCGTCGGCTTGGATGGCCTTGCCGACGGTGCGCAGCTTGGGGCGCGCATGCGCCGGCATATCGGGCAGCCCGGCATACATAGGGTCGGCCAACGAGTGGCGGCGCATGAACTGCTTGACCATGCGATCCTCGAGCGAATGGAAGCTGATCACGGCCAGGCGCCCCTGCGGCCTCAAGCGCGCGAGCGCGGCATCGAGCGCGCCTTCGAGTTCGGTCAGCTCACGATTCACATGGATGCGCAGAGCCTGGAATACCCGGGTTGCCGGATGCTTGTGGCGCTCGTGGCTGTAGGCCACTCGGGCGATCATCTCGGCGAGCTGCAGGGTGCGTTCGAAGGGCTGCGATTCTCGATCTTTCACGATGGCGCGCGCGATGCGCGGGCTGTGGCGTTCCTCGCCATATTCGCGAAAGATCCGAATCAGTTCGTGCAAAGGGGCGCCGTTGACGACGTCGGCGGCGCTCGGCCCCAAGCCCGCCGACATGCGCATATCCAGCGGCCCGTCCTGCATGAAGCTGAAACCGCGCGTAGCGTCGTCGAGCTGCGGCGAGGACACGCCTAGATCGAACAAGATGCCGTCGAGCTTGAGACCAAGTTCAACCTGGTCCGCGCAATCCGCCAGTGAAGAAAAGGGGGCGAGGAACACCGCCACGCGTGGGTCGGAAGCGAAACGCGCCCTGGCGTCTGCGATGGCCGCGGAGTCACGATCGAGGCATAGCAAGCGACCGTTAGCGATAAGGTTCTGCAAAATCGCCCCTGCATGTCCGCCTCGACCAAAAGTGGCGTCCATGTAGGCGCCACTCCCCCGTATATTCAACGCGGCCAGTACCTGAGGTAGCAGTACCGGCGTATGCCCCGTTGTCGTATCGCTCACCGCGCCAGCCGGCTACAGCGACAGAGTTTCAAGTTCGGCCGGCAAATCGGTGGCGGTGTCTTCGCTCGCCAGCCATTCATCGCGCCGCTCGTTCCACCGCGCCTCATCCCACAATTCGAAACGCAATCCCTGGCCTATCAGCATGGCGTCGCGGGTCAGGTGGCCGAATTCGCGCAATTTCGGCGGCAGCAGGACACGGCCGTGGCCGTCCAGCTCAAGGTCCGTCGCATGCCCGACCATCAGCCGCTGCAAACGCCTCGCCTGCGGGTTCAACGTCGGCAAACGCATCAATTTCCGCTCGATCTCCTCCCAATCGGGGAGGGGATAAATGAGCAGGCATTGGTCCTTATCGACCGTGACCACCAATTTGCCGCCGCAAAGCTCTTGCAGCCGATCGCGATACCGGGTCGGCATGACCAGCCGGCCTTTCACATCGAGAGTTAGCTTGTTGGCGCCCCTAAACATCTTTGGATGGGTCTTAAGACCCATTCTCTCCCACAATTTCCCACCGGGCACCACTATAGGGAGCGCCGAGCGGCACTGTCAATGTCTTAAGTTAAAAAAAACCCGACCCGACAGTGACTTAGGTCACATTTCGGCGGTCGCCGCAGTGCGGTGGTTTCGAGTTTGTTTTGAATCAATCTGTTAGGAGAACTTCCTGAAACAGACCGTAGGAAAGAAAAAGCGCGATCATCTTCTAAAATCCGCGAACACGCGGCGATCACGCCAGATCAGGGCGCCCCGAACACCCGTTATCTTGCGGGGCCTTCATAAGGCCCCGTTGACAGGGCGTGTTAGCGCTAGAAAAGAGTCGGCCGTTAAGCCGGGTTCTGTCTTGGACAGTCATTCCTCTGGGATGCGCGTCGCCGCGCAGCTCTAGCAGCCTACCCGGAAGCCTCATGTGGGCCACATGGTGCGGCCTACATGCGCCGCGTGCTTCCCTATTTGGCCTTGCTCCAGGTGGGGTTTGCCGTGCCGAGGATGTTGCCACCCGCGCGGTGCGCTCTTACCGCACCATTTCACCCTTACCGGCGCCGCTTGCGCGGCACTTAGGCGGTATCTTTCTGTTGCACTTTCCGTGGGCTCGCGCCCCCCAGGCGTTACCTGGCACCGTGCCCGATGGAGCCCGGACTTTCCTCCATGTGCTTACGCACACAGCGACTGCCTGGCCGACTCTTGGGCGGCACCATACGCAGATATCCTTAAGATTGCGAGGCCGATTCCTGTTTGAGCACCAAGGCCCGCTTATAGGCCTCGTTGTCGCGAGCCTCGATGATGCGCGCGGCCAGGCTCGCCGCCTGCTTCAGAGGCAATTCGGCCAGCAGGATTTTAAGCACGCGATCGAGCGCGCCACCGTGGCCGTCGGCGCCGCGATCCTCATCGGCTGGTGTTTGCGGCGCGCCGGCAATCAGCAGCACGATCTCGCCGCGGCTGAAATCGGCGTCCGCCGCGGCTCGCGACAACAGCTCGCGCAAGGGCCCACGATAAGTCATTTCATGCATCTTGGTGATTTCGCGCGCCACCGTGGCGCTGCGCTCGCCGCCGAAAACGGCGGCGCAGTCCTGCAGCGCCTCTCGCAGCCGATGCGGCGCCTCGTACAACACCAAGGTGCGCGCCTCGGTTGCCAGCGACTGCAGCCGCTTGCGGCGAGCAGCGCCGCGCGCCGGCAGAAAACCCTCGAAACAAAAGCGATCCGTCGGTAGTGCGCCGATCGACAGCGCGGCGATAGCCGCGCAGGGCCCGGGAATGGCGACTACCTCGAATCCGGCCGCCGCCACCGCGCGCACCAGTTCGAAGCCCGGATCGCTGATGGCGGGCGTGCCGGCGTCGCTCACCAGCGCCACCGAGGCCCCCTGCCGCAGGCGCTCGATAATGTCGCCCGCACGATCGTGCTCATTGTGATCGTGCAGCGACATCTGCGGCGTCTGCACGCCGTGCGCTTTCAGCAACACACCGGTATGGCGCGTGTCCTCGGCCGCAATCAAGGAAACACTCAGCAATATCTCGCGCGCACGCACCGACAGATCGCCCAAATTGCCGATTGGAGTCGCGACCACGTACAGCCGCCCTGCCGCCTCAATAGCCACTATAATCCGCGCCTATGTTTGAAGATTCAGGAGTGCAGGGTATGGCAGCGATCTCTCGACGTCCACGGCTGCCGTTGTATGCGGTGCTCACGGTATCGCTGATTTTCGCCGCCTGCAGCCTGGTGAAGCCCGAGCCGGGTCCGCAGGACCAGCAAGAACGTGCGCTTCGCTACAGCCAGGATGGCAAACATGCGGAGGCAGCGCAGACCTACGCCGAGCTGGCCGTCGAACAACCGGCCAACCATGACAACTATGAGCTGCTGAGCGCCGAACAATGGCTGGCCACCGGCAATATCGCGGCCGCGAAGCAAGCCTTCGCCGCCCTGTCTCCCGACGCACGCACTCGGCTGCCGACCGCGCGGGCGCTGGTGGCCGCTGAGATCGCCTATGCGGAAAACGACGCCGCCGGCGCGATACGCGAGCTCGATCAAATCGCGCTGCCGACCTCGGCCGATCAGGCACAGAACTACTGGTGGATCCGCGGCCGAAGCGCCTTTCTCACCGGGCACCCGGTCGAAGGCACGCGCGCCCTGGTCGAACGCGAGCGCTGGCTCAATGATCCCACCGCACTGCACGCGAATCGCGTCGAAATCTTCAATAGAATTCGCGGCGCCGCGGAACACGGTCAGTCGCTGCAGGCTCCCCCCAAGACTGACCCCATCGTCGCCGGGTGGCTGGAACTGGGGCCGGCAGCGGTGGCACTCGCTCGCGATCCGCTGCGTGCGGCGGCGCCCCTGGCCACCTGGAGGCAACTCTATCCCCAACATCCCGCCAACGACACGGTGCAGGCGATGGCGTCGACCCAGATCGCGGCCGCGACGGAATTCCCCGACCAGATCGCGCTGCTGCTGCCACTATCCGGCCGCGCCGAAGCCGTGGGTGTGGCGGTGCGCGACGGCTTCCTTGCCGCCTACCTCGAACAAGATTCGGCGACCCGGCCGCGCTTAAGAATTTACGACGTGGCCGCTGAATCGGTGGGCAGCGCCTACACTCACGCCATCTCTGAAGGCGCCGGCTTCGTCGTCGGACCTCTCACCAAGGAAGATGTCGTGGCCATGCTGCCGTTGACCGAAGGACGCACGCCGGTGCTCGTCCTGAATTTTCTGAGCGAATCGATGAACCCACCGCGCAATTTTTATCAGTTTGCACTGTCGCCCGAGGATGAGGCGCGCATCGTCGCGCGGCGCGTCGTCGCCGACGGCAGGCTCAAGGGCGTGGCCATCCTACCCAACGGCGAATGGGGCAATCGCGTCGCCGCCGCCTTTGCCGATGAATTATCGCATCTCGGCGGAACCGTGCTCGACTCGCAACGCTTCGAGACTTCTCAAGTCGACTTCTCCGACGCCATCAAGCAGGTTCTGCTAGTGCATGCCGTCAAGGGCGAACCGTCCACGCATCGCACCGACGCGGCCTTCGTATTCGTGGCCGCCGGCACTGCCGGAGTCGCTCGCCAAATCCTGCCGCAGCTGAAATTCCACTACGCCGGAGATGTGCCGGTGTATTCCACGTCGGACAGCTTCGAACCGGACGCCACCGCGAACAGCGATCTTGAGGGCATGCAGTTTCCCGACATGCCCTGGATGGTCGCAAACGATCCGGTGACCGCGCAGATTCGCGGCGGCGTGCGCGGGGCGTGGCCGGCGCGAACCGCACGCCGCGATCGTCTGTATGCCTTTGGCTTCGATGCCTATCGCCTGGTGCCGGCGCTGCGTTCCAAGTCCCCCGCCGGGGCGAGTGAAATCTCCGGAGTAACCGGTAAACTGCACCTTGACGGCAACAACAGAATCCGCCGCGAGCTAGACTGGGCGCAGATCAGGAACGGCGAGCCCAACGGACTGTAGTGGTCACGACGCATCCTGTGGCTTGCGCACGCTATTCCAGACTGCGATATCCCAGGCATTGTGAATGCCGATGAACATCAGTAGCAGTGAGCCGCCGGCGACCGCGTACAAGCTGTGCACAGGCCCGCCGACGAGCCGGCGATGACGTAGAAGTTTTCCCACCCCGCGAGAATTGACTCTGTCATTTTCCAACCTCGGCCTCGACAATGGGATCGCAATCCCAGCATTTTGCCACTAACCCACTAGATATCCGTGCTGACGGCGATAGCTCCCCTGTGCAGACTCGCGCGCGTGTCCATCGATCCTCGCCAGCAACGTGGTGCCGCCTCAGAATTACTCGCGGCCGGGTATCTGCAGACGCAGGGTCTGCTGGTGATCGCGCACAACCTGCGATGCAGAGCAGGGGAACTCGACCTGGTATGCCTCGATCGCGATGTGCTGGCCATCGTCGAGGTGCGGCAGCGGGTTGGCCTCGATTTCGGCGGAGCGCTGGGCTCCGTGACCTTGAGCAAGCAGCGCAGGATCATTCGCGCAACCCAAGTACTGTTACAGGATCACCCGCAATGGCGGCACCACCGCATGCGCTTCGATGTCGTCGGCGTGCAAGGCCTGCCGGATGGCGCGCACCGCATCGATTGGATCAAGGACGCGTTTCGCGCTACTTGACCACCTGCAGTTTCGGGCGCTTCGGTTTGACCGCGCTATCCTTGGCGGCGGGCGTGCTGGCCGGCGGCCCATCGGTGGGATCGGGATCCGCATCCCCTTCGGGGAAAATCATGCCCTGCCCGGTCTCACGCGCGTATATGCCCAAAATCGCCCGTACCGGGACCTGGACGGCGAAACCGACGCCGCCGAAACGAGCCTCGAAGCTGACGAAATCATTGCCCAATTTCAGGATCTGCGTGGCCGAGAAGCTCACATTGAGGACGATTTTGCCGTCTTTCACATATTGGCGGGGCACCGTCACGCCCTCGGCAGCGGCATCCACCACGATGTGCGGAGTCTCGCCGCTGTCGGTAATCCATTCGTGCAAAGCGCGGAGTAGATACGGTCGGCGCGGCTTCAATGTCGCATGTCCCGTTCGGCCTCGGAGAGGCAGGAGCGAAACGTGGAGCGCGCAAATATCGAATTCATGTACTTCGTGATGGGCTGGGCCTGCGCCGGCAGATCAATGCCGTACATCGGCAAACGCCACAGGATGGGGGCTATGCTGGCGTCGACCAGTGAAAATTCATCGCTGAGGAAAAACGGCTTCGCCTTGAATACTTCCGCGCTGGCGCAAATCGCTTCGCCCAGCACTTTGCGGCTGTGGCCTGCCGTCTTGCTGTGCGGATCCGCCTCGATGTCGCGGGCCAGGCCGTACCAGTCGCGCTCGACTCGATACAGCGCCACGCGAAATTGCGCCCGGGTCACCGGGTCGATGGGCATCAGGGGGGGATGTGGAAAGCGCTCGTCCAAGTACTCGATGATGACGCGCGAGTCGTACAACACCAGGTCCCGATCCACCAAGGTCGGCACACTGTGATAGGGATTCAGATCGAGCAGGTCTTCCGGCAAGTCGCTCAACTCGACATTGACCAATTCGACCGCGATCCCCTTCTCGGCAAGGACTAACCGCGCCCGGTGACTCCAAGGGTCAGCCGGTGTGGAAAACAGAGTCATCACCGAGCGACGTGCCACTAACGCAATCTCCTAGGGAGTCTAGACAAACGGGAGTCCCCGCTGCTGCGTCAGTGGACGTCCTTCCAATATTCTTTCTTCAGCAAGTAGGCGAACACAAAGAACACCAGCAAAAATAGCATCACAAAGACGCCCATGGATTGGCGCTTCTCCTTGACGGGCTCACCGGCGTAGTCGAGAAAATTCGCGATGTCCCGAACCAACTGATCATACTCTTCTGGCTTCAGGGCGCCCGGGGACATTGCAGCCACTCCCACCAGCACCATTCTGGCACTGCCGTGAGCGTCCGGCTCGTTCTTGAATATGGGCTTCTGCAGACCCTGCTTCTCCGCCAGCACATGCGGCATCGCAGCGCTCGGCAGATACAGATTATTCACGCCCCAAGGACGGGTTTTGTCGGCGTAGAAGCCCTTGAGAAACGAATAGATGTAATCCACTCCGCGAGCCCGGGCCATCAGCGATAAATCGGGCGGCTGCTTGCCGAACCAGATCTCCGCGTCCTTGGGCATCGCCGAATTGACGGTATCGAAGCTCTTATCCCCGGTGAACATCAGATTTCCCGCGAGTTGCGCCTCGGAGATCTTGAGGTCCACCGCCATCCGGTTGTAGCGCACATATTTGAGCGAGTGGCAACCGGAGCAGTAATTCATGAAATTACGCGCGCCGCGCTGCAGGGACTCGGTGTTCGTGATGTCTGCGCCGGACGACTGCAAGTCAATACCCCCCTCTTCGGCCATGGCTGAACCCGCCGAGAAGAGCGCCAACGTGATCAATACCGAGCTTTTAAGCATGTCCTGTGACCCTTTCCGGCACTGGTTTCACGCTGTCGAATTTCGTGTACCAGGGCATCAGCAAAAAGAAGGCAAAATACAAAATCGTGCAGACTTTAGCCAACGTCGGGTAAATGCCCGACGGAGGCTTCAGGCCGCAGACACCTAAGGCAATGAACGATAGAACGAAGACCGCCAACATAACCTTGTAAATGGGACCGCGATAGCGGATCGAACGCACAGGGGAACGATCCAGCCAGGGCACGAAGAACAATACGACGATGGAGGCGCCCATCACCAACACTCCCCACACCTGTGTGCCTGCGAACGAGGGCACGGCGCGCAACATTGCGTAAAATGGCGTGAAATACCACACCGGCGCGATGTGCGGCGGCGTCTGCAGGGCATTGGCGGGCTCGAAGTTCGGTGCTTCCAAGAACAGCCCGCCAAAGCTCGGTGCAAAGAAAATTACGCCGCAAAATAGCAGTAGGAATCCCGCCACGCCGACCAAGTCTTTCACCGTGTAATAGGGGTGGAACGGAATTCCGTCGAGGGGGTGACCCTGCGCGTCCTTGTACTTCTTGATCTCGATGCCGTCGGGATTGTTGGAGCCGACTTCATGCAGCGCCATGACATGCGCGACCACCAGGAAAATAAGCGCCAGCGGCAGCGCGGCCACATGCAGCGCGAAGAATCGGTTGAGGGTGGCGTCGGCAATGTAATAGTCGCCGCGGATCCATTCGACCAAGGTGCCGCCGATATACGGCAGGCTGCCGAATAGGGACACGATGACCTGAGCGCCCCAGTAGCTCATGTTGCCCCACGGCAGCACATAGCCCATGAAACCCTCGGCCATCAGCAGCAAGAATATCAAACAGCCGAAAATCCAGACCAGTTCACGCGGCTTGCGGTGCGACCCGTACAACAGCGCGCGGAACATATGCAGGTAAACCACGATGAAGAACGCCGACGCACCGGTCGAGTGCAGGTAGCGGATCAGCCAGCCCCAATTGACGTCCCGCATGATGTATTCGATCGATGCAAACGCCTCGGCGGAAGACGGCTTGTAATTCATCGTCAAGAAAATCCCCGTCACCAGCTGGTTCACGAGGATCAACAGTGCCAGCGAGCCGAAGTAGTACCAGAAGTTGAAATTCTTCGGCGCGTAGTACTCGGCAACGTGGCTTTTCCAAAGGCTGGTCAGCGGGAAGCGCTGATCGATCCAGCCCAAAAAACTTCCGCCTTTGCTGCTGTCGGCGCTCTCAGGTGCTGCGGCCATCGCTTAACCTCTCGTTATCAAACTTTGGGGGCGTCATCGACGCCGATCACAATGCGCGCATCACTGGCAAACGCATAAGGCGGAATGGCCAGGTTCTTGGGCGCCGGCATGCTCTTGAATACTCGGCCCGACAGATCATATTTCGACCCGTGGCAGGGACAATAGAAACCGCCGGGCCAATTCGCACCCAGATCCGCGCCGGCCACTTGGAAAGAATTATTCGCTTCGAACGCACCCAAGGGCGAGCAGCCGAGATGGGTGCACACAGCCAAACCCACCCAGTATTCGGGATTGCGGGCCCGCGCGGGGCCGCTGGATTTAATATAATCGGGCTGAGCGGAATCGTCGGACTGAGGATCGGCTAGCATGGCATCGTGGTTGCCCAATTGATCGAGGCTGCTCTTGACCCGGCGCACCACGAACACGGCTTGACCGCGCCACACCACCTTCAACATCTGTCCGGCTTCGAGCTTGGACGCATCCACTTCCACCGGAGCGCCGAGGGCCTTGGCTCGCGCACTCGGCTGCCACGACGACAGGAAAGGAACCGCGGCGAACGCAACGCCTATCGCCCCGGTGCCGACGGTAGCCGCCGTCAGCAAGCGGCGCCGGCTGTGGTCAACCTCATCATTCATTCGATTGCCCCTACGCAATGTTGACAAATCTTCACGCAAACCCCTCTAGCGGTAGTGTTTCCCAAAGAATATTGGGAGCGCATTATACACAGATAAGTGGATTTCCCGCGAAGCGCTCGAGGAGCGATATTAATTGCAGAACACTCGCATCCTCTTCAGTTTTTTAATCAGGGCCGTCGTGGTCGGCCTGGCGGCGGCGTTTCTAGTGGTTTGGTGGAAGCCCGCATTGCTCGGAAAGACCAGCGCGCCGCTGCAAAGCGCGCCCACGGTGTACTCCCGTCCGGCGGTGGTCATGCAGAGCTTTGCCGATGCTGTGGCGCGAGCGGCTCCGGCGGTTGTCAATATATACACCGCACGGGTAGTCACGGAACGCGCCCAGGCACCCGCGCTCAATCAACTATTCGGCGATTTTTGGCCCAGCTATCGACAGCGGATCGAACGCAGCCTAGGGTCGGGCGTCATCGTCAATACCCAGGGCACCATCGTGACGAATCAGCATGTCATCGCGGGCGCCGATTCCATCAGAGTGCAGCTTGCCGATGGCCGCATCGCCGACGCAACCATCGTGGGACAAGACCCGGACACCGACATCGCCATTCTGCATCTGGCTATGGATAAGCTGCCGGTCATGCCCCTCGGCCGCTCGGATGCACTACGGGTGGGCGATATCGTGCTTGCTATCGGCAATCCCTATGGCTTGAGCCAGACCGTGACGCAGGGCATCGTGAGCGCTACCGGGCGTGGTCAACTCGGGCTCGCGACTTTCGAGAATTTCATTCAAACCGACGCCGCGATCAACCTCGGTAACTCAGGAGGCGCGCTCATCGACGCGCAGGGCGACCTGGTCGGCATCAATACCGCCGTGCTGAATCGCGCCGATGGCGGACCCGAGGGAATAGGTTTTGCAATTCCGGTCAACCTCGTGCGCGGAGTCATGGAACAAATCCTCAAAGCGGGTCACGTGGTGCGAGGCTGGCTGGGTTTCGTGCCGCAGGATTTGTCGGACGAGCAGGCCGTGCAGCTCGGCATTGCGGCGGGAGGCGGGATCACAGTGGTGAATATTCTGGTGAAAAGCCAGGCCTACCAAGCCGGGGTGCGTCCGGGGGATTTGATCATGGGCTTGAAGGGCGCACCCGTACGCAACTCCCAGGACCTCGTCAGTAAGGTGGCGGCACTGCCGCCGGGCGCGTTGGTGGAACTCGAAGGGCGGCATGGCCGTGAGCCCTACAAGGTCAAGCTCACGGTGCTGGAGCGGCCGACGCGCCAGATGCAACCCCAACTACCGCAACAACCTCAATCCCAATAGCCACTGCGCGAGCGGTGGCGCTCTTCACGCCGGCGTGCGCCGGATCTTGGCTCCCAATTGCTGCAGCTTTTCTTCGATCGCTTCATAGCCGCGATCGATGTGATAAATGCGCTCGATCTCGGTGCGGCCGTCGGCCACCAGCGCCGCCAGCACTAAGCTGGCCGAAGCGCGTAAATCGGTGGCCATCACCGGCGCCGCCGTGAGCTTATCCACTCCCTTGATGATGGCGGTATTGCCCTCGAGTCGGATCTCCGCGCCCATGCGGCGCATTTCCAGCATGTGCATGAAGCGGTTTTCGAAAATCGTTTCGACGATGGTGCCCACGCCGCTCGCTACGGTGTTGAGGGCGGCAAACTGTGCCTGCATATCCGTGGGGAAAGCCGGATACGGCGCCGTGCGAATATCGACTGCCTTAGGCCTACGCCCTCGCATATCGACTTCGATCCAGGTAGCGCCGACCTCGACCTTGGCGCCCGCCTCCTGCAGCTTGCTGATGACGGCATCGAGGTGCTCCGGGCGGGTGTGCTTCACCCGAATATGGCCGCCGGTAATGGCGCCTGCGACCAGGTAGGTGCCGGTCTCGATACGGTCAGGCAGCACTTCGTAAGCCGTGCCGTTGAGGCGCTCCACGCCTTCAATGACGATTCGGTCGGTGCCGGCGCCCTTGATCTTGGCGCCCATGGCGCTCAGGAAATTCGCGAGGTCGACCACTTCGGGCTCGCGTGCGGCGTTCTCCAATACGGTCTCGCCGTCGGCCAACGCCGCCGCCATCATGAGATTCTCGGTACCGGTGACCGTCACGGTTTCCAACACCAGGCGCGCGCCCCGGAGGCGCTCCGCACGCGCCTTGATGTAGCCGTTCTCTATATGAATATCCGCGCCCATGGCCTGCAGGCCCGCCACGTGGATATTGACCGGACGCGCGCCGATGGCGCAGCCGCCGGGCAGGGATACATCGGCGTGGCCGAATCGCGCCAGCAGCGGACCCAACACCAGAATCGACGCGCGCATGGTCTTCACCAGCTGGTAGGGCGCGAAATAATCCTTGATGGTCGATGCATCGACCTCGATACGCATTTTTTCGTCTATGGTCACCGACACGCCCATGCGCCCGAGCAGCTCGATCATGGTGGTGACATCTTGCAAGTGCGGGACATTCGACACCGTCACCGGGCCGTCCGCCAGCAAGCATCCGGCCAATATGGGCAGGGTGGCGTTCTTCGCGCCCGAAATGCGAATCTCGCCCTCGAGGGCAATGCCGCCTTGAATCTGTAATTTATCCACGTCCCTGCCCAGCGAATTCTTCCGGTGTAAATACCTGCAACGCCAGCGCGTGGATCTCGTTGCCCACCGCCGCCCCCAGGGTGCCGTAGACCAATTGGTGGCGCTGCACCGAGCGCTTGCCGGCGAACGCGGCGGCGATCACCACAGCCTCGAAATGCACATTGTCCTCGCTCTTGACCAGCGCCTTGGCGCCGGGCATACCTGCTTCAATGATTTGCGTCACCTGCTGTGGATTCATATCCGCTCCTGCAAATTCTTCAAGCTTACGCTATTGGGCCTCATGACAGCACCGGTGGCGTTTTGTGCGGCGATGGAGGCACCGGAATAGGGGTAGAGGAAGAGGCATCCCCATTATCTCAGCGAGGTTTTGCAACCGAGGTATCATTCGCGCATGAATCTTGAGTTTAGCGACGACGCCCTCGTCGATCTCGGCCGGCAGGCACTGACCATCGAGATCGATGGCTTGCGTGCGCAGGTTCCGCGTCTCGGGCAGGAGTTTGCGCGCGCCTGCCGCATTTGCCTTGACTGCCGCGGGCGCATCGTCGTGACGGGCATGGGTAAATCCGGCCATATCGGCGGCAAGATCGCCGCCACGCTGGCGAGCACCGGCACGCCGGCGTTTTTTATGCATCCCGGCGAGGCCAGCCACGGCGATGTGGGCATGATCACACGCGACGACGCGGTGCTGGCGCTGTCCAATTCGGGCGAAACCGACGAGATTCTGACCATCGTGCCGGTGATCGCTCGCCTCGGGGTGCCTTTGATGGCATTCACCGGCAATTGCAGTTCGGCGCTGGCGCGGATTGCGACCGTGCACTTGGACATCGGGGTGCCGGCCGAGGCCTGCCCGCTCAACTTGGCTCCCACCGCCAGCACCACGGCGGCCTTGGCCGTGGGCGATGCGCTGGCGGTGGCGCTATTGAAGGCGCGCGGCTTCACCGAGGAAGATTTCGCCCGTTCGCATCCGGCGGGAAACTTGGGAAGGCGCCTGTTGCTGCATGTAAATGATGTGATGCGCACGGGCGCCGATATTCCCACCGTGCGCGCCGACACGCCGCTGGCGGAGGGCCTGATGGAAGTCACTCGCAAGGGCCTCGGCATGACGGCCATCGTCGATGAGGGCATGCGCGTGCTCGGCGTATTCACCGACGGCGATCTGCGGCGCGCGCTCGATGCCGCCACGGATTTGCGCACCGCTCGCATGGACCAGGTCATGAGCCGCCACGCCAAGACCGTGCGCCCGACCACCCTTGCGGCGGAAGCGGTACATCTGATGGAAACCCATCGCATCACATCCCTGGTCGTGGTCGATGCGGACCGGAAAATCGTGGGCGCACTGAACGTTCACGACCTTTTGCGTGCGGGTGTGGTTTGAAGGCGCGCAAGGCGACGCCGCTGGCGCGGATCGAACTGCTGATCTTGGACGTGGACGGCGTGCTAACCGATGGGCGTTTGTATTTCGCGGCGCGCGGCGAAGCTCTCAAGGTATTCCATGTGCGGGACGGCCACGGGATCAAGCTGCTGATGGCCGCAGGCGTCGCCGTGGCCGCCTTCAGCGGCCGCCGTTCCAGCGCGGTGGCCGCGCGCATGCGCGAATTGGGTGTGCCCCATGTGGTGCAGGCATGCAGCGACAAAGTGGCCGCGCTGATTCGCCTGACGCGGCGCTTGAATATCGATCCCTTGCACTGCGCCTGCATCGTCGACGACACGCCCGATCTACCGCTGATGTCGGCGGTGGGCTTAAGCTGCGCGGTCGCGGACGCCCACCCCGTGGTGCTTTCCGCGGCACATTGGATCGCTAAGGCGAACGGCGGCCAGGGTGCCGTGCGCGAACTGTGTGACGCCGTACTCCGCGCCCGCGCAGGCCTGCGTTAATGTTATTCAGGGTGTTTACCGTGCTCGCGGTCGTGGCGCTGATAATCAGCACCTGGATCTTGACCTCCCCGGCGCGCCGGCTGCAAACGCACGCCGACGCCAAGCAGGCAGAATTGCCGGGTTACTACTTAAAAAACGCGGTGCTCACGGACTATGATCTGGCCGGCAACCCCAGCATTCGCATCGAGGCCGAGCGCATCGATCAAATCGCGCACGGCAACGAGGTGGCGCTGCACAACGTCCGCGTCGCCTACCAGGCGCCGAACGGACAGGCATGGGTCATGGTGGGCGATGTCGCTCACGTCCAACCCGGCGGCAAGGTAGTGGACGTGACCGGCAATGTGAGGCTGCAGGGCGAAGCCACAGGCCGCGACGGCGCAGCGGTGATACACACCGAAACCCTGAGCTACAATGTCGCCGACGCCGTGGCAAGCACGAAGAGCGACGTGCGAATCGATTTCGCACAACATACACTGACGGCACGCGGGCTGGTCGCGAATTTGAAAGAGCGCACGTTGCGCTTAGAATCGAAAGTAAATGGCCGCTTCCATCCTTAAAGTATTCGCTCTATGCGTGCTCGCGCTACCGCTCTGTGACGCGATCGCCGCCAAGGCGGAGCAAAAAGAAACCTTGGTGGATGCCCAGTCCTTCGAATTGGACTACAAGAATGGCATTATGGTTTATCACAAGGTGCGCATCGCGCAAGGCAGTATGTCAGTGGCCGCCGACCTTGCACAAACCACCAGTTCCACCGGCCTGGACTTCGACAACAGCCGCTGGGTGTTTCGCGGCAATGTGAAAATCGCCATGGACCAAGGACAGCTGACCTCGGATGAGGCGGAAATCATTTTTGCCAAAAAACTACTCTCCAAAGCCATCGTCAAAGGCAAACCGGCCGCATTCGAACAACGGATCGCGAAAACCGGGAAACTGGCCCAGGGACATGCCGACACCATCGATTACGATGTGACCAAGGGCCTAGTGCATTTATCCCAGAACGCCTGGTTGAGCGACGGCCAGAACGAGATTCGAGGCGAGTCGCTGAAGTACAACGTGCTGGCGCAGAATGTCATTGCGGAGGCATCGGAACAGGGGTCCCAGCGCGTGCACATCATTATCACGCCGCCGGCCAACCCCAAACCATGAGCGTATTGCGAGCTCTGAACCTCGCCAAGAGTTACAAGTCGCGGCAGGTTCTGCGGGATTTGTCGCTCGAGGTCGAGAGCGGCGAGGTCGTGGGCCTGCTGGGACCCAACGGCGCCGGCAAGACCACGGCGTTCTACATGATTGTCGGCCTCACGCGCTGCGAACAGGGTGAGATCTTTTTGGACAACCGTGACATCGGCCGCTTGCCCATGCACCGGCGCGCGCAACTAGGGTTGGGATACCTCCCGCAAGAGCCCTCAGTGTTCCGCCGGCTGTCGGTGGCGGACAACATCATGGCCATTCTCGAAACGCGGCCCGGCCTGGACGAGGGGGGGCGCACCGCCCGCCTCAAGGAGCTGCTGGGGGAATTGCATATAGGCCATGTACGCGACAGCCTCGGAATGAGCCTTTCCGGTGGCGAACGCCGGCGGGTGGAAATCGCCCGCGCCTTGGCAGCGGATCCGCGATTCATCTTGCTGGACGAACCATTTGCGGGTGTCGATCCCCTCTCCGTGGCCGATATCCAGAGAATAATCAAGCACTTGTCCGACAAGGGTATCGGAGTGCTCATTACCGATCATAATGTCCGCGAGACCTTGGGGATCTGCGGCCGCGCCTACATCGTCAGCCAGGGTACGGTTCTCGCTTCAGGATCTGCGGATCAGATTCTTGCCAACCCACAGGTTCGTGAGGTGTACTTGGGCCAGGATTTCAAACTGTAGGGTTGGATCTGAAACAACTATGTTGAAGCCCAGTCTGCAGCTTCGCATCGGCCAGCAGCTCACCATGACGCCGCAGCTGCAGCAGGCCATCCGACTATTGCAATTGCCTTCGCTCGATCTGCAAGCCCATGTTCGCGAGACCCTCGAAACCAATGTAATGCTGGAGGCGGAAGAGGAAGCCGCGGATGCGGTGGCCGATGCCGTGCGCGAACCCGACGAAGCCCGCCCGGAGGAGAAATACGCCGAACTGGACGGCAACACCACCCCCAGCGAACAGCGCGAAGAACCCGAGGTGGAAATCGCCGATGAAGCCTGGGGAGAGCAAACCAGCGGCCCGTCGGACACGCCCTGGTCGGGCGATGACGATCGCAGCAGCGATTTTAGCGACCAACATGGTCAAACCCTGCAAGAACAACTCATCGAACAGCTGGAACTGGCCAAGTTATCCGCCATCGACATGGCGATTGCGCGGGTCATCACCGATGCCATCACCGACGATGGATATCTGAAGGACTCACTGGAAGATATTCGCCTGAGCTTGCTGCCCGAAATCGAAGCCGACATGGCCGCCGTGGAGCGCGTGCTGGCGGCGGTTCAATCCCTGGAACCGGCCGGAGTCGGCGCGCGCAACCTGGGCGAGTGCATTGCACTGCAACTACGGCAACTGCATCCGGACACGCCGGCCTTGGGCTCCGCGATTCGCGTGGCTTTGGAACACCTGGACCTAGTGGCCGGCCAGCAATTGGTGCTGCTGCGCAGGCAGCTGCGCTGCAGCGAAGGCGATTTGGAAATGGCGCTGGCGCTAGTGCGCTCCTGTCATCCGCGCCCCGGTGCGGCCGTCAACCCGGCGCACGCGGAATACGTGATTCCGGACGTCTTCGTGCGCCGCACCGACCACGGCTGGATCGTCGAGATCAACCAGGCAACGGTGCCGCGGGTCCGGGTCAACAACACCTACGCGAATTTGATTTCCCGCTCCCCCGACCATGCCATGTTGCGCACTCAATTGCAGGAGGCTCGCTGGCTGATGCGCAGCCTGGAAATTCGCAACGATACCTTGATCAAGGTGGCGCGCTGCATCGTGCAGCGGCAGACAAGTTTTTTCGAATTGGGCGAGGAAGCGATGCAACCTCTGATACTCAAGGACGTCGCCGAGGCCGTGGAAATGCACGAATCGACAATTTCACGCGTCACCACCGCCAAGTACATGCACACGCCGCGCGGCGTGTTCGAGTTCAGATATTTTTTCTCCAGTCACGTCGCGGCGGCAGATGGCAAGGAAATGTCTTCCACCGCCATCCGCGCCAAGATCAAGAAGTTGATTTCGCAGGAAAATCCGGAAAATCCGTGCAGCGACAGCAGGCTCGCGGAAATTCTGTCGCAGGAGGGCATACCGGTGGCCCGGCGCACCGTTGCCAAGTATCGCGAAGGCATGCAGATCGCCCCGTCCAACGAACGGAAGCGAGCGGCTGCCCGCGCGTCATAGAAGCAAATGAGGAGGACACTTATGCAGCTCGATCTCAGCGGTCATCATGTGGAAGTCACTGACGCACTTCGCGCTTACGTCATCAAGAAATTCGAGCGTATCTCACGGCACTTTGAACAGCTCATCGATGTTCACTGCGTCCTCACCGTCGAAAAATTCGGCCATAAAGCCGAAGCCACCCTTACCCTGCGGGGAAATAAAATCTACGCCGACGCAACGGAACACAATATGTACGCCTCCATCGATGCTCTGGCCGACAAACTCGATAGATGTGTCAAGAAACACAAGGAAAAGGCCGCGGACCATCACGCCGAGGAAGTGATCAAGGCGCGCTTGTCGGGTTAATTTCCGGGACGCCCGCGTGTCGATGCGACTCATCATCGTGAGCGGGCTGTCGGGCTCGGGCAAGAGCGTCGCTCTGCACATGCTGGAGGACATCGACTTTTACTGCGTCGACAACATCCCCGCGGCGCTGCTCAAGCCCTTCATCTCACACACCGTCCGCGGCATGGGAGACACCTACCCCAGAACCGCGGTCGGTCTGGATGCGCGCAATCGGGCCAACGAAATCGAGACCATCCCGGTGCTGGTGGGCGAGCTGCGGCGCAGCGGAATCAGCTGCGAGGTCCTGTACCTGCATGCCAGCGACGAGGTACTGCTCAAGCGCTATGCCGAAACGCGCCGCAAGCATCCTCTGGTTACGGGCGATGTCAGTTTGCGCGAGGCCATCGCCTCGGAGCGCAGGTTGCTGGAACCCATCACTATTGCGGCAGATTTGGTGATCGACACTTCGAATATGGGGGTGCATGCCCTGCGCGAATTGGTTCGCGAGCGCGTCGACCGCCGCAGCGAGGGACGTCTGTCCCTAATGTTTGAGTCCTTCGGCTACAAGCACGGCATACCCGGCGACGCGGACTTCGTGTTCGATGTGCGCAGCCTCCCCAATCCCTACTGGGAGCATGCGCTGCGTCATCTGAACGGCCGCGACGCCGCGGTGATCCAGTACCTGGCGGGATATCCCAACGTACGCGGCATGATTTCCGATCTGATCGAGTTCTTGGAGCGGCGCGTCGGGGAATTCGCGCAGGCGAATCGCAGCTACCTAACCATCGCGGTCGGCTGCACGGGCGGCCAGCACCGCTCTGTGTACATTGCCGAACAGCTCGCCGAACATTTTCGAAAGGGCCACCCGCACGTCCTGACCCGGCACGATTCCCTGCAAAAATCCTGACAGAGGCAGCTCCTAGCCAGGGGTGGCGCGAAACGTACGGGCTTTTTCTAACACTAGAAAGGCGCGTATCTCGTCGGCACGCGCCCGCGCGTCCTCGTACCCTAGAGCGATCAATTCGCGGGTAAAACCCCGCTCGAAAAGCAGGTAGCTGAGCAATAAAGTGCTGGCGGCGGTATTGGCGCCCATGGTCCGCATCAGGGTACGCAGGCTCCGCGGCAGTTCTCGCGCATGCCGGCGCGCGATTTTGTTGACATCCTGCGATGGAGTCATGACAAGACACTCGACGCGGCTTGCATTGTTGCTTTCGTTGTAGCGGTTGATACGCTCGAGATCCGCGTTCAGCGTATCCATGAACAGCGAGTCCAGCATGAAGCCGAACATTTGTCCGAAGCTCGGCTCAGAGGCACGGCGCGCCGGCGGAGCTCCCGTGGGGGCGGGATCGTTGACGCCGATGATGAACAGCCGATTGGCGCCCAGGTGGATGGCGGGGCTCAGCGGCGAGGTTTGGCGCATGGCGCCGTCGCCGAAATATTGGTCATGCAGCAAGACGGGGCGAAACAGGAAGGGGATGGAGAGGCTTGCCATCAAATGATCCAGCGTCAACTGCACCCGCGCACCCTTGCGAAACACCCGCGCCCAAGGCGCTATTTCGGAAGCGGACGCATAAAAGGTCACCGAATCCGCATCGGCGTAGCAGGTAGCGCAAACGCCGAGCGCGTGCAGATGCTGCTTGTACAAGCTGCGCGGGATACCGTCGAAATCCAATTTCTCACGCAGCAAATCCCACAATGGCGTGTTGTCGAACAGCGAGTGCGGCGGGTGCACCAGCCAGCCGCCGGTGATGAACGCCAGCATCCAGTGCAATCCGAAGCGGAGCATGCTCACGGCGTCGGCCTTGAACACTTGATGCACGCGAAAATCGCGCCACACCCTTTCTATGGCGTAGACCGAGCGTCTGAAATGCGCCGCATCCGAGGCCAGCGCGATGGCGCTGACAGCGCCCGCGGAGGTCCCCGTGATGATGGGAAAGGGACAGGCCGAACCGCGACGCACCAGTTCCGCGACGCCTTTGAGCACTCCAACCTGATAAGCGGAGCGCGCGCCGCCTCCCGTCAGGACCAGCCCCAGCTGAGTTGTCTCGACGGGCACAATGCTAGTATGCATGTGCCACTGCCCAGTGGGGCTTTCGCGAGCTGGATCACCCGGAGTATTCAATGCCTGAGCACCTTGAGCGTGGAACGCGGATTGCGCCATTGGCCGCATTGTACTGCGCCTGCCTCATCGCAGCCTCCGCCGCGTGGGCCGCGACCCCCCAAGCCGGCTCGCCCGCGCCCGGTTTCCGCCTGCAGGATCAGGCCGGCGCCTGGCATGAGCTCAAGGATTATCGCGGCAAGTGGCTGGTGCTGTACTTCTACCCGAAGGACGATACACCGGGCTGCACCACCCAGGCCTGCGAATTCCGGGACAATATCTTTGCCTACAATAAGCTGGGCACCGTGATTCTGGGTATCAGCGTCGACGACGTCGCATCCCATCGGCAATTTGCGCAAGAGCATGGCCTGCCGTTCACCCTGTTGGCGGACAGCAGCAAGGAAACCGCCCAGTCCTACGGGGTACTGCGCAGCGTACTGGGGCTCATGGAAATCGCCAGGCGCGAAACCTTCATCATCGACCCCCAAGGCCGCGTCGCAAAACACTATGCATCGGTCGATCCCAAGGGACATTCGCAAATGGTTCTCGCGGATTTAAAGGTGCTGCAAGCGAAGCCTTGACGGCTCCTCGCGGCAGCGGACGCATCACCGGACTCAAGCCAACGGACCCTCGAGGGCCTTCAGAAACGCTGCATCCAGGGTGTTGGCACCGGTGCGTTCACATAGTTCTTGCGCGCCGCCGATGTACTTGATTTCACCCTCGTGCAACAAGCTGAAAGAATCGCAGAGCTCCTCGATATCCGCGAGAGAATGCGAACTGAAAAGCACCGTCGCGCCGCGCCGATGCGCGCCCTTGATTTCGGCCTTGAGGAAGGTACGCGCGCGCGGATCGAGGCCGCTCATCGGTTCATCGAGGATCAGTAAGCTGCGCTCCGAGAGCAATACCGCGGCGATGCCCAATTTCTGGCCCGACCCCTTGGAATACGAGCCGACCCGCTTTGACAGGTACTTCGGATCGAGATCGATCGCGGCCACCGCCTCCTCGATACGCGCCTGCCCCGGCGCCACCCCATAAAGCCGCGACATCATCTGCAGATACTCCAGGCCGGTCAAATACGATGGCGGGATGAAACGCTCAGGCAAATAGGCTAACGGAGCGCGCGCCCGTGCATCCGTGGCGGGCACCGAGAATATGCAGACGTCGCCTGAATCGGGGAAGGTGAAATCGAGCAGGCACTTGATGAGAGTGGTCTTGCCCGCGCCGTTTAAGCCTATCAGGCCGAATATGGCGCCGCTGGGCACGATAAAGCTCACCGAACGGAGCGCCGCCTGGGCGCCGAAGCGCTTGCTGACCCGATTGAAATCGATTGCGTCCGACATTCGCTTCCTACTGAATTGCCACCCCCGGTCGATACTGCCTGAATCGGCAGGTGCCCGGAAATAGATCGGGGCTGGCGCAAACAGTGACGGCGCTCTCGCTCTCGCCGTCAAGACGGCCCCGCCCCGGCCGACAAGGGGCTATAGACAATGCCTGGAGAAGGGTCATGGTGAAGCGGCAGCACGGATCGGCGTCGCATGGGCGAAACAATTGGGCAATAGCCGACAACGCGCCACTCGCCGCGCTGCCGGGGTCCCCGGGCGGTAGTGCACGCCTGCGCGTTGCGCTAACTTTGGTGATCTTGGGTCTCGCGGGTTGCGCGGCCACGGCACATCGCGAAACTCCGGCCGAATCCCCGTCGGCAACAAGCCAGGCTGCGGGCGACTCACCCCTGCAGCCGAACACCGCGCCGCTGATGCCGCCTGCGCCGCGCGCCGCCGCCAAGACCGGCACCTTCACCATCGCGGTCAATAACCTCGCCGTGGCTGACGTGCTGTTCGAATTGGCGCGCGACGCGAAACTCAGTCTCGACATCAGCCCGCGGGTTAAGGGCGAGGTCACTCTCATTGCCGTCGACCAAACCCTGCCGCAGATCTTAGGGCGCATCGCCGAACAGGTAGACATGCGCTACGAGTTCAAGAATTCGACCATCGTCGTCAGGCCCGACGCGCCCTTCGAGCGACAATACAAGATCGACTACGTCAACATCGAGCGCGAATCGAAATCCGCCAGCAACATCGCCACGCAAATACAGGCCTCCACAGGCGCAGTCGCGGGCAACAGCGCTGCGGGCGAGTCCACCAACAACAATTCGACGTCCGAATTGACCAACATCTCCCGCAATCAATTCTGGCGTTCGCTCGTCGGCAACGTCAAAGCCTTGATCGGCGACACCACTGCGCAGGCAAGCAACGGCCCGATGGGCGGCGCCGCGGCGGCCGCACCGGCTCCGGTTTTCGCACCTGCCTCTAACACGGCCCAGGCAGGCGCTCCGCCGGCCGCACGGGAACCCAGCCTGGTGATCGCCAATGCGGAGACCGGGTTGCTGGTCGTCAGGGCCACCGCTCGCCAGCACGACCAGGTGCAGGAGTTTCTGGATGTGGTACTGCGTTCTGCACGCCGCCAGGTATTGATCGAGGCCACCATTGCCGAAGTGCAGCTGTCAGATCAGTACCAGCAGGGCATCAATTGGCAGAAATTCAACAATGGCGGATTTTCGCTGACCCAGCAGCCGCAGGGTCCCGCACCCTTACCCGGTGGCAGTATTCCCGGCAGTGGACCCGGCGGGATCACCTACCCGGCCAGCAGCACGCCGCTTCCCAACCCCGCCTTGGCGGTTCTGCAGTATGTCAGCTCCAATCCCGCGAGTTTCCTCGGCAACGTATCAGTTGCCGTGTCCCTGCTGGAATCCTTCGGCAAGGTGAAAGTGCTGTCGAGCCCAAAGCTCAGCGTGCTCAACAATCAGACGGCCTTCCTCAAGGTGGTCGACAATCGCATCTATTTCACCATCGGAGTGCAGATCACCCCCGGCAACAGCCAGACCGGCACCCAGGCCATAGTCACCTACACATCGACCCCCGCCACCGTGCCGGTGGGCTTCGTTATGAGCGTCACGCCCTCCATCGACGAGTCGGGAATGGTCATGATGGACGTGCGCCCGACGATTTCGCGGATTATCGACTATGTCAACGACCCGAATCCCGCGCTGGCCCAGGCCCGGGTGGTGAGCCCGATTCCCGAAATTCAAACACGCGAAATCGAATCGCTGCTGCGCGTGAAAAGCGGCGACATCGCGGTGATGGGCGGTCTCATGCAGGATGCCACCAACAATGCCTCGGACGAGGTGCCCGGTGTCGGCCGAATACCTTGGATCGGCAATCTGTTCAAATACAAGAACAACAACCACACCAAGAGCGAACTGGTGATCTTCCTGCGGCCCGTGGTGATTCGGGACGCCAGCGTTGAAGGCGACTACGGCGCCTACAAAGACGTGGCGAAGCGCAACGGCGTCCTGCACGGGGGTTCCGACAATTCGGCGCCGCTGGTCGCCACCCCATGAGCCTGTTGCTGGATGCGCTGAAATCTACGGATTCAGGGGCAGCGCTGCCCGCCGACCTTGAATCCGTGGGGCCTAGGCCAGGGGAGCAGGACGAAGAGCCGCTCGATGCGCAGGCGACGCTGCGGCTGCTGACGCCCAAGGCGAACCAAAACGCGTTGGCGCTGGAGCCCGTGTCCGGTATCACAACCGATCCGTCGGGCGCCGCCGCGCCCGAGATCATCGCCGACGCGGCGCCCGCGGCCCCGACCAACGCAGCGCGCATACCGGAAGGAATTGCCGGGCGGGCCGTTGAGCGCGCGGCCGCGCCGGTGGCTATCGCCGCGGCGCCGGCGGCCGCCGGCGCGACGATGCCTGCACCGTCCGCGGCCCAGCGCACCACCAGATATGGGCTTGCGATTGTGATGCTGGCTGCGCTCGCAGTCTTAGGCACTGTCGGCAAATCCCTGTGGTGGTCCGGCACGAACGTCATCGTCAACCCGGCGGAAGGCGACCTGCAGCAGGCGACCGCCGCACAGCCGCCGACGCCCGCCGCGGATGCGGTTCAAGTTTCCTCCGGGCGGCCGCCCAATCGATTCGGGTACAGCGGCAATGCGCCGGAAATCGACTTGCACGATGCCGGCGCGGGGACGCAGGCATCCGCGGCAATAGTGAGGCCGGCCGCCGGCGCGAGGACTCCGGTAAGCGCGACGCAGCGTGTCTCTACCGCCGCCGGCCACGCCGCGGCGGCGCTGTCGGTCACTCGATCGGACGGCTCCGCGGCGATCGATCGTCATCTGCAGACAGGGTACCAGGCGCTTGCTGCGGGCAACCTTGCCGGCGCGCGCGACGAGTATCTTGCGGCGCTCGAGATCGATCCGAACAATGTCGATGCCCTGATGGGTACGGCGACGGCAGCGGCCCGCGGCGGCAGGCCGGGCGACGCCGATGCGGCGTACGCGCAAGTGCTGCAGCTCGAACCCGGCAATCCGGATGCGATCGCGGCCAAGGCCATGCTGGCGGCTCACGGGTCGACGGGCGAGGCTGGCGAGAGCCGGTTGAAGGTGCTGATCGCCGGCGGCGACCGCGGCCGCCCGGCGCTGCACGCTGCGTTGGCTGGCGTGTATGCGGCCGATTCGCGTTGGGGCGACGCCGCGCAAGAATACTTCACCGCCTTGGGCAAAGACCCCGGCAATCCGGATTTGGCCTTCAATGTCGCGGCCAGCCTCGATCAAAACCGCAACCTCGCGATGGCGCTCAACTACTATCGGCAGGCGCTGGCCTTCGCGCATCAACGCGCAACCCAGATCGATCTGCGCGCCGTGGAACAGCGCATCACCCAGCTGCAAGTACGCCTCGAGACGCCTACGCCAAGCGCCGCGGAAACCCCGTGAGCGCCAATCTCGCCGCCATGCCCACGGCGCCGCGGCGCCCACTCGGCAAGATTTTGCGCGAACGCGGGATCCTGAGCGAGGATCAGCTCAGAATCGCTCTCATCGAGCAGAAGCGCAGCGCCGAGCCGCTCGGCAAGACCCTCGTCAGGCTGGGCTTCGTCAGCGAAGCCACGCTGCGCGAAGCGCTGTCTGAAAATCTCGGCCAGAGCGGTATCGACGTCTCCCGTGTGATCGCCGACCCCGCGGCCCTGGACCTGGTGCCCAAGAGCTTCGCCGTACGCTTCAGTGTCCTGCCGGTGTCATTGGACCGCGCCCGCCATGTGCTCACCGTCGCCGTCGGCAACCCGAACAACGTGGTTGTTTTGGACCAGCTGAATGAAATGCTGGGCGGCGAGATTACCGCCGAGGCGCGAATTTCCTCGGAAGCGGAAGTCACGCGCGCCATCGATCGATTCTACGGCCATGAACTGTCGATCGACGGCATCTTGAATGAAATCGAAACCGGCGAAGTCGATTATGAGAGCTTGGGCAGCGCCGACGGCGGTTACACCCAGCCCATCGTGCGATTGATCGATGCGCTGGTCGGCGACGCAGTTTCGCGACGCGCCAGCGACATCCACTTCGAGCCAGAGCAGGGCTTCGTCCGCATCCGCTACCGAATCGACGGGGTATTGCGGCAAATCCGCGCCTTGCACGCCAAGTATTGGTCGGCCATGTTGGTACGCATCAAGGTGATGTCCGGAATGAACATTGCCGAATCTCGCGCCCCTCAGGACGGACGCATCAGCCTGCACTTGCAGGGTCGATACATCGACTTTCGCGTCGCGGCGCAGCCGACCACCTACGGCGAGAATGTGGTGCTGCGCATACTCGACAAGGTTCAGAGCCTGGTCGCGCTCGACGCGCTGGGGCTGGCGCCGGATCAATTCGAAGCGCTGCAGCTGATGATCAAGCGTCCCGACGGAATCCTGCTGGTCACGGGTCCCACCGGCAGCGGCAAGACGACCACCCTGTACTCGATATTGAGTGCGCTCAATACCGAAGCCGTCAACATCATGACCCTGGAGGACCCGGTCGAATACCCGATGCCCATGATTCGGCAGACTAGCCTGGTGGATGGACTGAAAATCGACTTTGCCTCCGGCATCCGTTCGATGATGCGCCAGGACCCCGATATCATTTTGGTCGGTGAAATACGCGATTCGGACACGGCCACCATGGCGCTGCGAGCTGCGATGACCGGCCATCAAGTGTTCAGCACGCTGCACACCAACTCGGCGCTGGGCGCGCTGGCACGTCTTATGGATTTAGGATTGAATCCGGAGATTCTCGCCGGCAATCTGATCGGCGTGATCGCGCAGCGATTGGTGCGTCGTCTCTGCCGCAGTTGCAAGCGGCCGTACCAACCGAACCCCGCCCAACGCCGCTTGCTGGGACTCGAGCCCGGCAACTCCCAGCCTCTCTACGAGCCCGGAAGCTGCGACGATTGTGAGCAGCAGGGATACCACGGGCGGGTCGCGCTGATGGAAGTCGTACGCTTCGACGCCGACCTGGATGAACTAGTGGCGCGGCGCGCTACGCTGCGCGAGCTGCGCCAGCTTGCCGCGCAGAAGGGTGCGCGGACACTCGCGCAAGATGCCATCCGGCGCGTACTCGACGGCACCACCACCCTGAACGAAATCGCGCGCAGCATCGATTTGACCAGTCTCGAGGCGCAGTGAATCGCATGCCGACCTACCGCTATAGGGCAGTGACCGAATCGGGACAGTTGCGCGCCGGACGCACCGACGCGCTCAATCTAGCCGACCTGGAATCACGTTTGGCGCAGCTTCGACTGGAACTGATCGAAGCACACGCCAGAACTAAGCAATCTGTCTTCGCTTCCCGGGGAGCCGGCGTCAAGCCGAAAGATCTCATCACGTTCTGCTTGCACCTCGCGCAGGTGACACGCGCCGGAATCTCGCTTCTCGAGGGCCTGAAGGATCTGGTTGATCAGGTCGAGCATCCTCGCTTCCGTGTCATCATCGGCGCTATCGTCGAAGCCATACAATCTGGTACTCGGCTCGCCGATGCGCTCGCCGCCTACCCGCGGACCTTCGATCATACCTTCGTCGCCTTGGTGCGCGCCGGCGAACAATCCGGCAACATTCCGCAAACCTTGCAGAAGTTGGCCGCGGCTCTGAAATGGCGGGACGAGTTGCGTTCCAGTTTCAAGAAGCTGCTCATCTATCCGGCGTTCGGACTGACCATCATCGGCTGCGTGTTTCTGTTTCTCATGATCTACCTGGTGCCGCAGTTGGCGGGCTTCATCCGCACCATGTCGGGCGGACAATTGCCCATGCAGACCCAGATTCTGCTCGGCATCTCCGGGTTTCTGGTTAATCACTGGTGGCTGTTGCTGGCCGTGCCCGGGGCCGTCGGCGTCGCCGTCCTATTGCTGCTGCGTTTTGCGACCGAGGCGTTGCGCACGGACTTTGACGGCCTCAAGCTGCGGATCCCGCTCATCGGTGCGACGCTGAAGAAGATCGCGCTGGCCCGTTTTGCATCGACGCTCGGCATGCTGTACGCATCCAGCATCCCGGTACTCTCCGCTTTGGACTTGTCGGCGGGCGCCGCCGGCAACCGCGTTCTGACCAAGGCGGTCATGGAGTGCAAGGCGCGGATCGCCGACGGTCTCACCATTGCCGAGTCTTTCGAACAGGCCGAGCTGTTTCCGAAACTAGTGGTAAGAATGCTGCGCATCGGCGAGCTAACGGGAGAACTCGACAAGGCGCTGGAGAATGTCAGCTATTTTTACGATCGAGAGATCGCCGAGTCGATCGAAGGCCTGCAGGCCATCGTCGAGCCCACGCTCACGGTATTCATGGGGTCGATTCTCGGCTGGCTCATTCTGTCGATGCTGGGCCCGCTCTACGACACCATCTCGAAGCTCAAGATATGAGAGCCGGCAACCACTACCTCTACATCACCGCCACGTCGCTCGAGTGCTACCGAGAGCTGGGCGGCAGCCTTGCGCTCACGGCGAGCATTTCCACGCCCCGCAATATGGCGGTCGACAAGGACAGCCACAGCCTGTCCGTGCAGCAGTTCGAATCGCACCTGGCCGGCTTTCCGCACGACCGCTACTTCGTCATCACCGACACCCAAGCCGAGGCTTACCAAGCGGAGACCGTGCCGACCCTGTCGCGCCGCGACCTGAAACTGCTGTTGGCTCGCAAATTGGAGCAGCGCTATCGAACCACCCGCTATCGGGCGGTGGTACCGCATCGCTCACGCCCCTACGCGTTCATACGCAATGCCCTACGACGCCGCAGCGGCACCACCACCCGCATTCTTTATGCGCTCATCCACCCGGAATCGCTGCTTCCTTGGCTTGACGCGCTCGAACGCCGTGCGCTGAACGTTCGCGGCCTTTATAGCTTCGGGGCCCTAATGCCCGCGCTGATGACGCATCTGAAGCTGCCTCCTGTCTCGGACGCACTCGTGGTATTGCGCACCGCCGCGGGCTATCGACACGCCTTTGTCACACCGTCGGGGCTGCGCTTCTCGCGGCTCTGCGCCTATTCGTCTGCCGGCGACGCGCAGGTGGGACAGGAAATCGATAAGACTCTGCAGTACCTGACCATGGCGCGGCTGTGGGGAGTGGATGGCCGGCATCGCGCGCTGCACATCGCGGTGATCGATTCGCAACCTTCTGCCGCCCTGACGATCCCAGGCAGCAATCTCAGAACGGCACAACTCGTGCAACTGCGCCCTCGCGACCTACTTCCGAACGGACCCGCCGCGCTGCTCGACGCCCCGAATTCGGCGTGGCTGCTATTCAACCCTGCAACGTTTCGAGAACATGGCTTCGGTTGCGCCGCAGGACTTAGTTTGCAGAACGCTAGCCGGCGTGCGAACTATCGGCGCGCCGTTCTGAGCGGCACGGCGATGGTGGCAACGGCCAGTACCGGCTACCTCGCGTTCACCGAAGTCGCCAGCCACGAGAACAATACGCATGCAGGCACCGCGGAGTTGATTGCCGATCATGTGAATGTTACTGCGGGAAACGCCGAGCGGGCCGCACCGAAGACCAGCTTGCAACCGGAGCAGCTGCGCGCCGTCGTGCAAACCCGCGATCGATTGCTGTCGCGCAGTGTCGATGCTTCCGGACTCTTGCGGCGCACCGCCGCGGCGCTGGCGCCATTTCCCGATCTTAACGTCGATCTAGTGGAATGGAGCTACGGCGCAGGCGCCGCAGGCTCCGATTCGGCGCCCCCCGAGGCTTCGGCCGCGGTGATGTCGAACACCCTCGTGCTACGCGTGACGGGACACAGCGGCCCAAATTTGTTGAAGTCCGACGCGAACGCGGCTGTTACGGGGCTGGCGGCCGCGCTGGCGCAAGGGCTCAACGGCCGGCAAACCATCGAAAGACTGCCCTTCGATGTCGCCCCCGGCGGCACCCTCTCCGCCAGACCCAAGGAGGCCGAGGGCGCGAACACCGATTTCAGTGTGATGGTGACCATACCCGCCCCTGCGAGTGCCTCGTGAGCACCATGCAATCCTCGCCCTACTCCAAGGCCGCACTCGGCAGAACGCTGCAATGCTGCGTCGCTGCGGTCGTCATCTGCGTGCTGGCGATCGGATTCGCGAGCACGCGCCAGGCCACCGCGCAACATCGCAGCGATGTCGCCGAGCAAGGCGTACGGAATGCCCGGATGCGCCTCGCTAGGGCGAATGAGCATCGAGGGCTGATCGATACTTACAGCGGCCGATTCGAGCAGCTGGTGCGCGAAGGGCTTCTGATCCGTTTCGATCGCGCAGTGGCGGGGGATTGGTTTGAGGCAGCGATCCGTGGGCGCCATAGAGCGCTGATCGATGACTATACGATAGGCAAGGATGCGCTGGTGACCGGCCCTGTGACCGCGGACCTGAATGCTTTCCGAGTGGTTTCGCATCGCCTCGATTTCCGCGCCACGGCGTCTGACGAGGACGAATTCGCCGACCTCATGAACTCGATCGAGAAACGCCTGCCGGGCACCACGGCGCAGGAAGGCTGCTCGGTCAGCCGGGTGCGCGAAGCCGGCAGCGACGGTGACGCTTTGAGCCTGCATTGTGCTTTGGTCTGGTATGAATTCGCGCCCAGCAACACTGATTTGGCGGCCAACCAATCGGAACCCGGACCATGAAAGCCCGCATTCACCGCAACCCAATCACTTTGCGCGCCAAGTCGCTGATGCTGGCGTTGGTATTCGGCGCATCGCTCGGACATGCGGCCGACCCGTTGGAAGTTGCAAGGCTGCCAGCCGCCCCTGCCGTCAAACGGTCCATCGGCAGAGTGTTTTTTACTCCGGCCGAGCGGCGCCGCCACGGCGTTGCGCTGGCTGTGACCCGGGTCGCGCCGGGCGACGCCTCACGCGAGCATCAGCGCCTGACGGTCAACGGCGTTCTGAGTTCCGGCACTCAAGGGCGCACCGTCTGGGTCAATGGTGCGGCCGTCGCAAGCTCGGCCCGGCGCCCATCGGCCTGGTCCGATCGCAATGGCAATATTTGGCTCACCGATGCAGATCAGCGAACGCACCTGATAAAGCCCGGCCAGTCGATTGATCGCAATGGCGCGATCGAGGACTTACTGCCGCCCGGATCGGTGACCCGGCGCTGAAACCGCAACCCATGCGCACGCACGCTCACCCAGCAACCGGAACACCTCGGCATCGGCAACGCGGCGCCGCGGCGTTGTTGATGATTATCACGCTGGTGGTAATTCTAACCATGGTGTTCGCGCCCCGACTGACCCTGTGGCAGTTACACAATGCGGCCGATGCCCGCGGTTACCAGAGGCTTATTGCCGCCAAGGCGGCCATCCTGGCACATGCCGCCAACCCAGGCGCCGATGCGAATCCCGGCCGGCGTCTGGGACAGATATCGTTCACCCCAGACTTGCCCGCGGCGGCGGGCGCCACCTTCAGCGGACTCGCGGGACAAACCCTGCTTGGCAAGCCGGGCTGCGCCACGCGCACCTGGACGCCCGGCCAGCCGCTCATCGATCCGAATGGCCCTGTTACCAAGCTCGACGTGCGTTGCTTCGGCCGATTTCCCTGGCTGAGCTACGGTCTCGAAGGACCGAGCACCGACGACGACGAAGGAGGCACGATTCCGTGGATGTTCCTATCGGCCAATCTGGTGGTCGGCTCGGGCTGCGTGGCCAACTTGAATCCGCTGCTGCTGAGCATGCCCTACACGGGGGCCTGCCTGACCGGGCTGCCCTTCCCCTGGCTCAAGGTGGTCGATGATCGCGGTAATCTACTGTCATCCGAAGTGGCCATCGTGCTCATCTTGCCAGGACCTCCGCTCAACAATGCGCAGCAACGCATGGCACCCAACGATCACTCACCGGCCGCTTATCTGGAAGGCCTGACGGTGGTGGCCGGCTGTACCGCCCCGTGTGTTCCGGGGACTTATAACAACGCGGCTTACACCGTCAACGGCCAGGCGTGGACCTTCATCGATGCGCCGCCGAGCACCGCTCTGGGTCCGCAGCCTGCCTACTACCAGCAGCCCTTCGCCTTCAATGATCGGCTGATCTACATTACCGCGAGCGAGTATTTCGAGGCGATGGAAACGCGAGCGCGGTTGGCCGCGTTGAGCGCGCTTAGTCAGTTTCGAAAGGTAAACGGCTATCTGCCATACTCGGGCGATAAAACAGCCCCCTTGTCGACCGCCTGCGGTGCGCCGCACTCGCGCTTTGGCTTGCTAGGGGCGACCGGCAACTGCGGCGGCACTCGGCCCCTGACCACGCCGTTGATCAATCCGGCCTACCCGACTTGGTACAGCGCTGCCGGCTGGGGTTCTTATTTTATTTACGCAGTCGACGCCGGTTGCGTTCAGACCGCGACCATCCCGGGATGCCTCACGCCCAGCCTACAGCTGGGCGGTGTGGCGACTCGCTACAATGCCGTGTTACTCAGCCCGGGGCGAGCGATACAAAACGCGCCCTATGCGGTGACCAAGGTCGGAGCGCAAATGCCCGTGAGCCCGGGCCGCGGTCTGGTGGATTTTCTCGACAGCTTGAAAAACATCACTACGGGGTTGGTCTTCGATGCCGCGGGCACGCCACCCACCGCCAACTATAATGACCGCATGTACGGTATCCCATGAGACATCCGCATCGAGGTTTCACGCTGATTGAGGTTGCCATCTCCATGGTCATCCTAGGGCTGGTTCTGACCGGCTTGGTGGTGTCGCTGTCACAGCAATTGCAGCAGCGCCATTTAATGGATACCCGCAGCACGCTCGCCCAGGCGAGCGACGCCTTAATCACCTTCGTGACCGCCAATGCACGACTCCCCTGCCCGGCAGTTGTCGGCAGCAATGGGCTCGAATCGACCTCCGCTCCCGGCATATGCACTGTGGCGGCCGGCTACCTACCCGCCGTCACCCTAGGTTTGAGCAATCTCGACGCCAATGGCCTGCTCAATGATGGCTGGGCCGACGGAAGTATTCGCGACAACACCGGCGCTCTGAATTACCCACGCGCCATCCGCTACTCAGTGGCGCGGCTCACGCTCACGACGGAAGTGAACGCGCTGACCACTAAGTCGCTGGGTACGGCCAACCGTTCTAGCGTCGGCGCAGACCTTGACCCCGTCGCCGGTAACCGTGGATTGTTCGTTTGCCGTTCTTCGGCGGGTCTCGTTCCCGCGGGCAACCGCTGCGGCGGTGCCGCTAATTCCCTCGCACGCAATGCCGTGGCCGTGCTCTGGTCGCAGGGGCCGACGGGGAACGCCACTCTCGGCAATTCCGCCGACGAAAATCAAAACGCGGCGCAGCTTACCGCTCCAGGCATTCCCGGAACATTCGTGATGCGAGATCCCGCAGGCGCGGCCGCAGCCGCCGGCCGTTTCGACGACATCGTTATCTGGCTGGCGTGGGGGCCGGTGGCGGACAAACTGATGCTTGCCTGGCAGGTCCCCTAGTGCATCCCCTGTCGGGCGCCATAGGGGGTCTCGCGCGCCTGACCTTATTGGAGGCCAGGCGCACGGCGGTTGGCAAGGCGGCGCTGGCCGCCATCGCCCTTGCGCTATTGTTTGCATTATTCGCGGGTCGCGTCGTGCTCACCGATCAAGCGCGCGCCACCGTCGTCATGTATGCCGTCGGCGTGCGCCTCGCCCTAGTGCTGATTCTCGGCCTGGCCATTGTCGCCAACACCACACGCGATCTTAACGAACGCATCATCGATAACTTTCTCGCCCTGCCGGTGACCCGCCTGCAGTACGCCTTCGGCAAGTGGCTGGGTTGGAGCTTGGTCGCGGTTCTGTTTGCGCTCGCGGCCGGACTGCCACTGTTGGCATTTTCAAGTGCGCCTGGGCGGCTGCAGTGGACCTTGAGCTTCGCGGCGGAGACTGTGGTGATTGCGAGCCTGGCACTGGTATTGGCGCTTGCACTGGGGCGCGTCATCACGGCGATGTTTGCCTTTTGCTGCCTGTATTTGTTTGCCCGCGTGAGCGCCCTGCTGGTCCTGCTCAGCGCCAACATGGGCGCCGATCAGGGCTCCCTGCTCGACCGCATCGACGCACGCTATGTCGAGTTTGCCGGCTACTTGCTGCCGCGCATGGATCGCTTCGCGGACACGGCATGGCTCAGCGGCGGCCCCATCCGCTTTGGGCCGGACCTTCTGCAAGCGGGGGTCTACATTGCCCTGCTCGCTGCCGTCGCCCACCTCGAGCTGCGGCGCAAGCAGTTCTAGCCATGCGCAGCATCGCCAGAGTTCGTGCGTGGCTGCCGCTGTGCATCTGCCTACTGGCCAATGTGCTGATCCAGCGCCTGAACCCGCCGGCGAGGCAGGATGGCGTAGATCTCGGCACGCCACCCCCGGCCACTGTGGTTCGGACGGCGGCCTTGGCCGAGAATGTATTCGCGGGTTATCTGGTCATGATGTTTCTGCAAAACGTCGACGTGCCGCTCGGCCGCGCCACACCTTTGGCCGACCTCGACCGCCGCACGCTGCTTCACTGGTTCGACCTGGCCACCGAGCTCGACCCCGATTCGGGGTATCCATTGTTGCTGGCGGCCCGCCATTACGCCGAGACCGGCAGCCCGGCCCAGCGACGCATGATGCTTGACTGGGTATACCGCCGTTTTGAGGAAAGACCCAACCAACGCTGGCCGTGGCTGGTGCACGCCGTGTTTGTGGCTCGACATGTGCTGCACGACAATCCATTGGCGGAGTTCTATGCGGCCGCCCTGCGAACCGACGTGAGCGATCCCGCGGTACCCACCTGGGTGGGGCAAATGGACCTGCTGTTGCGCGCCGATCTCGGCGAAACCGCGGATGCACGGGCCATACTGGGTGGGCTGGTCGCGGCGGGGCAGATTCGCTCTCCTGCCGAGCTCAAGTTCCTAGAATCCCGGCTGCCGAATACGGTGTCCGCTGCTGCAGCGCGGTAGGGCGGTCTGCCGAGTTCACATAGTGTGACCGGCCTTACATTCAGGATTGCAATGCCTTGCCGTTAGACACTAAAGCGAAACAGCCGTATGCCGCCGATTTGTTCAAGGAGCGCAATGATGCATATTCAGAAAAAGCACCAACGGGGATTTACCCTGATCGAAATCGCCATTGTGTTGGTCATTATCGGACTGCTCATAGGCGGCGTACTGAAGGGCCAGGAGCTGATCTACAATCAAAAGGTCAAATCCACCTATGACGCCTACCGCCAGTACACGGCGGCCATGTACGGCTACCAGGACCGCTACAAGGCATTGCCGGGTGATGACGCCAACGCGACCACGCGCGGCTTCCAGGTTGCGGCCGGCGATCCGGCGATTTCCAACGGCACCGGCAACGGCATCATCGCCGGAGCCGGCACAACATGCGCCACTGCTTTGATTGGCCCGGCCACTGAGGTCTGCCAGGCCACGTATCATCTGCGCCTGGCGGGGTTTTTATCCGGTCAGGGCACGATTGCCGCGACCCACCCCTTCGGTGGCGTGGTGACCTTGGTCGCCCCCACCAATATCGCTGGGCTTACGGGACCGACTGCCGTTTGCTGGAATTCGCTGCCCAACAAGGCGGCGCAGCAGATCGATGTGGCCTACGACGACGGACGCGCCACCACCGGGTCCATGCAGGGCACTGCGAACTACACTAACCTCCTGGCTACAGTTCCGAATACCGCCAGCGCCGTCTGGTCGTGCATGTCGAATTAAGCGAAGGCAGCAACGACCGCCTTCAACCCGCCGCACGCTGCGCGCGCGGCGTCTGCACCGCGGTGGTGTTACGTCAGCGCGCCGATCGCCTCATCCAATCCCGCCAGGGTCAGCGGATACATTCTCCCTTCCAAGAGTTCGCGAGTCATTTCGATTGAGGCCGTATGCCGCCAGCGCGACTGCGGCTCCGGATTGATCCAGGCAAACTTCGCAAAGTGCTTGATCAAACGCCGCAGCCACACGCTGCCCGCCTCAGCGTTCCAATGCTCGACGCTGCCGCCGGCCTGGCTGATCTCGTAGGGACTCATGGTGGCATCTCCGACCAAAATGAGCTTGTAGTCGCTGCTGTAAGTCCGGATGATTTCGACGGTTCCCGCATGTTCATTGAACCGCCGTCGATTGTCCCGCCACAGGGCTTCGTACGTGAAATTGTGAAAATAATAATGCTCGAGATGCTTGAACTCGCTGCGCGCCGCCGAGAATAATTCTTCGCAGGTTTTCACGTGATCGTCCATCGATCCGCCGATATCCAGCAGCAGCAGCACTTTCACCACATTGTGGCGCTCGGCCCGCATCTTGATGTCCAGCCAACCCCCCGAGCGCGCGGTGGCATCGATGGTATCGGCGAGCGCCAGCTCGTCCGGCGCGCCGCACCGCGCGAAGCGCCGCAGGCGGCGCAGCGCCATCTTGATATTGCGGGTGCCAAGCTCGACCTTGTCGTCCAAATTAGCGAACTCGCGCTTGTCCCACACTTTCACGGCGCTGCGGTTGCGACTGCCGGCCTGCCCGACGCGCACGCCTTCGGGATTGAACCCGTAGGCACCGAAAGGCGACGTCCCCGCCGTGCCAATCCATTTATTGCCGCCCTGGTGCCTTTCCTTCTGCTCCTCGAGGCGCTTGCGCAGCGTCTCCATTAATTTCTCCCAACCACCCAGCGCCTCGATCGCGGCTTTCTCGGCAGCGGTGAATTCCCGCACCGCCATCTTCGCCAGCCAGTCGTCCGGCAGTTCGCGCTGCAGCTGCGAAAACCGGTCTTCGGCGCCCTTGAAGTGCGCGGCGAAGGCCTTGTCGTATCGATCGTAGTAGCGCTCGTCCTTCACCAGGCAGGTACGCGCCAGATAGTAAAAGCGCTCGGCGGAAAGATCGCCCAGGCCCGCTTTCAGCGCTTCGAGCAGGGTCAACAATTCGGTAATGGATACCGGCACGCCGGCGCTGCGCAACAGGAAAAAAAATCTAACGAACATTCCGACGATGTAGAAACAGTAGTTGCTCGAACAGGTGCACGTCCTGCTCGTTCTTGAGCAAGGCGCCGTACAGAGGCGGAATGAGCTGCTTCGCGTCGTCGCTGCGCAAAGCCTCGGGCGGGATGTCCTCGGTCACCAACAGCTTGATCCAATCCAAAAGCTCGGAGGTGGTCGGCTTCTTCTTCAGGCCCGGCGTCTCGCGAATCTTGAAGAACGTGGTTAGCGCCTCATGCAATAGCTCGCGCTTCAGCTCCGGAAAGTGTACGTCGACGATCTGCGTCATCGTCGCAGTATCGGGAAAGCGGATGTAGTGGAAAAAGCAGCGCCTCAGGAATGCGTCGGGCAGTTCCTTTTCGTTGTTGCTGGTGATCACGATCACCGGCCTATGCTTGGCGCGCACGGTTTCGTGTGTCTCGTACACGTAGAATTCCATGCGATCCAGTTCGCGCAGCAAGTCGTTCGGAAACTCGATATCGGCCTTGTCGATCTCATCGATGAGCAGCACCGGCTGCACATCGCAATCGAAAGCCTCCCATAGATCGCCCTTCATGATGTAGTTGTGAATGTCCTTGACGCGCGGATCGCCCAGCTGCGAATCGCGCAGGCGCGAGACGGCATCGTACTCGTACAGTCCCTGCTGCGCCTTGGTGGTGGACTTGATGTGCCATTCGTAGAATGGCTTGTGCAGCGATCGGGCGATCTCATTCGCCAGCAAGGTCTTGCCGGTGCCGGGCTCGCCCTTGATCAGCAGCGGGCGCGACAACACAATGGCCGCGTTGACCGCCGCCATCAATTCTTCAGTGGCGATATACCGGTCGGTGCCGCGGAATCCGGGGGTCATACGTGCTTGCGCGTGACTTGCAGAATTTGCATGGAATTCGTTCCGCCGGCCACGCCGGTCAATTCTCCCTTGGTCAGAATGACGGAATCGCCCTCTCCCACCAACTTCAGATCCAGCAGCAGGCGGAATATCGAGAAGTACAACGCCTCTCCCTTGTCCGTGACATCGTAGGCCACCGGATAAACGCCGCGATACAGGGTCACCCGGCAGCGCGTGGTTTCGTGACGGGTAAAAGCGTAAATCGGAATATCCGAGCGCACCCGCGACATCCACAGCGATGTCGATCCGGATTCGGTGAGCGCGACGATGGCTTTCACATGTAGGTGGTTCGCGGTGTACATGACCGCCGAGGCGATGGCCTCGTCCGTATGCTGGTAGTAGCCGCTCTTGCGCTGCCTGATACGCACATGCGCGACCTGGTATTTTTCGGCGCCGACGATGATCTGCGACATCGCCTCCACCACCTTCACCGGATGCTTGCCCGACGCGGTTTCGGCTGACAGCATGACGGCGTCGCTGCCGTCCATCACGGCATTCGCCACATCCGACACTTCGGCGCGCGTCGGAATCGTGTTGGTGATCATGGATTCCATCATTTGGGTCGCCATGATGACCACGCGATTCTGATGGCGGGCTTCCTGGATGATTTGCTTTTGCAGGCCCGCCAACTCCGCGTAACCCATCTCCACGCCAAGGTCGCCGCGGGCGACCATCACCCCGTCGCTTGCCCGCACCACTTCGGCCAGATTCTTGATGGCTTCCGCACGCTCGATCTTTGCGATCAGCAGGCCATGGCCGCCGGCATCGCGCAGCAATTCCCGCGCCTCGTCCATATCCGCCGCATCGCGCGGGAAGGAAACTCCGAGGTAATCCACTTTGAGCGCCGCGGCGGTGCGGATATCCTGGCGATCCTTGTCGGTCAGCGCGCCGGCGGACAGGCCGCCGCCCTGACGGTTGATGCCCTTGCTGTTGCCGAGTTCGCCGCCGACCAGCACCCGAGTCCGGATGCGCGGGCCGTCGATGCCGAGCACCTGCAAGCTGATCTGGCCATCGTTCAGCAGCAGCACGTCGCCGGCGAATACATCCGTCGGCAACTTCTTGTACGCGATCCCCACGCTCGATACAGTGCCCGCGTCGACGGCCAGCGCGGCGTCCAGAGTGAACTCGGCGCCGTCCGCCAGCTGCACTTTGCCGTCCTTGAAGCGGTCTATGCGGATTTTCGGCCCCTGCAAATCGCCGAGCACGCCCACATAGCGGCCCGCCTTACGCGCGGCCTCGCGCACCAGTTCGACCCGGCGCGCATGATCGGCGACCTCGCCATGCGAGAAATTCAGGCGTACAACATCCACGCCGGCGCGCACGATTTCCGACAACACCGCCGGATCGTCCGTGGCGGGACCCAAGGTCGCGACTATCTTGGTACGCCGTAGCTGGGATTTCATGCGGCGCGCTTCTCCAGGATTTCAACCGCGGGGAGTTTCTTACCTTCGACGAATTCCAGGAAAGCGCCGCCGCCCGTGGAAATGTAGGAAATACTGTCTTCGATGCCGTACTTTTCGATCGCGGCGAGAGTATCGCCGCCGCCGGCCAGAGAAAAAGCCTTGCTGCGCGCAATCGCCTTGGCCAGAGCGCGGGTGCCTTCGCCGAACTGCTCGAACTCGAACACTCCCACCGGACCGTTCCAGAGAATCGTGCCCGCGGTGGCGATGAGCTCGCTCATGGCCTCAGCCGAATCCGGCCCGATATCCAAAATCATCTCCTCGTCCGACACCGCCCCGACGGATTTCACGTCGGCCTCAGCCTTCGCGGAGAACTCAGTGGCCACCACCACATCGGTCGGCATGGGAATGACTATGCCGCGCTTCTGCGACTGCTCAAGCAGGCGTTTGCAGATATCCAGCATGGCGGGCTCGTACAGCGACTTGCCCACATTGAAGCCCAGAGCCGCGAGAAAAGTATTGGTTATGCCTCCGCCCACGATCATCTGATCCACCTTGCCCAGCAGCGATTCCAGCACCGTGAGCTTGGTGGAGACTTTTGAACCGGCGACTATGGCGAGCAGCGGCCGCGCAGGCTTCTCCAGCGCCGTCTCGAGCGCCGATAATTCGCTGACCAGCAGGGGGCCGGCACAGGCCACCGGCGCGTACTTCGCAACCCCGTGAGTGCTGGCTTCGGCGCGATGCGCCGTGCCGAAAGCATCCATTACGTATATATCGCACAGAGCCGCCATCTTTCGTGCCAGATCGTCCGCGTCCCGCTTCTCACCCGTGTTGAAGCGCACATTCTCCAGCAACACGATCTCGCCGGGCTGAACGTTCACGCCATCCAGCCAATCCTTCTTGAGGGCCACCGGCACCCCCAACAACTGCGAAATGGCGATCAGCAGTGGCGGCCGCAGAAACATCCCCGTGAGTGTGGTCAGAATCAGGATCAATACGGTCCAGGCGCCGATCTGGTTATGCCAGTGAAGAGAGAAGCGGTTGAAGC
>JANYLM010000083.1 GCA_025357835.1 Gammaproteobacteria bacterium
GTGCTGGCGGTCATGAGCGCCGAGAACGATCCCAAGGTAAAGCGCACGGGGGAATATTCTTTCCTCATGCCGCAGGCGATTCCCTCGTACTTGATTGCCCTGGCCGTAGGGGATCTCGAGTTCAAGGCGACGGGACCGCGCACCGGGGTGTATGCGGAGAAGCCGGTGGTCAAGGCTGCCGCCAAGGAATTCGCCGACACCGATGCGATGATTGCGGCCAGTGAAAAATTGTTCGGGCCCTATCGCTGGACTCGTTACGACGTGTTGGTGATGCCGCCGAGTTTCCCGGTCGGCGGCATGGAGAATCCGCGGCTGTCGTTCATCACTCCCACCGTGATCGCCGGCGACAAGAGCCTGGTGTCGGTCATCGCCCATGAATTGGCGCATTCCTGGTCGGGAAATCTGGTCACCAACGCGACCTGGCGCGACTTGTGGCTCAACGAGGGGTTCACCGATTATTTGCAGAGCCGCATCATGACTGTGGTGTACGGCGAGCAACGCGCATCCATGGAAGAGGTGCTGGGCCTGCAATCCCTGCGTGAGGAATTTGCCACACTAAAACCGCAGGATCAGGTGCTGGCGATCGATCTGCGCGACCGCGATCCGGGCCTGGTGTTCAGCACGGTGCCCTATGAGAAAGGCCGGCTGTTCTTGAACTATCTCGACGCGAAGTTCGGGCGCGAGCGATTCGATGCCTTCCTGCGCGGCTATTTCGATCACTTTGCCTTCAAGAGCATCACCACCGAGCAGTTCACCCAGTATCTTGCGGAGAACCTGCTCGAGCGCTTTCCAGGCATCGTCAGCCGCGCCCAAGTCCTCGCCTGGGAGAATGCACCGGGCATTCCGGCCGACGCCGTACTGCCCGTCACCGGCGCCTTTTCACAGGTTGATGAAGCGAGGAACACGTGGCTCTCGCTTAAGCTTCAGCCCAAGAAGTTCGGAGTCGATTGGGTCACCCAGCAGTGGCTGTACTTCCTAGACAACATGCCCGTCTCTTTGAGTGCCGAACAGCTTGGGCGTTTGGATCAGGCGTACGGCTTCACGCGCAGCCAGAATGCCGAAATCGAACATAGCTGGCTTAAGCTCGTGATCAGGAACGATTATCGGCCGGGCTACGCTCGTCTCGAGGATTATTTGAAAACCATCGGCCGCCGCAAGTTGATCTCGCCTCTGTACGTCGATTTGATGAAAACGCCCTCGGGCATCGAATTTGCCAAGCGCGTGTACGCTAAGGCACGGCCCGGATACCACCCCGAGACCGTTGCGGCGATCGACGCCATCGTCAATCCCGCGGCGGCGGAGGCGTCGGAATGAGCAGCGAGTGGATGAAAGTGATGCTCGAAGAGATCGCTCGCAAGAAGACCGAGGCCGAGCAGGCTCGCCTCGAGGAACAACGTCGGGCCGACGACCGGCGCCGCGGTGGCGAGCCTGCGGCGTCGGCTCACTCAGGCACCGATCGTGCGCGAGGATGATTCCGCTCAAGGATGACTCGCCGTCCGCATTGAAGCCCTGGGTCACGATCTCGCTGATCGCGACCTGTGCCGTCGTGTTCTTGTGGCAGCGCTCGCTGGATCCGGCATCGGGCCGTCAAGCGGTGGCCGCGTTGGGGGCCGTTCCGGCGGTGCTGCTCACCGCTGCGCGGCTGCCTCCCGACTTGCAATGGATACCTCGCTTCGCATCGCCGCGATGTTCGCGCAGGCCCTGTCCGATCCCGCCTCACCGTATCCCATCATCGGCGCCAGCGGCGCGATTTCCGGGGTGCTCGGCGCGTACCTGCTGTTGTTTCCGCGCGCCCGGGTGTTAACGCTGGTGCTGCTGCCGCTTTTCTTCACTACCTTGCGCATGCCGGCCGTGCTGCTGCTGCTGTTATGGTTTGCGGTTCAGCTGCTTAGTGATTTTGCGGTAGCCGATGGCGGAGCGAGCGTCGCGTTTCGCGCGCACATCGGCGGATTCCTGACCGGCATGCTGTTTGTGCCCTGGTTCAAGCGGCGCAACATTGCGCTGTTCGCATCTTGAAGGCCGCGCGCGAAATGCGCGGGTTGTGATAGAGTCTTGCCCTAAGCGGCCGAGAGAAAAAATTCGTGACGCCCAGTAACTTTGGGATCCAGGTCGAGGAAGAGCGCGGGCCTGACCAGAGCATCACGCGTCTTGGCACGGCGCGCACCGCATTCGTCGGCCGCACGCTGCGCGGTCCGGTGAACCGCCCGATATTCATCACCAGCTTCACGGAATTCCAGCATGTGTTCGGCGGCCTTTGGCAGCCGAGTCCGCTGGGCTATGCCGTCGAACAATTCTTCGATCACGGTGGGCGCGAGGCGCTCATCGTGCGCGTGGTCAACGGCGCGCGCGCCGCGACTCTGACCCTGAGAGCGGGCGCGGGGACTCTGCGCTTGCGGGCTGTGCGCCCGGGCACGCGGGAATTTCTCCGTGCCAGCGTCGACTACGACAATATAGCGGCGCAGGACCGGACTGATTTTAATCTCACGGTGCAGCGCGTGCGCGTGCAGAGCACCGCCCAAGTCGAAGATCAGGAGATATTCCATAAGCTCTCGTTGCTGCCGACGGCCGAAGGCTACTTGCCGCGGGCGATTGCGCAGTCGGAACTGATCGAACTGGCGGGCGAGGTCCCGGCGCAGCGGCCGGATCAAACCTTAGATGCCACCAGCGGATTGGCCAGCGGCTACGTCAATTCGAATTCCGATGGCGATGACGGTGCGCCGCTCACCGACTATGACGTGATCGGATCGGAGATCGAGCGCACCGGTATTTTCGCCTTGTTCCACGCAGCGTATTTCAATTTCCTGTGCATTCCCCCGCTGGCGCGCGATCAGGACGCGGGGCCGAGCGTGCTGTTGGTGGGCGCGCGCTACTGCAAGGAGCGCCGCGCTTTGTTGATCGTCGATCCACCCGCGAAGTGGCATACCGCGGACGAGGCATTGCGCGGCATGCGGGATTGGAATTTCTGCAATGAAAATTCATTGATGTACTTCCCGCGAGTGCTGGCGCACGACAAGCTGCGCGGCCATTTCGAGGCCTTCGCGCCCTGCGGCGCGGTCGCCGGCATGCTGGCGCGCTGCGACGAGGCGTCGCCGGTATGGGCCGCAGCGAAAACCGATGAGGCCATTCTGCGTCCGGGATACCGCCCGACCTGCATCGTTACCGAAGACCGACGCATGCGGCTGGCAACCCTGGGAGTCAACACCATACAGGCAGTACGGTCGGCGGCGCGCATCGGCGTCACTGCACGGACTCTGGCCGCCGGGACGGCCGCCAGCGCCGATTGGCAGTACCTGGCGGCGCGTCGTTTCGCGCTGTTCATCATCAACAGCGTCGAGCGCGGTACTCGCTGGGTGGCCATGGCGCGGCCGCATGTCGAAGTCGCCGAGGTGGCGGCATCCCAGGTGCGTGCATTCTTTGAGGCATTGTACGAAACCGAAGCTTTCGGCGCCGCGCGCAAGCAGGATGCCTTCTTCGTCGCCTGCGATCAGCGCAGCGAATTTCACGTGATGATTGGATTTGCCGCCAGGGTCAAGCGGGGGTTTCATAGCTTCCGTATCGTGCATTCGACGTCGGGCAGCACGGTACTGCCTGTCAGTCTGAATCGGCTGAACGCCTTGCACTACAGCCCGGCGGAACTAGAGTGGGTAGAGAGCCTCGCCAGCAGGCTGTCTGACTAATTCGGCCGTCCGGCCGAATTGAACGTCGCGAACGCGACGGCCCGAAGGGCGAGGCGCGCCAACGCCGAGTACTAATTCGGCCGTCCGGCCGAATTGAACGTCGCGAACGCGACGGCCCGAAGGGCGAGGCGCGTAGCGCCGAGTAGTAACTAAATTGTCGCCGCCAGGCGTCTTTCCAATTCTGCCGTCAAGGAACTACGCGAAGATCTGCCGGCTGCTACCGGTAGACGCGGAATGGCCGGCAATCCTTCCAGCGCCAGACGAGCGTAATCGTAGCCGGCCTGAATGGCGCGATCGAAGGCGCGCCAATTGAGCAGATCGACATTCGCCAGCGGCGGCTTCAGCAACACATCGGCGAGTTCGCGCTGTAGCGCCTCGGTCGAGGCACTATTGACCATGCCGGCGTGCATCAGGATCTGAATGATATTGATGCTGCGCCAGGTGCGGCGGCCCAACGCGAAGCGATCCGCACCGACGTCGCTGCCGATCACCAGCCCCGGCGCGTGGGTTTGCATGATGTCGACGGGAAGGTTGTTGATGGTGGCGCCATCGACCAATACATCTTCGCCGCGATACACCGGCGGCATGACACCGGGAATCGCTACCGATGCACGCAGCGCATCGGCGAGCCGGCCTTCGCGATGCTCGAGCGCACGGCCGGTGGTCAAGTTGGCACTGACGCAGAAGAAGGGTCGCCGTAGATCCTCGATCAAGACCTCACCGTATTCCCGTTGCAGCAATCGCGATACTTTGCGGCCGCGGGTCAGCGCAACCCAGGGAAAGGTGTAATCGTTGACCGGGTTGGTGTCCACGAAGCTGCGGCGATAACGCATGCACATCTCATCGTCGCTCCATCCGACGGCGACTCCGGCAGCGATGATGGAGCCTATGCTGGATCCGCCGACGAAATCGATGGGCACGCGTGCCTCGCGCAATGCCCGAATGACCCCTAAGTGAGCGAAGCCACGCGCGCCGCCGCCGGACAGCACCAACCCCACCCCGCGGCGAGTCAGCAGGCGGGCGAGCCTGCCAAGGTCCGCCGCGTCGACGATGTGGTGATGAAGGGCAACGGGCGATGCGCGCAGCCAGCGGGTGGCGGCGCCCGTTTCGATGCGTTCGTCGTGCAGCAGGGCGAGTTCTACGCGTGCGCCGCGGGCCAGGGCGGCCTCGGCGATGCCGCTCGGCCAGGGCTTAGGATGCGCGACTGAAGGCGCTACCAGCAATATTACATCCGCCTGGCGGCAACATTGGCGCGTCCAGCCCGAGGCGTTGGGATCTGCCACGTACACCACATAGTCGTTCTGTTCTTCGATGCTATTGAACCAGCCCGCGGTATGCGTGCTGGCACGTGCATCCCAGACCAACTCTGTCCGGCCTGCGCGAGCGAATTCCGCGACCAGGCGGGTCGCCACATTGGCGATGTCGATTTCGACGCTATTGGGCACAATGGCGAACACGCGGGCGCGCTTCTTGTCTGCTTCCTGTCGGTTGCTGCGCCGCAGGCGCCGGGCGCATAGCCGTGCCAGCGCCAGGGCGAAATGTGTGGATTGCGCGGCGATGGCGTCGAGTACGGAATTCGGTACCAGCAGCAGCTCGCTGTCGCGCAGGGCGAACACCGTGGCGCTGCGCTGCTCCCGCAGCAACCAGCCGGCTTCGCCGACGAGTTCGCTGCGTTCGATTTCCGCGGTCAAACGGCTATTCCCTGGCGTTTTGACTCCTAGCCGGCCGCTGGCGAGCAGATATACTCCGTCAGGAGTGGACCCTGATTCGAACAGCAGGCTGCCGGCCGGCAATGAGAAATGCACAGCGCCGGCCGCCAACGCCTCGAGGGTCCCGATATCCGCTTCTGCGAGTTCGGCACAGTCGCGTAGGCAGTCGATGGCGCGACGCATTTCGTGCCCGGCGCTTGATTGCTCTTCATCCAGTGCCATCCGTCAGTTAGCGGCTGCAATCCGATGTTTCTTTAGTTTGAGGGCGTTATGACCGGATCCTTCGGCACAGTGGTGTTCTCGCATGGAAAGGAAAGCGGCCCCTGGGGTTCGAAGATTACGGCCATGGCGGCGGTGGTCCGCGACTTGGGGGTGGCGGTGGAATCGGTGGATTATCGCGGCCTGGATGATGCCGGCGCCCGCGTCCTCAAACTCATCGGCATACGGCCGGAAGTCACAGAGCCGCTGGTGCTGGTGGGATCCAGCATGGGTGGGTATGTCGCCGCCGCCGCGGCCAGCCGGCTTGGGGCCCGCGGCCTGTTCCTATTGGCGCCCGCCTTCTATATGGCAGGCTACGAGGAATACACGCCGCAGGAAGTGGCCTGTCCAACCGCCATCGTGCATGGCTGGCACGATGACATTGTACCGGTGGAGAACAGCATTCGTTGGGCACGCGAGCATCGGGCGGCGTTGCACCTGCTCAACTCCGACCATCGGCTGGAGAATCAGATCGATGCGATTTGCGTGCTGCTCCGGGCCTTCCTGACCGCTTTGGGCTGAAGGCTTACGGAGTCCGCGTCGGCGCTGCGATGGCCGGCGGCGGCGGTCCCACCCTCGGTACATCCAGTTGCGCCTGGGCCAGTTCGCGCAGGCTCTCTCCCAACCGCTCGCCGCAGCGCTTGCCCATGGCGTCGAATCCGGCCCCCAACGACGCGATGTAGGCGGACACGTAGCGTTTGCCCGCTGGAGATTCCAGGAACCCCAACAGGTGCTTCAGATCGGCATCGCTCATGTCGCGGTAGCTGTAGCCCAGGTAGCGACGCAGCGGTTCGCGCATGCTCTGTTCCAATCCGGAACGGCTGGCCTCCCCGGACTTACGGGCGTCCTGCGCCACGGCCGCCGTATCCCTTCCGGCTCCCACCGCAGTGCCGATCGCCACAGCCTGTCCCATGCTGAGGAATATCTGCACCGTGGATTCGGTGGATCGTGCGGCAAGTTCCAGTTTATCGAGCAGGGCGTCGCGCTGCGCCGTGGCCGGCGTCGCCTGCGTCCCATTCATGATGCCGTCGATTTTCGCTTCCTCGAGAGTGGCGGTGGCCAGGTCCGCGGCCACCATGCGGCGACCGAGGTCGCTCTCGAGGAAGGTCTCGGTTTTCTTCACAGTCGGGGCATCGAGATTGGCGGCGAGCGCGC
>JANYLM010000134.1 GCA_025357835.1 Gammaproteobacteria bacterium
GTCCGTTGTTGTATTGCAGCGTGCCGAGGTCAACGAAGGGGGTGATACCTGTATAAATGTCGTCGATGACATGCTTGGCGAACAACGCGCCGGTGAGCGCCGAATGCGGTTGGTAGTACCACTCGAGCGACAGGTCCGCCGAATAGGCCTTGACGGGCTTGAGGCCCTTCGTGCCGGTATAGATGAGCTGCCCCTGGCCATTTTGCCCGGTGTTGGTCGCGTTCGGTGCGAGCTCGTTGAGATTCGGGCGCGACAGCGTCTCCGCCAGCGCCGCACGCAGCTGCAGAGTCTCCGGCAGCACCCAGTAATTCAAATTGAGGGAAGGCAGGGCCAGCGTGTACGTGGACTGCTGCGAGAACGCCTGCGAAGTGCTGTACTGCAAGTTATAGGTCACTGTCGAACCAGAGTTCGCAGGGCTCCACAAGCTGACGGGCACGTTTTGTGCCGTCGTGGCCAGCGTGGTGGTGCGCACCACGCGCACTCCCAAATTGCCGGACCAGTTGTTGCCGGCAAACTGACTCTCGACGTAGAAGGAAGTCGTCTTCTCGGTGACGTCGTAGGAATTGAAAGGATTGGGCTGCGGCAGTGTACCGGCGAAATTAAACGGGGTATCGCACGGCAGAGCGGCGCAAAAGAACGGGTTGGGCTTGCCGTCCAAGCTCTTCATGAACGCCAAGAGCTGGTTCACGTTCAACTGCGGCAGCACCGTCGGGTAAGAACCCCCCGCGCCTTGCAGGAAATGGGGCGGGTTGGTGAAGGAAATTACATTGAAGCCCTGGGACCCGAAGGTATAGGGATTGCACTGCACCGGACAGCCCGCGGTGTTGTACAGAGACCCGTACTGACCGGAGCCGTTGGTCCAGTCGTTGCTGCTATCGGTGCGCCTTTTTTCGCGATGGCTTTCGCCCACGCCGAACAGCAGCTTATCGAAGAATCCCAATTTTGCGTCGTAGGCCCCGTCGAACGCCAGACCATTGATCTGATCGTGGACCGAATAGCCGTTGAGCCCGTCGTAGTGAGTGGACCAGTACTTATTGTTATTCAGAAATCCCGAGTTCATCAGGGCCGTATAGGAGCAGGATCCCGGACTCGTCGTGCTTGCACTACCGGTCGGGCAGGCCGCGAGTCCCAGCTGGCTTGGTGGAATCACGACGTTGAGACTCGGCAGACTGTGCGGAATATCCGTGATGGTGAGCGTGTCCTGCGCATTGGGCGTCGCGGAAACTAGACCCGCGGTCACGAAAGTATCCTGGCCGCCTTCGGGCCGGTTGGCCGCCGAATGATAACCGTCGAGGCTGAACTTCAACTTCGAGGTTGGCTCCCAAGTGGCCTTCAATCCGAACAGCGAGGTGACGACGCTGCGGTTAGTAGTGTTGTTGACGATCTCCGGCGTGAAATTGCTCGATGTGACGGAGGTGATCAAGCCGTTGTTCACGACGGGATTCGTCCATCCGGTGCCCGTCGGGTCCGTGGCGAAGTAGTAGGACTGGTTGTAGCCCACCTGCGGATCGATCAGATGAGTCCAAAGCCCGTCAGCGACCAATCGGAAGGTATCGGTGGGGCGCCACTCCAGGCTGCCGGAGAGCGCATCGCGCTTCTTGTTATCGAAGATCGACCCGAAGGTGATGCAGCAGGGAGTTGCGGCGAGCGGCACGGCATTGCCGCTGCCGTCGAAGGGATACGTGGTCGGTCCATAGATGTTCTGGCTGTAAGCATTCAGCGAATCGCTGCGGATATGGTCGTCGGAATGCACGCCCCCGATGAGGAACCCCAAGGTCTGATCGGCCAGGGTGTCCGAAACGAAGGCGGAGAACTTGCTGCCGTGCAAGGTGGACATTTGGTTGTAGTCGCCCTCGGCATGGGCGCCTACATGAAAACCGGGATTGTCGAAGGCGCTTGCCGTGCGCAGGTTCACCGTTCCGCCGATGCTGCCTTCGACCGCCAACGCTTCCGACGACTTGAGCACCTCGGCGGCGGCAATCACCTCGGAAGGCAGCACGTCGAAAGCCAGATCTCGCGCATCATCGTCGGTGGCAAGAATGCGGTTGTTGAGCGTGACGATGTTGTATTGCGGCCCGAAGCCGCGGACGGTGACCTTCTGCCCCTCGCCGCCCGTGGTGCGGCTGATGGTGATCCCAGGGAGATGCTGCAGCGAGTCGGCGACGTCGGCGTCCGGAAATCGGCCCAGCTCTTCGGCGTTGATGGAATCGAGGACTATGGAAGCGTTCTTCTTGACGTCGAGCGACTTCTCCAGGCTGGCCCGAAGCCCGGTGACGACGATTTCTTCCAGTGCCGGCGCTTCGGCATTTTTCTTGCCGGTGGCGTCAGCCGTCGGTGCAGCCGCCTCGTTCGCAGCCGCAGGCCAGGGCGCGGCGATCGCGCCCGTCCCCAGCGCCAATGGCAGGCAAATCGCAATCCACGTCGACTTCAGGGTCTCCATACATCGTCTCCCTAACAGATGGCTCAACTCACGGGTAGCCGGTTTTTAGTATCAAAACAAACGACATTTCAATGCGTTCTTTCGGGATATGAAAGATAAAGATAGTTTTTAAGCTTTCGTATTCTTGCGAAGTATATTATTATTTGTTTCGATAAAGTCAACAAATGCCTTGCGAAACTCCAGGCGGGCACTATTATTCTCGCCACCGCCATGCATGAGTCCAACAGTGAAAATGCAGCCCAGCCCGCGCAAACCCTGACGCACGGCGCGATCGAGCCTGGCCTGCTGGTAGGCGAGCGCCGCCACCGCATCATGGATCTGCTGCGCGAACAGGGCCGAGTGACCGTGGAGGCTCTGGCGGGCCGGTTTGCCACCTCGCCGGTCACCATCCGCACCGATTTAGCCGCTCTCGAGGCGGCTGGGGCCCTGGAGCGGACCCACGGTGGTGCACTGCTGCGGCGCGATGATGATGATCAGCCGATTACTGTCAAGCGGACGCTGCACCACGCCGAGAAGGTTCGCATCGCCAAACTGGCCGCAGCGCTCATTCAGGACGGCGAAACCATCATTCTCGATTCAGGCACGACGACTGCCGAGATTGCGAAGCAGATTCGCAAGCTTGAGGTTCGATCGATCAATGTGATCACCAACGCTTTGAATATCGCCGCGTTTCTCACGGACGTGCCGGCGGTGCGGTTGATCATGCCGGGTGGAATTCTGCGGCCGGAGTCGAATTCCCTATCAGGCCACATGGCCGAAGCCGCCCTCGCCAATCTTCAGGCGGATCGCCTGTTTCTCGGGGCCGACAGCCTCGATCCCGAGCGTGGCGTGATGACCCCGCACCTTCCGGAGGCGCAGCTCAATGCAAAAATGATCGCGATCTCCCGGCAGGTGGTTGCGGTCGCCGATTCATCCAAATTGATGCGCAGGAATATCTCGCTCATCGCCCGAGTCGAACAATTGCACATGCTGATCACTGATAGCGGCGCGAACCCGGACGTCGTTGCGGAATTACAGCGGCGCGGTGTCGAGGTCCGACTAGCGTAACAGGGGGATGGCGGCAGATTTAATTTAACGTACCTCGCATTGCGACGGCCGTATGAGCGGGATCGCGCAGGCCGGCGCGCTCAATTACGTTTAAGTTGCTCGATTGAACTTCAATACCAGTGTCGCGCATCCGAGCAAGCCGGCACCTTCGATCCATGCCAGCCAGCGATTCATATTGCTCGACACCCCGAACTTGGCCGAGGCCTGCACAGCGCGGTGCGCAAGCCAACCGTAGCTCATTAAAATGCAAAATTCCGGCACAATCGACGTCGCCGCCAAGATCAGCATCTGAGGCACCACCGGCTGGCTCGGATCGATGAACTGCGGCAACAGCGCCAAAAAGAACAACAGCGCCTTCGGATTCGCCAACTGCAGAGTGAGTGCTCCCAAGTACACACGGCGGCGATCGCCGCGCTCGTCAGCGGCAACTTCGCCCAAGGCCACGGCGTGACTCGAGCCGGCCGAGCTCAAGGCCTTGATCCCGAGATAGATCAGGTAGGCCGCACCCGTCCATTTGGCAATGGTGAAGAAACGCGCACTGGAGGCAATGATGGCCCCGAGACTGGTTGCAGAGAGCGTGAAATAAATTGCGTTGGCGCTGATGATGCCGAGCACCGCCGGCAGCGAACGCCGCAGCGCACCGCGCACACCCTGCGATACAACGTAAAAAACGGCCGGACCCGGCGACAAAGACAGCGCCGTTTCCATCACCAAAAATAAAAGCCACGTTTTGAATGTCATGCTCGCCTTCCAAATGTCCGTCGCCGCTAGCTTACCAGCGCCGCGATGTCTGTCGATCAAAGGAGCCAAATTGGCTGCTTAGATCGAGCGCGGACTGCACCGGAAATACGCGGCCGCCGCCAACAAGCCTAGCCGACTCGCGCAGGGTGCCTCACAATAGGGAATGAGCAACCGCAAGCCCCTTACCCTGCACCGCCTACGCGAAATGCATGCCGCCGGCAAAAAAATCGCCATGCTGACTTGCTACGACGCCGCATTTGCGCGCGTCTTGGACGAGGCTGATGTGGACTCTCTGCTGGTCGGAGACTCGCTGGGCATGGTGCTGCAGGGGCGCCCAAGTACCCTTGCGGTATCGATCGAGGAAATGGCCTATCACACCGGATGCGTGGCAAGAGGCAATCGGACTGCCTGGATCATCGCCGATATGCCGTTTGGCAGTTATCAGGAGTCGGCCGAGGTCGCGATGCGCAATGCCGCCCTGCTGATGCAGCAGGGCGCGCAGATGATAAAGCTGGAGGGCGGCGCTTGGACCGTGCCGATCGTGCGCTTTCTAGTCGATCGTGGCATCCCTGTCTGCGCCCACTTAGGCTTCACTCCCCAATCGGTGCATGCACTCGGCGGTTACCGCGTGCAGGGGCGCGATGAGGCGGCGGCCAGAGCTCTGCGCTGCCAATCCGAGGAGCTGGCCGCGGCCGGAGCGGCGATGCTGGTGCTGGAAATGGTACCCGCCTCTCTCGCCCGCGACCTGACCAACGCGCTGTCGATTCCGACCATAGGCATCGGCGCCGGCTCTGGCTGCAGCGGCCAGGTTCTGGTACTACACGATATGTTGGGAGTGACGGGCGGTGAGCCGTTGCGCTTCGTGCGTAATTTTTTGGACGGCAGCGCTGGAATCGCCCAGGCGGTGCGCCAATACGTTACCGACGTGAGAGACGGACGATTTCCCGACGATGCGTTGCACAGTTTCTGAGCGGAAATCGGCGTGCGAATAATCAAGACGATTGCAGAATTGCGTGAAGCTCTCAGGCTTACGCGCAAGCGGGCGTTGGTACCGACCATGGGTAACCTGCATGCGGGTCATTTGTCCCTGGTGCGCATCGCGCGGCAGCGCGGTGACCTCGTGATCACCAGCCTATTCGTCAACCGGCTGCAGTTCGCGCCGCATGAGGATTTCGCCACGTATCCCCGCACCTTCGAACGCGACTGCGAACTTCTGGCCGGCAGCGGCTGCGACATCGTGTTCTCGCCGGCCGACGACGAAATCTATTCCGAAGCTCAAGGCTACACGGTGCATCCGCCGCCGGAGCTCAACGATATTCTCGAGGGACAGGTGCGGCCGGGGTTCTTTACCGGCGTATGCACGGTGGTGCTGAAGCTTTTCAACATCGTGCAGCCCGATGTGGCTGTGTTCGGCAAGAAGGACTATCAACAGCTCTTAATGGTCCGCAGCATGGTGCGGCAACTAGCGCTGCCCATCGAGATAGTGCCCGGGGAAACCGTGCGGGACGCAAGCGGGCTGGCCTTATCTTCCCGCAACGGCTACTTGAATGACTCACAGCGTACCGAGGCGGCACAATTGCAAAAGGCGTTGCGCAATCTGGCGGTTGCAGTCCAGTCCGGGCGCACGGATTGGCCGACTCTCGAGCGAGAAGCTCTGGAGTTTCTCGGCGCACGAGGTTGGCAAGCCGATTATGTGGCGATACGGCGGCAGCGCGATCTGCGCGAAGCGACGCTGGGTGACCCGTTGGTCGCGCTGGCGGCCGCCAGACTCGGCGGCACCAGGCTCATCGATAACCTGGAAATCTGAACTCTGGGGAATCGGACTATCGAATATTCTTCTGCTAAGTCGGCACGAGGACCTACCCATTCGATAGGGCATCCTATGCATCGACAGGGGCAAAAAATGCCGGAATCGGGACAGCTCGCATCGAAACTGCAAGGGGCAACGGACCATGGGAATCCCGACGCGCTGATGCCCCTAAGGCATTCGCCGCTCATCGTCCTCGCGGTGCTGTGGGCCATGCTCTGGACGCTTATATCCGTCGCCGAGAGCGCCGGTTATATACATGATCCATCGATTCCGTACTGGCAACCCCTGGTACTCATAGCCGTCCCGGCCATCACTGTTGCAATGTGGCTGACTTTCGAGCTCCGCTCTGCGCGCTACCTTCAAGTACCGCTCGACCCACCCAGACCGTGGTTTCACCGGCACTTGCGGCGGCTGCCGTTGCTGGCGGCCGGATATATCGTCATCGTGATAGGTCTACGGCAGGTGCTGTTCGCCAGCGCCGGAGCCCAGTATCAGCATGCTCCCTGGCGGATACTGCTCCCATTCGAGTTCGTCAAAGCCTCGCTGTTCTACTGCCTCTGGCTTGGATTGGTGTTCGGAACCCTGTCCCAAATTCGCTCGCGTGAGCAAAGCGTACAACTGAGCCTAGTCCAGAAGGCGCTCGCCGAGGCGCAACTTGCCCGCCTCCGGGCGCAGCTCAGACCCCACTTTCTGTTCAACGCGCTCAATACCGTCTCGTCCTTGATGCAAAGCGATGTGCAACGCGCCGACCGCCTACTGACAAGGCTTGGCGACCTGTTGCGCGCCAGCCTCGGCAGCGGAGAAGCTGACAGGGTGCCTCTGCGGGAGGAAACCCACCTGCTACGGCTCTACGCGCAAATCATGGAGGAACGGTTCTTAGGTCGGGTCAGCACCGAATGGCAGATCGCGGAAGATGCGCTTTCGGTGCAAGTTCCGGCCATGCTGCTGCAGCCGCTGCTCGAGAATGCCTTCAAGTACGGTGTTGAACAGAGGACCGGCGCCACACGCATTCGAATAGTCGCGAGCCGCCGCGAGAACCAGCTCATTCTCGAGATCCACAATTCGGGATCTACGCTGCACCCAGGCTGGCGCGAAGGCGTCGGACTCACGAATTGCCGCGAGCGGCTGCGTGTCCTGCACGGGCAGGCGGCGACCCTCGATATTTACAATGACGGTGCCGCCGGCGTTGTGGCGTCGATTTTGCTGCCCTGGGATATTGCGAACCAATGATCCGCACCATCATCGTCGACGACGAGACACCGGCCCGCGCGAAACTGCGCACATGGCTTGCCAAACAAACCGACGTGGAAATTTGCGGAGAATTTGCCGACGGAGTAACGGCAATGCAAGGCATCATCGCGATCTCACCGGACGTGGTTTTCTTGGACATACAGATGCCGGGCCTGACTGGTCTCGAAGTCGCCGCGCAACTGGATCCTGAGGACGCCCCGCAGCTGGTGTTCGTCACAGCCTACGACGCCCACGCTCTGGCCGCGTTCGATCTGAATGCCGTCGACTATCTATTGAAGCCCTACGACGAAGAACGTTTCCACCGCGCGCTCCACCGGGTCCGCGAGCGATTGCAATCGCCCGGCCCCTCGCCATCCGCTGTGCAGGTCGCACGCGCGCAAACAGGGGTCAGCGAGCGCCTACTGGTTCCCGAAGGCGATGGTCTGCGCCTGATCGACAGCGCCGGCGTGCACATGCTCGAAGCAGACGATAACTACGTGCACGTTCACACCGCCGATCGGCGCTACCTGCTTCGCCGAACCCTTCGCGATCTGTTACTGCAACTCGGCGAACAGCGCTTCGTGCGCATCCACAAGTCCATCGCCGTGAATATTGCGGAGATCGACGCACTAGCTCCACTTTTCAAGGGCGACTATGAGCTGCGGCTGCGCTCCGGAAAATTGCTGCGCCTGAGCCGCCGCTACGCTGCGGCACTGTTTGCTCGAACCGGCCGCTAACCTTAGGCCCTCGAGGCTGCGCATATAGCGGCACACCCGACTCACCCCGACCACGCTCCTCTCACCCCACAACCGTCGCGGTACCGGACAGGTTCTCTTAACGTGTTTGCCTATGACCAGACCGTACTCCGATATTTCGCGGCCGCTGGTATCACTGCACGGTGTCTGCAAACACTACAACAGCGCTGCAGGCCCCATCGCGGCGTTGCGCGATGTCAATTTGGAGATTGCGCAAGGCGAGTTCGTCGCAGTCATCGGCAAGTCCGGCAGCGGAAAGACGACTTTGATCAATCTCTTGACCGGCATCGATTCGCCCACCAGCGGATCGATTCACGTCGCGGCGACGCAAGTGCATACACTGAGTCAGGAACAATTGGCGCGTTGGCGCGGCAGATTCGTCGGTATCGTGTTCCAGTTCTTTCAACTGCTGCCTACGCTTACCGTGGCTGAAAATGTCATGCTGACGATGGATTTTTGCGGTGCTTTGCCTTCGCGCGAACGCCGCGGCCGTGCACTGAGTCTGTTATCGGACATGGGAATCGCGGATCAGGCGGATAAGCTGCCGGGCGCGCTCTCCGGCGGCCAACAACAACGAGCGGCGATCGCTCGTGCGCTGGCCAACGATCCGCCGCTCATCGTCGCCGATGAACCCACCGGCAATCTAGACTCGCGCACCGCCGCAGAGGTAATGGATTTTTTCGCTCGGCTGGTTCGAGCCGGCAAGACGGTGATCATGGTGACGCATGAGCGCGATCTGGAACGTCATTTCGCGCGCTCTATCAGGCTGGCTGACGGGGAAATAGTCCGAGCTACGGGCGCCGGGCCGTGACGCCCAGTCCGCGCTGGAGGAAAATCGCGGGCGACATCGTTCAGAATCAGGGCCGGCTGGTCATGATGGTGGTGGCCATTGCGGCGGGTGTTTTTGCCGTCGCCGCCATCTCGACGGCCAACATCATTCTTAGCCGCGAGCTGGACCGAAGCTATGTAGCTACCAACCCCGCGACTGCATTGCTCGACGTGGACCACCTCGATGCCGCCGCCGTCGCCGGGGCAAGGCAACAGGCGGGAATCGCCTGGGCCGAGGCCGGCGCCAGGCTATCGGGCCGCGTCCAGGTTGGAGAGAATACGTGGCTGCCCCTATTGTTGTTCGTCGTGCCTGACTTCACCGCCCAGCGCATTGCCAAGGTGCAACTGGAGGCAGGACAGTGGCCGATTGGACCCGGGGAGATCGCCCTCGAACGCACCGCCCTGTCGGTGGCGAATACGGCCTACGGCCGCAAAATCACGGTTCAAACCCCGAACGGAGTTCCGCGCAGTCTGGACGTCGCGGCCGTGGTTCACGATCCAAGTCTCGCGCCCGCCTGGCAGCAGCAGGCTGTCTATGGCTACATAACCCCCGCGGCCCTGCGCCTTCTCGGCGAAGACGCCAGACTACGCGTTCTCAAGCTAACGGTGAGTGATCCGACGGCCGACGCCGACCGCATCGAGCAAATTGTTGGCGGCGCCGCGAATTGGTTGCGGCGCGGGGGGTACCCAGTGGGCGAAATCCGCATGCCACCGCGTCATCATCCCCACCAAGCGCAAATGGCCGGCGTGACCAGCATGTTGCTCGCCTTCAGCGGGCTGCTTCTCGCATTGGGCGCCACTCTCACTGCAACGCTGACCGCAAGTCTGTTGGCGCCCCAGGTTCGCCAAATCGCCGTAATGAAGACGATCGGAGCGAGCTCCCGCCAAATCATGGGCCTCTACGTCACACTTGTCGCGGCCATCGGAATCGTCGCGGTAAGCCTCGGTCTGCCGCTCGGTATTGCCGCAGGACGCGCGCTGGCGCTGAATGTGGCGCACATACTGAATTTAGACCTAGCCAGTCTATCGGTGTCCGACGGAATCTACGCCGGCCAAGCGCTCGCGGGCATTGGGCTACCATTGCTCCTTGCACTGTGTCCCGTCATGAACGCTACCCGTCGGACGGTGCGCGAGTCGTTGAGCGACTTCGGCGCGTCGCAGCCACCGTCGCGCCTTGGATACCTAGTGCCGTGGACGTCATCCATGCAGGGGCGCAATCCGGCGTTTGTTCTCGCGATCCGCAACAGCGTCCGCCCCAGGACTCGGCTTATGCTCACCCTGGGGCTTCTGGCAACCGCCGGCGCATTGTTCATGACCAGCTTGAATATTAAAGCGGCGTGGCAACGAAACTTAGTCGACGCTGCCGCCGAGCGGCACTTCGATGTCGAAATCCAGCTTACACGGGAGGTGCCCGCCGCCGCCGCCGTGGCGGCCGTTTCCGCCGCGCCAGGGGTAAGCGGCGTCGAGCCCTTCAGCGACGAGCCGGCCGCGGTTGCGCGCCACGACGGCCTCAACATTGTCCGGACGTTTCCCGATGGCGGTCACGGCAGCCTCAGCCTGCAATCTTTGCCATGGGATAGTGCCTTCGTCAGTCCCATCATAGTCGAGGGACGCTGGCTTGGCCCGCGCGATGGCGACGCAGCGATCGTTAATTTGCAGGCGATGGCGTTCTTCCCTGCGCTGAAGGTAGGCGATTCGATTCATCTGATGGTTCGGGGTCGGATCATGAAACTCCGGGTAGAAGGCATCGTTCGCGAACATTTGACGAGCGCCACGGTTTACACCCCGTCGAGTGCATACGCCCGGGCGGTGCCCGGACCCGGCTTGACCGGAGGCCTTCGCGTCGCACTTGAGCGCAAGGACGAAGATTCGGTAACCAGGGTCACGGCCGCTATCGAGCGCTCGCTGGAGAATTCCGGATTCAAGGTGGCCCAGACCACGTCGCAAGTCCAACTCGGACGAGCGCTGGCGGGGCATCTTTTCATATTGATCTTCGTCCTCATCGTCATGTCGATTTTGATGGCCGTGGTGGGACTTTTGGGTCTTGGGGCCGCCATGGCCACCGGCGTTCTCGAGCGCACGCGAGAATTCGCCGTCATGCGAGCCATCGGAGCAAGCAACATGACGATCCTGGGCACCGTCATAGGCGAAGGAGCTTTCGTCGGGATTCTGAGCGTCGCGGCAGCATTGCTGCTATCCGCACCGTTGACCGTCGCGGTCGCGCGGGTCGTCGGAACTGATTCGCTGGGTCCCGCGCTGGGCGTGGTGTCGGCGGCCGCGCTGCCGGTTTGGCTTGCGATCACCCTGGTCGGGGCGGCGGCCGCGAGCGCCTTCCCGGCATGGAAAGCGTCGAAACTCACCGTCCGCGAGGCATTGATTTACTAATAGGCAATCCATGGCATGAACAAAACCGTCAAAATCGTCCTAATTTTGCTGCTTATCGCCATCGCGATATTCTGGGGCGCGCAATACACGCACTTCGAAGCCATGATGCGCAAGCTTCATGGCGGATGACGAACAATACTGACGGTCTCAGTGTCAGGGTCGAATACGATCTGCACATCGCCCCGTTTGAGCTGGCTGATGACGTGCGCCACCTTGTCCTCGAGCGAGAATTCCTTCTCCCCATAGTCCGTACCCTCACGCAGGACAAAGGACTCGACGACGGCGTGCAGCAGTTCCGCCGCCAGCTCGGTGTAGGGAATCACGACGGACTGGGGAATTTCATCCGCCACTTAGGCTCCGAGCCGGCGTGCGAGCCAGGTATCGAGATGCCCCGCGAATGCATTGCGATTCGCCTGACTGAACGGCGGCGGCCCGCCGCCGACGTTGCCGCTGGAGCGCATGGTGTCCATAAAATCGCGCATGCCGAGAACTCCCCGAATGGTATCCGCCGAATAGCGGTCGCCGCGCGGATTGAGCGCTTGGCCACCCTTGGCAATGACTTCGGCGGCGAGCGGAATGTCCGCGGTAATCACTAGGTCGCCGGGTGCCATTCGTTTCACGATCTCTGCGTCAGCCACGTCGAAACCGGAGGATACCTGGATAGCGCGCAGGCTGGCTATGCGGGGAATCTGCAGCGGCTGATTGGCGACCAGAGTCACGGGAACTCCCGTGCGTTCGGCCGCCCGGAACAAGATGTCCTTTATGACGCCCGGACAGGCATCCGCATCGACCCAGATGCTGGCAATGAGCCTCAGTGACTTCCCGTCTCGCCCCGCGCCAGGCATAGCCGCAGCGCAGCATCATCGCCTTCGCGCTGATCGCGCCGCTCCGCGGCATGCCGTTCTTCTTTGCGGAAGCGGTCCACGACCCGGCCAAGTGATTCCGCCTCGATGCGCTTTTCGCTCCATTGCGCGCGGCGCATTTCGTACTCCGCCCGTGCGTTGTCCAAGGATTTCAGCTGCTGGCGCAGAGCTTCGCCCAAACGATCCAGAAAGGAGCGATAATTCTGCAGTTTCACTGCATCGATGGCCCCGCTCGACTGCGTAGAATTGCTAACGTATTCGTCGCGATAGGCCTGCAGCTGTTCGACCTGCTGCTCCATCTCGGTTACTTTGAGGCCGGCTTCGCCCATCGCACGGCTCAAATCCTTCGCCGACGTAGAGGCTATTTCCTGGATGGGTTCAAAGCGTTTCGATTTCATCATGGGCGTGGGGCACTATCGACCGGTTGCCGGGGCGGGCGCCGAGAACTGCGTCACGAGTTGCTTAAGGTCAGCGTAACTGCGTTCAATTCCCGTGGGTTCGTACATGTCCTGTCGTAAGAATTCCAGCATTTTTGGCCACTGCTCCACTGCTAAGTCGACCCGTGCATCGGCACCGCGCCGATAGGCGCCCACCGTGATGAGGTCGCGGTTCTGCTGATAAGTCGAGTACACCTGCTTGAAACGAGTCGCGAGGTCGAGCTGTTCGCGGGTGGCGATTTGATGCATTGCACGGCTGATGGAGGCTTCCACATCGATGGCCGGATACAGTCCGCTCTCCGCCAGCCGGCGCGACAACACGATGTGCCCGTCCAAGATCGCACGTGCGGCGTCGGCGATGGGATCATTCTGATCGTCCCCTTCCACCAGCACCGTGTAGAACGCCGTGATCGAACCGACGCCGCGATCACTGTTGCCGGCGCGCTCCACCAACTGCGGCAGGCGTGCAAATACCGACGGCGGATAGCCCTTGGTGGCCGGCGGCTCGCCGATGGCGAGCGCGATTTCGCGTTGCGCCTGCGCGAATCGGGTCAGTGAATCCAGCAGCAGCAGCACTTTGAGGCCGCGATCGCGGAAATATTCCGCGATGGCCGTGGCCAGCCACGCGCCGTGCAGGCGCATGAGAGGCGGATTGTCGGCCGGCGTGGCGACGACCACGGCGCGCCGCATCCCGTCCGGCCCCAGGGTATTGCTCACGAAATCCTGCACTTCGCGGCCGCGCTCGCCGATCAATCCGACCACGGTGACGTCGGCCTTGGTATAGCGGGTCATCATGCCGAGCAGCACCGACTTGCCCACGCCGGACCCGGCGAATAAACCGATGCGTTGTCCACCGCCCACGGCGAGTAGTGCGTTAATCGATCGCACGCCCACATCGAGCGGATCGCGAATCGCCCGCCGCATGAGAGGGTTCAACGGCTCGCCCGTCAGCGACACGCGATCGGTGCATTTAAGGTCGCCGAATCCATCCAGAGGCCGTCCGGCTCCGTCCAATACCCGCCCCAGCAATCCGTCGCCCACGGCCACCGAAGACACGCTGTGCGTGGGAATGACTCGCGCGCCGGGCATCATGCCGCGGATATCGCCAGTGGGCATCAAGAACAATTTATCGCCCGAAAAACCCACCACCTCCGCTTCGATCTGCTTGCCTTGCGCGGTATCCACCAAGCACCGCCCTCCCACCGCGGCCTCGCAGCCCACCGCCTCGAGAGTCATGCCGACCATGCGATTCAGCGTGCCTTCAACGACAATCTTGGCGGAGTTGGCCATGCGCTCGCGCGCTTGAACCAGCGCCTCCACCCATTGCTTGGGCCGAGGCCGCTGAGCGGTCGCGGCGCTCATCCGCGCGCTCCGTCGATGTGCCGTTCCGTGCCCAGCAGCTCACTCAAGATGGCGCCGAGTCGGGTCTCCAAGCGCGCATCGACGCGCGAGGTGGCGGTGATGATTTGACATCCGCCACGCGCCATCACGGGGTCCTCGACCATTGTCCAGGCGCGTTCGCTTTCGGTGGGTGCCAAATGCTGGCGTACCACCGCGGCATCCTCGGGATGCAAGTGCACGCGCACCTCGCGCGCTGCGACCGGCAATGCGGCGATGGCTTCGCGGATGATGCCGATGATTTGGCTCGGATCGGCCTTCAGCTCGCGACGCACGATTTGGCGCGCCAGGGCCATGGCCAAGGTCAGGAGCTCGCGCTCCACCTCGGTATCCAGAACTTCGAAGGGCTTGGCCAGGTCGTAAAACATCCCGGCCAGGCGCTCGACCTGGGCGCGGACCTCGGCACGGCCGACTTCGCGGCCTTCGGCGAGCCCCTGCTCGAACGCCTCCTTGTGCGCCTCTGCCTGCAGGTCGACGAGTCCGCCCACGGTGGCCATTTTTTGCGCAGCCGGGCCGCCCATGTCGGGTGCAGTCCATAATTTGGCGCCGGCCGAAGGTGATTTGCGATTGGAGTCAGACAAATTCGCCGCCGCCCTTGCCGCCGAGGCTGATGGTACCTTCCTCGGCCAGACGCTGCGCAATGACAACGATTTCCTTCTGCGCCGCCTCCACGTCCGTGAGCTTCACAGGACCGCGCGCTTCCATATCGTCCTTGAGGATTTCCGCCGCGCGCTTCGACATGTTCTTTAAGATCTTCTCCTGCACTTCGGGCTCAGCGCCGCGCAGGGCCACCGCCAGAGTGTCGGAGCCCACTTCACGCAGCAGCGCCTGAATACCGCGATCGTCGACATCCAACAGATTGTCGAAGATGAACAGCAAATCCTTGATTTGCTGGTGCATTTCGCCGTCGGCCTTTTCGATTTTGCCGAGCTCTTCGCCGCTCTTGTCACGCTCCATGGCATTCAAGATATTGGCTACCGTGCGTGCGCCGCCGATGCGACGCAGGGTCGAGGGAGGCGTGGCATTGGCCTGCTTCTCTACCAAATGATCGAGTTCCGTCAGTGCGGACTGCGGCACTTCGTTCAAGGTGGCGATGCGCAGCAGCACTTCCGTGCGCATGTCGTCGGTGAGCAGCGGCAGGAT
>JANYLM010000148.1 GCA_025357835.1 Gammaproteobacteria bacterium
TCCTCGGCCCAGAGGCGCATGGAGATGGCCGGGATTAGCACCAGGTACAGCCAGGGATGCCAGCGGAAGAAGGGCTGCAAATCGGCTTGGCCGCGCTCGAAGAAGCCGCCCACCTGGAAAGTGAACACCGCCGCCATCCCCAGAAAAATTACGATGAACACGTAGGCGAGCGGGGTCGCGAAGTAGCTGCGCAGTTCGCGCCGGAAAACCACTAGGACCTTGCTCATGCGCCCGCTCCTTGCGCCGCATCGGACACCGCGATGCCGGGCGGTTGAGTCAGGGAGCGAAATACTTCATCGAGTCGCCCCGACTCCAGATGTAGCTCAGGCACGCGCCAGTTGTTCTTGGTGATGATGGCGCTCACCGCGGACAGGGTATTGGCGCCCGGCTTGGGCACTGCAGTTAGCCGTAGCTCGCGTATGTCGAACTCCACTGCGGCGACCTCGGGCAGCAAGGTGAACTCGCGGCGCGCCGCCTCGAGTTCCTCGGGTTTTTCGAAGCGCAGGCTGACGGCGTGATGATATCGGGAGCGAGCTTCGAGCGCGGTCGGGGTTTCATCGGCCACGATGCGGCCGTCGGCGATAATGATGGCGCGCGTGCACACCTCGTGGACCTCCTCCAGGATGTGAGTGGAAACGATAACTAGCTTATCCTTGCCGAGGTCATTGATCAGTCGCCGAACTTCATGTTTTTGGTTGGGATCGAGCCCGTCGGTCGGTTCGTCCAGGATCAAGACTTGGGGGTCATGAATCAATGCCTGCGCCAGGCCGACGCGGCGGCGAAAGCCCTTGGAAAGCGTCTCGACGACTTGGCGGATCACCGGAGCCAAGCCCAGGCGGTCGATGACGACGGCACGGCGGCTGCGCCGCCGTTCACCGGTCAGGCCGCGCACGTCGGCGACGAAATCCAGGAACTCACTCACCGTCATTTCGCCGTAGCTGGGAGCTCCCTCCGGGAGATACCCCATGCAGGACTTGGCCGCGACAGGGGCTCGTTCTATGTCGTATCCGCAGACCGAGATCTGACCGGCGGAAGGCGAAATGAAGCCCGCGATCATACGCATGGTCGTGGACTTGCCTGCGCCGTTGGCGCCCAAAAATCCCAGCACTTCGCCCGGTGCCACGTCGAACGTCAAGTCATCGACGGCCCGTTTGTCGCCATAGCGTTTGGATAAATTTTTCGTCGTAATCATAGGCGCCTTAGAGCTTTCAAGGACGGAGGAGGTTCAAATTATTGGTGCGCCGTCGTCAGCGCGGATATCAAGCGAGTCGGCTAGCCGCCCCCGCTCTTGCCATCGATGACTGATTTGTTTTCTTTGAGTATACGTCGTACCTCGGGCAATGAGGGCCGATCAGCCATGCGAGCAATGAGTTCCGGCAATTCGTACCACTTGCGACCCCATTGTACCAAGCGAGCCGCATCGGCGACGACCTGCGCGCGTGCCACGTCGGAGGGCGCCGATTTCGGATCGGGCTTGCCGGCCGCCTTTTGAGGTGGCGCCGCTTTGACCGAGGCACCCGGCCTCGATGGTTGTTTGCCGGGAGGTTTTGCAGTCGGCTTGGCGGTCACAGCAGCCTTGCGCTCGGTGCGCGCAACCTGTGCCGTGCCCGCGGCAGGTGGTGCGCGCTTGGTGGCGAAAAATTCCGGCATTTCCCGCGTGGCAGACGCCGTAACGGCGGGCATTTCCCGCGTGGTCGCGGCCGTGATGATAGGCATTTCCCGGGTCGCCGTGCTGGAAGCCGATTCCGGCGTCGTCTGCGCGACGTCGTTCGGCGGTCCTCGGTCCAAGGAACGCTCGTTCTGCGCCTCGGCGACAGGAATGAATCTCTCGATGTGGTCGGATCCCACCAGGTTGGCGAGGAAGATCATCAGCTCCAGGGATTCCGAATACTTCGCGTCCGCCATTTTCACGCGGTCTTCGATATGGGCGCGCAGTGCGACAGTCTTCTGGATGGCCAGATCGATGATCCAGCGGCTCGGCCGCTGGTGCTCCACCCATGGCTGGATCTTCCAATAGCTGTCGTCGTCGAGGGAGGAGTACCTGGCATGCAGCTCAAGGCTCTTGAGCCACTTGTCCAATAGTTCCAACAGTCTTTGATCGGCGGGTGTTGCCATGTCTTTGCAGCTCCAGGGTCGCACCCTAAACGAACGGCTGCCCAATGGCTAGCGGTACATCGGGTCTGAAGCCGCGTTAGACTGCCGGCCATGTGTGGCATAGCCGGTATTATTAGCGAGCGGGCAAGCGCTGAGATCGCCAGCAGCATGGCGCAGCGCCTTCGGCATCGCGGTCCGGACGGCGAAGGGGTGTGGAGTGAGCCGGGGGTCGCGCTGGCTCACCGCCGCCTGGCCATATTGGATTTGTCCGAGGGCGGTCACCAGCCCATGCTGTTCGATTCCCAGGTACTGACTTACAACGGCGAGATTTACAACCACGAGCGATTGCGTGCCGCTCTGCCGGGGCCGTGGCGGTCTACCGGGGACACCGAGGTACTGGTCCATCTTTTGGCGACGCAGGGCAGCGCCTGCCTGGACCGATTGGTCGGGATGTTCGCGTTTGCCGCTTGGGACCGGCGGGAACGGCGGCTGTTGCTTGTCCGCGATCGCTTGGGGATCAAGCCTCTGTACTACCAGGTGCTGCCGGACGGGATTGCATTTGCTTCGGAACTGAAATCGTTATTGGTCCTGAGCCAACCCGAGATAGATCAGAGCGCCGTGCGTGATTTTTTGTTCCACGGCTACATCCCAGCGCCGAAAACCATTTATCGCGGCATCTCGAAATTGCCGGCGGGGCACACGCTGACCTGGGCCGCGGGTCGCATCAGCATCGAGCGCTATTGGAATCCGTCGACGGCGATCATCGCGCGCAGCCCCGCCGACACCGTGCAGGAACTTGATTCCTTGCTGCACGAGGTCGTGCCGGCGCACACATTGTCGGATGTGCCGGTCGGAGTTTTTTTGAGCGGTGGCATCGATTCCGCGCTCACCGCTTTTTATCTGGACACTCCGCGCACCTATACCCTGGGATTCGATTCCGGCGCGCGCTCCGAATCGGGCGCGGCACGCAGGGCGGCCGAACATTTGCACACAGAGCACACGGAAATGACGGCGCCCGAGGCGGATTTCGCTGGGGCACTCGAGCGGATGCCAGGACTTTTCGATGAACCTTTCGGCGACAGTGCGGCGTGGTCTAATTATCTCATAGCGCAATTCGCCCGCCGCGAAGTGAAAGTTGCACTGAGCGGCGAGGGCGGTGATGAAATTTTTTGCGGATACCCGCGGTACTGGTCGAATATCGGCGCGCGTTCAACCTTCTTCAATAGATCCCTGGCCCGCTACCTGCCGCCGCTGTCGCGCTTGGCTGCCTCGATGCAAAAGCACGCCTACGTCGGATTGCCGGCGTATGCCGCGGCGCTCGGGGGCATGACGGCGCAGCAGATAGAGCCCTTGCTGGCGCAGGGATGGCGGGAGCCGGGCTACGACTACCTATGGTTCTACCGGCAATACTGGCGGGAGGACTTGGATCCCCTCGCTCAATTGCGCTGGCTTGATTTGAAAACCGATTTGGCTGAAGGCCTGTTGACGAAAGTCGATCGAACCAGCATGGCGCATTCGCTCGAGGTGCGTCCGCCGCTGCTGGATCACCGCTTGGTGGAATTCATGTTGAGCGTCGACCCTGCGGTCTTGGTAGACCCGCGGCGGCGGCGCGGTAAATTGCTGGTGCGGCAACTCATGGAGTCGCGCCTGCCGCCCGGCCATTTGGATCAACCCAAATCCGGGTTTGGCTTGCCGGTGCACCGTTGGTTGCGGCGGCACCCGCAGGTGTTGCGTGATGCCGTACGGCGCCTGGTGGATCGCGGTGTACTGCAACGGCGGGTCGGGACGGAATTTCGCAGAGCGTGGTACCTGCTGGTACTCGATCGTTGGTTTACAGCCTTTGGCTGAGAGTTACTGTGGAAACGCCTAGGGGGCGCCACGCGCCGCGAATTTTGTTCGTGCCGGTTTCGGGGAAGTACGGCATGGGTGAATACGCACGCTCATTGGCGATTGCGCGAGCCGTAAGTCAGCGCTGGCCGGATGCGCAAATACACTTTGTATTGAGTCGCGCGGCTCCCTATGCCGTCGACCCGCCGTTTCAGGCGACCTTGCTGGCCTCATCGCCCACCTTCCATTCAGCGGCCGTCATTGAATTGCTGCAGACCATGCGGCCCGACATCGTGGTATTCGACAACGCGGGGCGCACGGCTCAGCTGCGCGCGGCGCGCCGGCTCGGCGCGCACATCGTCTATATAAGCGCGCGGGCACGCCAGCGACGCAAGGCGTTTCGCCTGGGTTGGATGCGGCTGATCGACGAGCATTGGATCGCCTACCCGAAATTCGTCGCTGGCCCACTGAGCGTCCTCGAGCGCCTCAAGCTCAAGATGTACAAAGGGCCTGTTGTCCGCTACCTCGATGTCATTTTGACGCCCGCGGAGCCGCAGCGGCGCGACGCCATTCTGTTGCGGGCGGGTGGCGAAGCGGGATCCTACGTTTTGATGGTGCCCGGAGGCGGTACCGGTCACCCGGGGGTGGCCGATGCGGCGAGCCGATTTGTGGGCGCTGCCCGCCGTCTTGCGCAAGGCGGCACCTCGATAGTCTTCGTGGGTCCTTGGGCGGGAGAGCCTGTGCCGAATTTGCACCCTGTCGGCTCCCTCCCGCAAGCGGAGCTCGGGGAATTCATGCGCTCGGCGCGCATGATCATCGCCAACGGCGGCTCCACCTTGTTGCAGGCAATTGCCTGCAACAAAGCATGTGTCGCCGTGCCGATTGCGAAAGATCAGTTGCAGCGTATTCGGTGCTGCGTCGCCGCCGGCGTTGCAATCGCCGCGGCGCTGGAGGTCGACAGCATCGTGCAGACCGCCGTCGGTCTATTGCAGAATGAACCGCAGCGTACCGGCCTCGAGCGCCGGGCCGCCGAGCTTGAGCTCGCCGACGGCGTCGCCGTCGCCGTGCAGGCGCTGGCTCAGTGGCTGACTTGACCGAAGCCGCCGGCAATTTCGCTCTGGTGGTATCCTTGCGATAAATGCCGGCGTTTATCTATCAAATATTGAATCACTACACCGCGCCCTCGGAGTTGGATGCCGGTTTTCTGCTGCTCGATAACTCGGCCAATGAAAGGCCCGATTGGTTCGAGTACTGGCCGATGCGAAAGTATTTGCTGCATGAGTCTCTCGATGAGGAGGCGTTCTATGGTTTCGTATCGCCCAAGTTTCGCGTCAAGACCAATCTTAGCGCGGCGCAGGTACATGCATTTATCCTGGGCGCCGACGCCGGGACGGATGTAATTCTATTCAGTCCAGGCATTCAAAACAGTGCGCATTTCCTCAACGTGTTTGAACACGGCGACGCGAAGCACCCGGGACTTTTGAACGTCGCACAGCAATTATTTTTTCGCATCAATCGGCCGACGACTCTCGGCGATCTGGTGACGGATTCCAGAAATGAAGTTTTCTCAAACTACTTCGTCGCCAAGCCACGCTTCTGGCGCGAGTGGATGGCGATCAACGAAGCCCTGTTCGCATTTGCAGAGGACCCCGCGGATCCTCTGGGAGCTCAGCTGCGAACATGCACGAGCTATAGGTCCCGATCGTCGGTGCCGATGAAGATCTTTGTCATGGAGCGGATCGCGACTTGGCTGCTCGCGACGGATCGGCGTTTCGTCGCGCGCGCCTATGACTCGTTGGCGCCCGGCAGACGGCCTTATCGAGCTCCGGTCGCCATCGCGTGCGATGCCCTGAAAATCGCCTACATCGCTCAGGGACGCAAATCCTACAAAGATGTGTTCTTGATGATCCAGAAGCTGCGTTCGATGTTGACCTGGCAGACGCGTTGGGGGGCTGCGCTGGGGTCGAAGCCGATCCGCCGTTGCCTGCGTCATTTGGCATCGTATTGGCGGGAGCGCGCTCGCTAGCCGCCGTTAGTCGAGCGCCGCGTACTGTGCAGCGATTTGCGCCGCGCCCAGGTTTTTCAGAATCTCCGCCGCCCCTGCGTCGATTTCAGTAGACAGTGCTTCATCGATCTTTTGCGCCAACGCCGTGGAATCGCCTAGCGGCACCAGCCAGTGCGCCAAGGGGCCTGTAAGAATTTCGTCCGGCCCGTGCGGGCAGTTCGTGCTCACGACCGGCGTGCCGCAGGCCAGTGCCTCGACCAATACCAGTGGAAAGCCCTCGTAATCCGAGGACAGCACCACGAGCTTGGCGCCTCGCATCCATGGATAGGGGTTCTGGCGGAACGCGACCGGCCGAACCCGCGCTCCGACACCGAATTTCCGCGCCAGGCGTGCCACTTTGTGGGGATGATTCGTCAGCATCACCAGAGGCAGTTCGTTTGCGCATTCGCGTAAGCTAGCGAGCAATACGTCGATGCGTTTCTGATTCGATGCGCGCCCGACGTGCAGCAGATACGGCTCGGCCGGCACGGGCTCGTCGGGCATGGCGCTGAGACGCCGTAGTTCCTCAAAGTCGAAGGGGTTGTAAATCGTGCGCACGCTTTGCGGCGCGAGCCAGCGGCACTTCTGCAGCTCGTGCTGCAGCCCTCGCGAAACGGTTATCACGCGTTTCCCGTTGAGCACCGATTGCAGACGGCGCTGTCGAAAATACTGCAGCGGATTGCGGCGCAGGGTCTGATTCAACGCAGCTAGTATAGAGGCGTGGACGCAATACCACGTGTTCGGCAGCCGCGCGCGTGCCACGACGTGCTGTGAATGAATCAAGTTGGCTACGATGAGATCGAAGGGCACGCCGTCGGCTCGCTCCAGTTCCCCGAGCACAGACACCAGCTCAATCGCCTGCCGAGCATAGGCGCGACCGCCCATTGCGCGTTTCGGCGCGGTGCGCAAAAAGTGTAATTGGCGCTCGCCGCGCGCGTCGTAGTGACCGGCATTTTCGAGCGCGACGACGTAGGTATCGTGCCCGGCCTGTGCAAGCGCGCGGCGCAGAGTTAGCGTCACCTTCTCCGCGCCGCCGCCGTACATCGAATCGACTATTAGCGCTATTTTTCGGCGTTTTATCACTTAAATCCATGATACCGGCCGGTAGTCGATGCTGCAATCGCCACCGCCGGCGTGCACAGTCTGATAGCCTAACCGATCCCTTGGGCTGCGCTACGAGCGATAAAGTGGCAACAGTAGTATTTCCAGTCGACAGTGCAGCGCAGTTTTGGCGTGACCGCCGAGTCCTGCTCACAGGACACACAGGGTTCAAGGGCGCGTGGATGACTCTGTGGTTGCGCGCAATGGGCGCCGACGTCACGGGTTACGCACTGTCGCCGCACACGGATCCGAACCTGTGGGACATCGTGCATGGTGCATCACGCTCCGTGATCGGCGATATTCGCGATGTGCTCCGAACCGCCGAAGTCGTGGCGTCGGCCGATCCGCAGATCGTGATACACATGGCGGCCCAGGCCTTGGTCAGGATGTCCTATCGCGATCCGCTCGGCACCTATGCCACCAATGTCATGGGCACCGCGGCGCTGCTGCAGGCATGCCGCTCTGTGCGCGATCTCGAGTGCATCGTCGTTGTCACCAGCGACAAGGTCTACGAGAATCAGGGTGAGGGTCGCAGCTTCGACGAAGGCGATCGGCTGGGAGGTCATGACCCGTATAGCAACAGTAAGGCCTGCGCGGAACTGGTGGCCGCAAGTTTTCGCGACAGCTTTTTTGCCGACGGCCCGCCGCTTGCCACCGCCCGTGCGGGCAATGTCATCGGGGGAGGGGACTGGTCCGAGGATCGCCTCATTCCCGACTGCGTCAGGGCGCTCAAATTGGGCCAAGCAGTGAACCTGCGCTACCCCGATGCGGTCCGGCCCTGGCAGCATGTCCTCGAACCGCTGTCCGGCTACCTGACCCTGGCGCAGGCCTTAGTCATGGCGCCGAAAAAGACGCCGCGCGCTGTTAATTTCGGGCCCGACCCCGCATCCTTCTGCAAGGTACACGAGGTGGTGGACGCATTCGGGGCGCGATTTGCCGGCCGGCCCGGGTGGACACGGAATCCGGCGCCGCAACCAGCGGAGGCGCAGGCACTGACCCTGTCGTCGACACTGGCGGGGCATGCGCTCGGCTGGCATCCTAGGCTGGATATTCGCGAGTCGTTGTCGTGGACAGCGGATTGGTACATGGCCAGTGCGGCAGGGGAGAACATGTTGGCATTTTCCGAAGCACAGATATCGCGGTATCGTGGCTTGCTGCAGGGATCGCGATGAAGTGCGTGATCCTCGCCGGCGGCCGGGGCACTCGCATCGCCGAGGAGTCGAGTACGCGCCCGAAACCCATGCTGGAAATCGGCGCTCAACCCATTCTTTGGCACATCATGAAGCTGTATGCCTCATTCGGCGTCAGCGAGTTCATCGTCTGTCTCGGCCACAAGGGATACGTGATCAAGGAATATTTCGCGAACTATTTCTTGCATCAGGCGGACGTCACTTTCGATATGACACAGAACCGAGTCGAGTACCACGATTGCCGAAGCGAACCTTGGAAGGTGACACTTGTCGATACGGGCGAGGAGAGCATGACTGGCGGCCGGCTCTTGCAGGTCGGTAAGTACCTCAATGCCGGTGAACCTTTTTGCATGACTTACGGCGACGGGCTAGCCAATGTTGACATCGGCGCGGAACTCGCTTTCCACGCCGATCATGGCCGAAAGGCCACCGTGGCCTGCGTGCGGCCGCCGGCGCGCTTTGGCCGTGTGGTCACGCAAGGCACTCAGGTAGTTTCCTTCGAGGAGAAGCCGACCGCCGAGGGCGGCCTCATAAACGGCGGCTTCTTCGTTCTGGACCCCAGCGTGCTCGAGCTGATCGACGGCCACGATACCGTCTGGGAAAAAGGGCCCTTGGAGAGTTTGGCGGCGGATGGTCAATTGGCTGCCTGGGTGCATCGCGGCTTCTGGCAGCCGATGGATACCTTGCGCGACAAACAGAATCTTAATTCGCTATGGGACAGCGGCGCCGCGCCGTGGAAGCTGTGGGAAGGTTGACTGTTATGCCTGGGGTGGTGCGATTGAGGTTGGTGCGCTGTTTGAGGCCGGCGCGATGGTAGGCCTGGTGACCGGTTGCCGCGCATGCGGCGGCCGTTTAGCGGTGACGATGGCGGATTTGGGGCTGCAGCCCGCTTCGAATGCCTTCATTGCATCCTTGGATGCGGCGCACAATGAAAAGCGCTATCCGCTGCGCGCCAAGGTTTGCGAAGCCTGCAAATTGGTGCAAGTGGATTACGACGTCGCGCCGCAGGAGTTGTTCGGCAACTACGTGTATTTCTCGTCGTATTCGGACGATTGGCTGGCTCACGCCAAAAAATACTGCGAAATGGCGCGTCGACGTTTCGGGCTGGGGCCCGACAGCTTGGTGGTCGAACTGGCGAGCAACGATGGATACTTGCTGAAAAACTTCATCGACATGGGGGTGCCGGTTCTCGGCATCGATCCGTCCGACACCGTCGCGGCCGCGGCGGAAAAAATCGGCGTCCCTACTCTGCTTGAATTCTTCGGCGAAGGCGTGGCCAAGAATCTCGCCGCGGACGGCCGGCAAGCGGACTTGATCATCGGCAACAATGTGCTGGCGCATGTCCCCTTGCTCAACGACTTCGTCGCGGGCATTGCCCTGCTGCTCAAAGCCAATGGTTCCGTGACCATCGAGTTTCCGCACCTTCTCGAATTGATCGAACACGTCGAGTTCGACACCATCTATCACGAGCATTACTCGTATATTTCGCTGTATGCCATCGAGCAAGTGTTCAGTCGCCATGGTTTGCGGCTGTACGACGTGGAACAATTGTCGACTCACGGCGGATCCTTGCGGATTTTCGCCGCGCACGCAAATCGTTCCGATCTCGAGGACAGTGCCTTGTTGCGCCAGCTGCGGGCGCAGGAGAGCGCGGCCGGCCTGGCCGATCTCCCTACGTATCTGCGTTTTGCGGAGCGCGTCGAGCGCTGCCGGCGCTCATTGCTGGAATTCCTCGCCGCGGCGAAGCGCGATGGCCAGACGGTGGCGGCCTACGGCGCAGCGGCGAAGGGCAATACACTGCTTAATTTCTGCGCGGTGACTCCTGCCGACATCTCTCTGGTGGCGGACCGCAATCCGCACAAGCAATCGAAGTTCCTGCCGGGCACGCACATCCCCGTGGTGTCGCCGCGAGCTCTGCTGCGGGCAAGGCCAGACTATGTATTGATTCTTCCCTGGAATCTGCAGGAAGAAATCCGCCACCAATTGCGGGAAATCAAGGAGTGGGGCGGCCGTTTCGTCACCCCCATACCCGAAGTCCGCATCTACCCGTGATGCGCAAACTGCGATGCTGTCGGCGAGCGGCTCCGTGATATTCACGGCATTGCCACTGTCCGGAGCGTACGCGGTCGACATGCAGCCGCACGCGGACGAGCGAGGCTTTTTTGCACGAGCGTACTGCACGGAGGAGTTTGCTGCGAAGGGCTTGGGACCCGAGTTGCGACAGTGCAGCGTCTCGTACAACGCCCGTAAAGGCACTCTGCGCGGCTTGCACTACCAGAGCGCTCCGCATGCAGAACATAAGCTGGTGCGCTGCACCGCTGGCGCGATCTTCGATGTCATCGTCGATATTCGCCGGTCCTCAGCCACTTATCGGCGCTGGTACGGCGAGGAGTTGACGGCCGACAATCGCCGCGCGCTGTTCATTCCGCCGGGATTCGCCCACGGGTTTGTGAGCCTCGCCGACAACACCGAAGTGTATTACATGATCTCAGTGGCGCATGCACCGCAGTTTAGCCGAGGACTGCGCTGGGACGATGCTGCGTTCGCCATCGAATGGCCTGTGCCACCCACGGTAATCTCCGCGCGCGACGCCGCCTACCCCCTGCTCGATCGACAGGGCGGCGTGTGATGCACGGCAGGCGTGTGCTGGTCAGCGGAGGCGGCGGTTTCATCGGACGCTGGAGCGTCCCGCCGCTGCTGCATCTAGGGTACGAAGTACATGCGGTGCTCTCCGGGAACGCCGGTCGCGACGTCCCCGAACAACTTCGCGATGCGAGAATACACGTCGTCGATTTGCTCAATGATTCGGCCGTCGATGCGTTGATGAGTGAGGTAAGGCCGACTCATTTACTGCACTTCGCCTGGATCGCCACGCCCGGAGTGTATTGGGACAGCGAGGAGAATTTTCGCTGGTTGGCGGCAAGTGAGCACCTGCTGCGCTGCTTTCGCGACCATGGGGGAAGCCGGGCTATGATGGCCGGTACCTGCGCTGAGTACGATTGGTCGCGGGTGGGAGTGTGCGATGAATTGTCGAGCCCGTTGGCGACTGCCGCGCCGGCTACGGCCACAACCATCAGCCGCTATGCTGCCTGCAAGATCGCGCTGCAAACGGCACTGTCCGAATTCGGGCGCCGTGAGCATCTATCGACGGCCTGGGGGCGGATTTTTTTCCAGTTCGGTCCCCACGAACACCCCGATCGCTTGGTGCCGTCCGTGATCTGCAATCTGCTGCTGAATCGCGCAGCGCCCTGTTCGCACGGTCGGCAGACGCGCAGTTTTTTGCACGTGGCCGACGTCGGAGCCGCATTTGCGGCCGTGCTGGCCTCTGAACTCGAAGGCCCGGTGAACATAGGGTCCGAGGAGAGCATCACTTTGGCTGACCTGGTCGATCGCATTGGCCGGCAAATCGGTTGTCCCGAGCTGCTGCGGCTCGGTGCGCGGCCCTCGGCTCCACAGGAGCCCTCCGTACTGCTTCCGAATGTGCATCGCCTGCGCGATGAATTAAGTTGGCAACCGAGCTTCACCTTGAATGCGGCCCTTGGCGACACCATTGCGTGGTGGCGTAGCCATTTATCTGGTGCCGCCGGCGCCGCGAGGCGTCCGTGAATCTCGTGCCGGGATGGCATCCCGTCGTCGTGCATTTTCCCTTGGCGCTGGTGGTTACGGCGACGGCCCTGCTGTCGGCCGCTCGGATACTGCGGCGCGAAGACCATGTTGCGACTCTCGCCATGGTGGGCACTTGGAATCTTTGTCTCGGCGCCGTCGCTGCCATGTTCGCGCTGGCCACGGGATTGGCGGCGGTGTTCGGCCTGCACGTGGGTTTAGCGGCGCACCAGTCCATTTCCCTGCACTTGAAATGGGCCATATTCACTACCGTGGCGTTGCTCTTATTGGCCGTGTGGCGCGGGGCGGGCGGGGCTCAGAATTCGCGTCCCTCGTGGATTTTTATATTGATGCTGGCGGTGATGACCGCGGCGCTGATCGTGACGGGCTATCGCGGCGGCGAAAACGTCTATCGCCATGGCGTGGGGGTGGTCATGATCGAGCAGGGTAAATGATGACGCCGTGCGACCCTTCGGGGCGCCGCACGGCGGTTAGTCAACGACTCTGGTGGTCTACTGTCACTGCGCCGGCGCCTGCCCCGTAAAGTACGCCAGCACATAGGCCTTCAGCGGCCCATCTGCCTGAGGCACCCCATAAACTTTCACGGGCGCGCCCACTGCCAGACCCGTAGTCAGGCTGGCAAGACCGCTACTGGTCGTAACGTCGATGGGGCTGACGGTGACGATGCCGCCCATGTAATCCACTTGATACACCAAGGTTGACGAGCCCGACCCTGTACCGACAGCCACGGTCGCCGCCGTCGTGCCGCCGTTTACCGTCATCGTGAATGCACTGTTCACCAACCCGCTGGCAACCAGCCCGAGGGGCAGGACGGAGGGCGTCAGAATGCTTGCCGTGGCGGCCCAGCCATTGGGATTGGCGGGGTCGTTCCACGTCGCGAAGCTGATGCCGCGCGAGGCTACCGCTCCCACCGAACCGCCAAAATTGACGCTGCCGTCGGTGGCGGAGATGAAATCGGCGATGCCATTGGCGCCGCTCGTCAATATGGTCGGATAGGCAAAGTTCCACCACTTGTAGCCGGCGATGGGGTTGCCGCTGTCATCCATCCCATTTGCGGTCGCACTCGCAATATAGTCGAGCGTGTAAACGTAATCGTCGTTGGCCGTCCGAAACGAGTGTGTCAACGTGAAACCAGTCGTGTTGGGCGCGGATATCTGGCCGCTATATTCCGCCGTCTCGATATCGATGCTCTGCGCGACCAAGGGGGTCGCCAGCGGATCGACCACGCTGGCGTGGACTTTGAAGCCGCGAACAAGGTTGTGGCTCGAGATAAATGCCGTGCCGGTGGCGATGGGCATGGAGTCGGCGGCGGAGTTTTGGGGTTGACGGAAGAAGAACTGTGTATTGCCGTCGACAGTCATGTCGACGCCCTCGCCCGACTCGTTGGCTACGGTGACGACATTACTTGCGGTGTCGACATGCAACACATGACCCTCCGGGCTCAGCCACACACTGTTGAATTGACTGCTGGCCCAAATGCGGGTCGCCACCAGAGTGCCGTTTTCTTGATAGCGCGCTGCGATGCGCACCGACTTGCCCGGTAAGGAGGATTCGGCCGAGAAATCCTTGATGACGGTACGCGTCTTGGCATCCACGTCGTAAAAAATAGTGCCGTTAGTCGCGTCGGCCAAGATTTGCAGCGACTGGGTGGTGGCGACGGCCGTCTGCGGATTTACCGCCGGCTCTGTCGGAAATTCCCTGGTCACTGTGATGGAGCTGTTGTCGGACGCTATGGAAGCCACATCTGCGTAAAGATGCCGTAGAACCAAGCGGGTCAGGTCATGCAGTGGCCTGTGTCGCAGCGGTCCGTTGAAGTTGACCGCCCAAAGAGTATTCCCCGCGCCCGGAGGAACGTGGCCGACCAGGAAGGCCGGATGTCCGAGATCGAATTCCAGTTCAAGCGCATTATTCTGGCCGGCATTCACGACCAACGGCGAAACGAAGTCCACCTTGACGGGTACCGTTAGGTTCGGCGCAGTGCCTTGAGCATGTTGAACTTGAATCTGACTGGCGGGAATGGTTGAACCAGGCGCTGCGGCGAATCCCGGCTCGGGATCGGCCGCCACCGTCAACAACAGATCGCCCGTATTGGCGCTGACGGTGAGTACGGCCGCGGTATAGGTGCCGGTCGGCACGCTGGCATTGCCGAGTACTTCCGCTATCTGATCCAATTGCGCGAGATTGATAAGCGGCGCCGTCGCGGGCGCGGTATACACGGTGACATTACTGTTGCCGCCCTGCGGCACCAATGCAATGGAGAGAACTTTGACGCCGATAGTAGCCCAGTCTTCGCTGGACGCGTCGCTCAGCAACATTGCAACGTTGCCGGTTTGCATAGTCGGCGCCGTGGCAGAGATTGCGGCACTGCCGCCCGAACCACCGCCGCCACACGCGGCGATCACTGCGGCTGCGGCGCCCACGGACAATAGTCGAAATGCATTGGGGACCATGACGTGTGTCTCCTTTAAGGTAACAATGAGTAGTCGCTGGCAAGAGAGTGCGTCTTAGCGCCTCTGATGCATGCACCAACGGTTCATCACGGCCTGCGTTGACAGCGCATTGCGTCGTTAATTGCCGATGCGTACGACGTTAAAGAGATTGGGCTATCGCAGGACGCGCTATATTTTTTCTTTCCAGTTGCCGCGAACCTTATCGACCCAGCTTCTATAACTTTGCCAATTGGGTAACTGGGTTCTGATCACCGAATGTCGGCCGACAGGCTTATCTGCCGGCAGCGGAACGATGGGCTTAATCATGGCGGATGTAGGCGGAGGCGAGCGGCGACCCATCCCGCTGTATCCAACAATGCTGTTGAGATCATTCATATTGGTGCCGCGCCTCTTCGCCAGCCAAGAAACTGTGGCACACTCATTCGGCGCCGTCGCATGCAAAACTATGCGTTGCGAGGCGTGTCAAGCAGCAGATTGCGCTATGTCAAATCGCGCTGAGGCACACCGTCGATGAATTCCCGTCCCGCACATAGCGGGCGAGAAAGCAGTTCACGTTCAGAGGCTGACCGCCGCTTCGTACCTAAGCGAAGGAGCGTGTTTCGCGGATGACATGGTTTTTCGTACTTTTCGTACGAGAGACATTAATGGGGAGTAACCCATTGATTTTATTGGTGCTCCCTACGAGATTCGAACTCGTGTACTTGCCTTGAGAGGGCAATGTCCTAGGCCACTAGACGAAGGGAGCGGTGTTTGCGGACTTCAGCGCCTGAACCCAAGCGGGCTGGTAGTATACGGACCAATTTTTTGGACTCAAGCGGAACCCCCTTTTTTGAACGCATCGTCGACGCCATTTCCTCCCTTAGTGATCCCTCGCTCCGAGCATTCGATTTCGCGTGCAGCGATCTCGCCCAACGCCTTGAAAGTCCTGTACCGCCTCAAAGAGGCGGGATATCAGGGGTTTTTGGTGGGCGGGGCGGTACGGGACCTGCTCCTGGGCATTACGCCGAAGGACTTCGACGTGGCGACCAATGCCTTGCCGGAGGAGGTCAGACGCTTGTTTCGCAATTGCCGCCTCATCGGACGGCGTTTTCGCCTGGCGCATGTGCATTTCGGCAACGAAATTATAGAAGTGGCAACTTTTCGTGCGGCGGCGGCGCCGGAACGGGAGGATGCCGAAGAGGCGGATCCTGACTCGGAAAATGACGCCGCTCTGGGAGATGGCACGGCGGGAGAGGGCGCTTCTACGGGTAGGGCCGCGGCTGCCGGGGCGGCTCCTGAGCCCGCTGCCGCCTATGATTCGGAGCACCGAGCTTTCGACCAAAGCGGGCGAATCCTGCGCGATAATATCTACGGCACCATCGAAGAAGACGTGTGGCGGCGTGATTTCGCGGCCAACGGTCTTTATTACAGCATCGAAGATTTTTCCATCTGGGACTTCGTCGACGGGGTCAGCGACGTTCGAGCGCGCCGCCTGAAGTTGATCGGCGATCCGGAAACGCGCTACCGGGAAGATCCGGTGCGCATGCTGCGCGCGGTGCGTTTCGCGGCCAAGCTAGATTTTTCCATCGAACCGGTGACGGAAGCACCCATCCGCAAGCTTGCGTACCTGCTGGACGGCGTGCCGCCGGCGCGGCTGTTCGACGAGTGCCTGAAGCTGTTTCTGTCTGGATTCGGCGTGAAGTCTTATCGGCTGCTGCAGAAGTACGGCCTCTTCGAACATCTGTTTCCGATGTCCGCCGCCGCTTTTGCGCTGCCACCCTATGCCTACGCGCAGGATATGCTCGAGCGCGGCCTGATGAACACGGATGAGCGCATCGCGGCCGATAAGCCGGTGACACCGACCTTCCTGTTCGCCGTGCTGCTCTGGAGCGCGGTGTTGCGCGAACTTAATGAGCGGCAGGCCGGGCCGGCACCGGACCTCGCGCTGCTCATGCAGGCCTGCGATACCGTGCTGCGTGCGCAGCAGTCGCGTGTGGCCATCCCGCGGCGCTTCGCTGTCCCGATGCGGGAACTGTTGATGCTGCAGCCGCGGTTCAACCGTCGCAGCGGGGTGAAATCCTTGAGCTTGTTGCAGCATCCGCGCTTCCGCGCGGCCTATGATTTCCTATTGTTGCGCGCGCAAGTCGGCGTGGCGGACCCCGAGCTTGCGAAATGGTGGACCGATATTCAAGTGCTGCCGCAGGAAGAGCGGGTGGCGCTGGTTCAAGCACGGCCCGCGGAGCCGGCCGCGGAGGGTGACGCTGCAGCGCCTGCCAGCCGTCGACGCCGCCGTCGGCGCCGCGGCGGAGCGGCACGCACTTAGTATGACCCTGCTTTGGCGCCCCGCGTATGTGGCGATCGGCAGCAATTTGAATCATCCGCAGGCGCGGGTGCACGAGGCGTTCGAGCGTCTCGCGACGCTGCCGGCGACACTCTCGGTGCTGCGGTCGCGCCTCTATCGCACCCGGCCGATGGGGCCGCAGGACCAGCCCGACTTCGTGAATGCAGCGGCGGGTTTGTTGACTCGGTTGACGGCGCGACAAGTGCTCGAAGGATTGCTGCAGATCGAGGCGGCCATGGGCCGAAATCGGCAGGAGCGCTGGGGGCCGCGCGTGATTGACCTGGACCTGGTTTGGATGCTGGGCGAGAGCATCGAGGAGCCTGGGCTGACGCTGCCGCATCCCGGAGTGTCGACACGCAACTTCGTCCTGTATCCTTTATCTGACATCGCCCCCACGCTTGTGATTCCGGGACACGGCAAAGTGTTGGAACTGCTGCACGCTGCCGGCGACGATGGAATTTCGGTCCTGGGTTAGCACGAGAGCTTTCAATGGTGAGCGCAATACCGCACCGATTTATCGTCGTCGAAGGCCCTATTGGTGTCGGAAAGACCAGTCTGGCGCGTCGCATGGGCCAGTCCCTGGGCGGCCAGCTGGTCCTCGAGCAGGCGGACCAGAATCCCTTTCTGGAACGCTTCTACAAGAATCCGCGCGCAGCGGCTTTTCAGACTCAATTATTCTTTCTGTTTCAGCGGGCTCGGCAGTTGGAAGAGGTTCGCCAAGAAGACTTGTTCGGCTCCGTGCGCGTGGCGGACTACTTGCTGGAAAAGGATAGGCTGTTTGCCCGCATAACCCTCGATGACGCGGAATACGCGTTGTACGAACGGGTGTACGAACGGGTGGTAGTGGATGCTCCCAAGCCGGACCTGGTCGTGTACTTGCAGGCTCCCGTCGATGTGCTCGTGGATCGCATCGCTAAGCGCGGCATTCGCTACGAGCAACACATCGAACGCGGTTATCTGGATAAGCTCAATCAGGCTTATGCGCGGTTCTTCCACAGCTACGACGCCTCACCGCTGCTGATCGTGAATTCGGCAGCCATCGATCCGGTGAACAACGACGGCGACTATCAGCAATTGTTCGCCGAAATTAGCAAGGCGCGGCGCGGCCGTCATTTTTTCAACCCGGTAGGCAGTAGTTTGCTGCCGGCCGGCTGAGCGCCGCCAACCGCCGTCAATTCTCGCCCGGGCCGCTGCTGAGGCTAAAGGTCCCGCGCAAGTTGCCGATCAATAGGCGGCTACCTATTAAAGCGGGACCCTATGGAATTCCTCACTCGCAGCGCCTCGGTACGGGATCGGATCCGTATGTGGCGCTCCGTCGGCGCGCGCGTTGCGTTGGTCCCCACCTCAGGCACCCTCCACAAGGGGCACATGAGTTTGGTTGCGGAGGCGCAGGAGCGCGCCGATCATGTGATCGTCAGTATTTTTGCCAATCCGCGCGAGCGCGAGTCGCCCACTCTCGAGGCGGATCGGCAGCTTTTGCAAAAAATGGGCACGACCATGGTTTTCGTGCCGCCGCAGCAGGAAATCTATCCGCTAGGCCGCGAATCGGCGGTCTGCGTCAGCGTGCCGAATCTCGCCGATATTCTGGAAGGGGCGCACCAGCCGGGGCATTTCTCCGACCTCTCGACGGTGCTCGCGAAGTTGTTAAATCTCATTCAGCCGGACATCGCCTTATTTGGTGAGCGTGATTTTCAGCAGCTGGTGATCGTGCGGCGTTTAATCGACGATCTCTTTCTCTCCATCGATGTCGTCGGCTGTGCGACCTGGCGGGACGGCGATGGAGTGGCGGTCGCGGCGGCCAATAGGAGCCTCACGACTGACGAGCGCGCTCTCGCGCCGCGGCTGTACGCGACTTTGAACGAAATTGCGGCGAAAATAGATGCGGGCGCGCGCGACTACGAAGACTTGCAGCGGCAGGGCATGGAATCGCTGCGACACTGTGGATTCGCACCCGAGTACTTCGCGATTCGTCAGGCCGCCGATCTCGCGCAGGTCCGCGCCGGCGCGCGAGACTTGGTTATGTTGGCGGCCGTGCGGCTGAACGCCCATCGATTGACCGACAATTTACGAGCGCGGGTTATCGACAGGTATTGAGCGGCGGGTCGTGGGACGGAATCAATTCGTGCTGCGCCAGCGCCCAATGCACGTGTTCGCGCACGATGGGCGAAGGATGTTGCGCTCGGCCGCGCAGTGCCAGGAGTAGCGCAGGCGAGGTCGGTGCATTGCCCAGCGCGATGGCGATATTGCGCAACCATCGTTCATGGCCGATGCGCCGGATCGCGCTGCCTTGGGTGCGCAGCAGAAATTGCTCCTCGCTCCAGGAAAAGAGCTCGATTAGTTGCGAGTGATCCAAGCCGTGCCGCACCGCGAAGTCCTTCTCGGCGGTGGGGCGTGCGAACTTGTTCCATGGGCAAACCAATTGGCAGTCATCGCAACCGTAGATGCGATTGCCAATCGCACGGCGGAATTCCGCTGGTATCGACCCGGCCAACTCGATGGTGAGATAGGAAATACAGCGTCGCGCATCAAGCCTGTAGGGGGCGACGATGGCCCCGGTGGGGCAGGCGGGCATGCAGGCGCTACAGCTGCCGCAATGCGCGGTGCTCGCTTGCTCGGTCGGTAATTCAAGGTCCAGGTAAATCTCGCCCAGGAAAAAATACGACCCGGCGTCGCGATCGATCAGGTTGGTGTGTTTGCCGATCCAGCCCAATCCGGCGTTGCGCGCCAGGGCTTTTTCCAGAACCGGCGCGCTGTCGGTGAAAACGCGGTGACCGAACGGGCCCACTGCGCCCTGGATTCGGTCGCAGAGCTGCTGCAGGCGGGCGCGCATGAGTTTGTGGTAGTCGCGCCCCAGCGCGTAGCGCGACAGGTAGGCGACGCTGCGGTCGGCCAGAGTGGCTTCGGCGTCGGCCGCATCCTTGGGCCAATAGTCCATGCGCACGCTGATACAGCTCACCGTGCCCGGTATCAGGTCCGCCGGTCTGCTGCGCTTTAATCCATGGCGCGACATGTAAGTCATTTCGCCGTCGAATCCGGCGCGCAGCCAATCAAGGAAATGCGCCTCATCGCGCGCCAGATCGATGTTCGCCACCCCGAGCCGCGCAAACCCCAGTTCCTCGCTCCAACGTCGCAAGTCAGCCAACAGGGCAGGAGCGTCAAACGGAGTGCGGGGGGATGCGACAGTGGTCATACCGTAAACTTAAGCCGGTTGCGCGAAGTCTGCGCGGGTGGTCCGTATAATGGCCAAAAACGCCGCGACCCGCTGCGCCAACGGACACCAATGCGTCGAGTATCGATGGATTTCAACTTGGCCGACAGCAGCGTCACGGAAGTCTTGGGGCAGGCGCTCGCGCGTTCTCTTCCCGTCACGGTAGCCGGCCCCGCCGCTGCACCGCCAGGGGCCGCGCAGGCGAGCACTGTGTTGCCCGGCGCCGTGATGTACCTGCAAGGCGATCTTGGAGCGGGAAAAACTACCTGCGTGCGCAGTTTGCTGCGGGCACTGGGAGTCACGGCCTTGGTTCGCAGCCCGACTTACACCCTGGTCGAGACCTACAGCGTCGCGGCGCTCAGCTGCGTCCATGTGGACCTGTATCGCCTGCAATCTCTAACCGAAGTCGATGAGTTGGGATTGCGCGATATGATAGGGCCAGGCTGTCTGATGATGGTGGAATGGCCGGAGAAGGGCGGTGTCGCGCTGCCGCCGGCCGATTTGGATGTGGTGCTGCGTTATGCGGGCGGGGCGCGCCAGGCGCACCTGCGCGCCGCGACGCCACTCGGGGCAGAGTGGCTACAGAAGTTGGGATTCGACACTAGCTTAGTACCCTATGTATCTAATTTAACTTGAAAAATAGTGCGCATAAGCGTTAACTTAATGCGCTATGAGACGCCTGCTGCCGCACATCGTTGGGGCGACCCTGCTGTCGATGCTGCCGCAGCTGCCGGCGCATGCGGTGGAGGTGCGCGCCATTAGGCTGTGGGCGGGCCCCGACAACACGCGGGTGGTGTTGGATCTTTCGGGCAGTGCCCAACACAGTTTGCAGGTACTGAAGAACCCTGATCGCGTGGTTCTGGATGTCGCGGATGCGCGGCTGGCGAGCGGCGCTCGGGCCGTCCCTGCCGCAACCGGAGCGGTGAAACAGGTGCGCTTGGGGCGCCGACCCTCGGGGGAGCTACGAATCGTGCTGGACATGGCGCGGCCCATCCAGGCCAAGAGCTTTCTGGCGGCCCCCAATGATCGCTACGGGTATCGACTGGTCATCGACTTGGGCGCGACTCAAGGCGTCGACACGCCGGTCAAGGTAGAGCATGCGCCACCGGAGGCACGTGTCTTAATCATCGCCATCGACGCGGGCCACGGCGGTGAAGACCCTGGCGCGATCGGCAAGCACGGCACGCGCGAAAAGGACGTGGTGCTCGCCATCGCCCGGGAACTGGCGCTGAAGATCAATGCGGAGCCGGGGATGAAAGCTGTGCTCACCCGCAACGGCGACTACTTTGTGCCCTTGCGCGATCGGATGCGGCGCGCCCGCGCGCAAGCTGCGGATTTGTTCGTCTCGATCCATGCCGATTCGATCCGCGATCGGCGCATCGACGGCTCTTCTGTATACATACTGTCCCAGCGTGGTGCGACCGACGAGGCTTCGCGCTGGCTCGCCGAGCGTGAAAATGCCTCCGACTTGATAGGCGGCGTGTCGCTGGACGACAAAGACGACGTGCTCGCCTCGGTACTCTTGGACCTGTCGCAGTCGGCATCTTTGAGCGCCAGCCAGGTTGCGGCGGAACGAGTGCTGCGTCAATTGAACCGAGTCGCAGAGGTGCGCAAGCCGCAAGTGCAGCAGGCGCGCTTCATGGTGCTGAAATCCCCGGATATCCCGTCCATGTTGGTTGAGACGGCTTATATTTCGAATCCGCAGGAAGAGTTGCGGCTGCGTGCGCAACGCCATCAGGCGAAGCTGGCCGCCGCCATCCATCAGGGCGTGCATGATTATTTTTACGCCAATCCGCCGGCGGGTACGCGGGTGGCGCAGCTCGCGACCGGCGCTGCGCCGCGGCCGGTTCTGGCCACGATGGGGGATTCTGGAGGATAGAGTTGTAGCCGCCGCCGCCATGCTTCCGGCGCCCCGCGATGACTCGTGCTGTGCGAAAATGCACGGTTTACGAGGTCGCTCTTGCCCATTCAGCTGCTCTCCGACGCACTTATTAACCAAATCGCTGCCGGCGAGGTGATCGAGCGGCCGGCGTCCGTAGTGAAGGAGCTGGTGGAAAACGCCATGGATGCGCGCGCGCGCCATATCGAGGTGGAACTCGAACACGGCGGCTGCAGCTTGATCCGAATACGCGACGATGGCATGGGGATTGCGCCGGAAGAACTTGCCCTGGCGCTGGCGCGGCACGCCACCAGCAAAATCGCCTCCTTGGACGATCTGGAACGCGTCGCCACACTGGGCTTTCGGGGTGAGGCGCTGCCCAGCATTGCGTCGGTGTCACGCCTCTCGCTGGTCTCGCGCTCAAGCTTGGCTGCGCATGCATGGGTAGTCGAGGCTCACGACGGCGCGCTCGCGCCCCCCGTGCCCGCGTCGCATCCGTTGGGAACCAGTGTCGAGGTGCGTGATTTATTTTTCAATGTGCCGGCGCGGCGCAAATTCCTGCGCAGTGAAGCCACCGAATACCAGCACATCGTGCGCATGCTGGAACGCCTGGCGCTGTCGCGGTTCGACGTGGCCTTCACGCTGGTACATAACGGCAAGACGGTGTGGTCGCTGGCAGCGGCGCATACCGGACCGGAGCGCTTGGCTCGAGTGGCGAAAATATGCGGCGAGGACTTCGCCGGCCACGTCATCGAACTGAAGCATGAGACCGAGACTCTGCGCCTGTCGGGATGGCTGGCGCTGCCGACGTTTTCGCGCAGTCAGGCGGACCTGCAATTCGCCTTTCTCAACGGCCGCTTCGTGCGCGACAAGCTGCTGGCGGGAGCCGTGCGTCTCGCCTATAAGGACGTGTTGTTCCACGGCAGGTTTTGCGCCTACCTATTGTATTTGCAATTGGATCCGACCGCGGTCGACGTCAATGCGCACCCACAGAAGTTGGAGGTTCGATTCCGGGATTCGCGGCGTATTCATGATTTCGTGTTTCGCACGCTGGAGCGGGTGCTGGCCGACACGCGGCCCAGCGCCGAGTCCGCGGGCAGCGCGCCGCTCGATTGGCTCACCGGCAGTGCGCGCTTTGATCGAGTCGCAGCGCCGAGCCAGGCGCGCTTTGTGTTGCCGGAGGGGCGGGTGCCACGGGCCGCTGAGGACGTCTATCGCGGCTTGGTCACGCGTGCGGAGCTGGGCGTGGGCGAGGTGCCGACCGACATTCTGCGGCACCTTGGTTCTGAGGCGGCCGTCGATGCTCACTCCTGCAGCGGCCTCCAATCGGCCGAGGGCAGTGCAGTGGGGGACGGTGCCCAATCGGCCCGCAGCGACGGGACTTTGGGATACGCCATCGCGCAGCTGCACGGAGTCTATATTCTGGCGCAAACCGCCGAGGGGATGGTGTTGGTCGATATGCACGCCGCGCACGAGCGGGTGATGTACGAGCGCATGAAGAAATTACTGGCGGGACAGCGGGCGCAGCAACAGCTGCTGATACCGGAGATTTTGCATGTAACTCCGGCGCAGGCTGAGGCCGCCGAGGCGCATGCGGCGGAATTCGCCGCGCTGGGTTTCGCGGTAACGCGTTTGGCGCCCGACCAGTTGGCGCTGCGGGCGATTCCCAGTCTCTTGGCGGGCCGGGATCCCGCGGGAATAGTCCGCGATGTGCTCTCGGATTTGCTGGAACAAGGCCACTCGCGGCGGGTGGAGGAGTCGATAAATCACTTGCTCGCGACCATGTCCTGCCATGCCGCGGTTCGCGCACGGCGCACATTGAGCCTGCCGGAGATGAATGCCTTGCTGCGTGAAATGGAGGGTACGGAGCGCGCCGATCAGTGCAACCATGGCCGGCCGACTTGGGTGCGTTTGTCGCTTGCCGATCTTGATCGGCTGTTTTTGCGCGGGCGATGACCGGCGGGGTGGCCGGCCGACGGCGCGCGATATTGTTGATGGGTCCGACCGGGGCGGGTAAATCGGACCTCGCCATGCGCTTGGCCGGAAGGCTGCCTCTCGAAATCATCAGCGTGGACTCGGCACTGGTGTATCGCGGCATGGACATCGGCACCGCCAAACCCACCGTCGACATGCGCGAGCGCGTAGCTCACCACTTGATCGACATCCGTGATCCCGCCGACAGTTACTCGGCAGGAGAGTTCACTCGCGACGCCGTCCACGCCATGGAGGACATTTGGCGGCGCGGGCGCCAGCCGCTGTTGGTGGGCGGCACTATGTTGTACTTTCACGCACTGAGCCACGGTATTGCGGAATTGCCGGCGGCGGACCCCGAGGTGCGCGCCGGGATTGGCGCGCAAGCGGCGGCCTCGGGATGGGCGGCTGTGCACCAGGAACTCGAGAAGGTGGACCCCGCGGCCGCTGCCCGCATTCATGTCAACGATCCGCAACGTATCCAGCGCGCGCTCGAGGTGTACCGGCTGACGGGGAAGCCCATCACGAGACTGCAACAAAATCGTCTGTCGGCGTTTGCCGACGTGGATGTCACAGAATTTGCGGTCGCGCCCCTTGAACGCGGCGATTTGCACACCAGAATCGAATTGCGCTTCGGCGCGATGCTGGTAGCCGGTTTTCTGTCCGAGGTGCGGGCGCTTGTTGCAAGAGGCGATCTGAGTACGGAACATCCATCGATGCGAGCAGTCGGATATCGGCAGCTGTGGCGACATTTAATGGGACAGTGCGCGTTGAACGAAGCGGCAATCCAGGCAATTGCCGCGACGCGGCAACTGGCCAAACGGCAGTTAAGCTGGCTGCGTCGCCGGGAGCGTGCGCAATGGTTCGATTCCATGCACCCAGGGGTGGCAGGAATGATGATGGATGCACTGTTGAAGGGCGGTTTTGCTGCCCCCTCCGAGGTAACTTCGCAACGAGGGCTGTGCTAGCATGAATACGCATTTGCCTGGTGCCGCAGGGAAGTGGATCGGCAGTTTGAACGACACTAAAAAACAAGGAGCTTCACTCATGGCCCGTGGCCAGTCTCTGCAGGATCCATTCTTAAATGCCCTGCGCAAAGAACGCGTGCCCGTCTCAATTTATCTTGTGAACGGCATCAAATTACAGGGGCAGATCGATTCATTCGACCAGTTCGTCGTCTTACTCAGAAATAGTGTGAGTCAGATGGTCTACAAACATGCCATTTCCACCGTCGTGCCCGCTCGCAATGTGCGGTTGCCGACAGGCGAGGATGGCGAAGTGACGGAACCGGCGATCGTCGAGTGAAGTGGATGTTGACGAGCGCCGATGCGGCGATGTCACCGGTACAGATGACTGGGCGGCCCTCTGCAGTTGTTTGAACGCCCGCGTGGTGGTGAGCGCGCCATTCTAGTTGGCGTGGGTATCGGGCGCCCGGTGGATCCTAGCGACACGGCGGAATTCTCGGCGCTGGCCGCATCAGCGGGTACGGTGGGGGTCGGTGTGGTGCTTGCGTCACGCGCTCGCCCCGACCCCAAGTACTTTGTCGGAAGCGGTAAGGCCGAGGAAATTCGCGTCTGTGCGGAACAGTACGATGCGGACGTGGTTCTGGTGGACCAAACCCTGACTCCGAGCCAGGAAAGAAATCTGGAGAAACTGACCGGCCGTCGGGTACTGGATCGCAACGGCTTGATATTGGACATCTTTGCACAACGCGCCCGCAGTTTCGAAGGCAAGCTGCAAGTCGAACTCGCACAGCTCTCGCACTTGGCGAGCCGCTTGGTCAGGGGTTGGACCCACCTTGAGCGGCAGAAGGGCGGCATCGGTTTACGAGGGCCCGGCGAAACCCAGCTTGAAACCGACCGGCGACTAATCGCCAAGCGCATCCGTACCTTGAAGTCGCGCTTGGAAAAGCTGGCCCGGCAACGCGACACGAGCCGGCACGTGCGCCGTGAGGTCCCAGTCCCCACGGTGGCGCTGGTGGGCTATACGAACGCCGGCAAGACCACCCTATTCAATGCCTTGACCGGCTCAGACAGCTATGTCGCCGATCAGCTGTTTGCGACGCTCGATCCGACGGTGCGTCGGGTCAAATTGGCGGGCATTGGAGAGGTGGTGCTGGCCGATACCGTGGGCTTCGTGCGCGCCCTGCCCCACGAGTTGGTGGCGGCCTTCCGTTCGACCCTGCAGGAAGCGCGGGACGCCGATCTCCTGCTGCATGTGGTGGATGCAAGCGATCCACTGCGCGATGAACGCATCGGGCAGGTCCGGGAGGTATTGCGCGGCATCGGCGCCGGCGAGATTCGCGAACTGGTGGTGCTCAATAAAATCGATCTGGTCGGGGAAAAACCCCGAGTCGTTCAGGGAGCGGATGGAGTGGCCGCTCTGGTTTCGGCCTCCGCGGTCACCGCTGACGGCCTGCCGGCGCTGCGTGAGGCTTTGGCCCACGCGGTGCGCCCCAACCAAGTTCGCCGTACCCTGCACCTCGAGTTGCAGGCCGCCGCCGTCCGATCCGACCTCTATCGGCGTAATGCCGTGCGTACCGAGCGGCAGTGCGAGGACGGCAGCTGGGAGCTGGACGTTGAACTCGATGTGGTCGAGTTTCCCAAGCTATTGGGCAGCAAGGGCGTCAACCAGGTAGACAATAAGGATAGGACCCGCGAACAGCGCGTGGCTTGATCTCGCTTGTGAGCGGCCGGTCGGCTGTTAGAATACCCGGCTCTTCCCACATGAATCCAACACTTCGCAACTCATAATTAGGCATTACGCATGGCTTGGAACGAACCCGGCGGCGAGAAACGCAATCCCTGGAACCGTCCGCAACAATCGCAAAACGATTTGGACGATGTGCTGCGGAATTTCCAGCGCCGTCTGTCGGCCCTGTTCGGGCGCGGCGGCGGCGCAGCCGGCGGTGGCGGGGGGACGGGCTCCACCAGCTTCGGCAAGTCCTTAGGCAGCATCCTGGTGTTGATCGGCGCCGCATGGATCGGCAGCGGCCTGTACCGCGTGGATGCGCAGGAGCGCGCAGTGGTGTTGCGCTTCGGTAAGTATCTGCAGACCACCGGGCCCGGTTACAACTGGCACCTGCCGTGGCCAATCGAGCGCAAGATCATCGTCAACGTCTCGCATCAATACAGTGTCGTCGACGATGCCAGCATGCTCACGTCCGACACCAATTTGGTGGAGGTCAAATCCGCGGTTCAATACATCCAGCCTGATGCGCTCAAATTGCTGTTCAAAGTGCGCGACGTCGAGGAGACGCTGACCCAGGTCAGCGAGAGCGCGATGCGCGAGGCCGTCGGCCAGGCCTCGCTCGACAGGGCCCTCGCATTCGATGTTTCGATCACCGACCGCGCCAAGTTCTTGTTGCAAAGGACGCTAGACAGTTACGATATGGGAATCCACATCCTGAGCGTGAATCTCACCGGTGTGAATGTACCCGACGCGGTACAGGAAGCGCAGCGCGACGCCATCAAGGCCGACAAAGACCGCCAGCGCTATCAACAAGAAGCGGAAACCTATCGCAACGACGTGCTGCCGCGCGCGCGCGGCGCAGCCGCCAAAGAGGTGCTGGACGCGGAAGCTTATCGCCTGCAAGTGCTGGCGTTGGCGCAAGGCGAGACGGCGCGCTTCGATCAGGTGCTCGCGCAGTACGAACACGCTCCCGCGGTCACGCGTGAACGCATGTATCTCGAGACCATGGAAAATGTGTACAGGAATTCGCGCAAGGTCATCGTCGATACCAAAAACGGCAACAGTATGATGTACTTGCCGCTCGATAAATTAATCGCGACGGGCCCACAGTCGATCAACATGCCGAACGATACGATGACGGTACCTCCGGCGAGAGCTCCTGAGATCCAAGTGGCGCCTACTGAGGATCCCGCGCGCGCGCGCGGGGTACGCTGATGCAAAACAGGGTTCTATACATATTGTTGGGAGTGGTTGCCCTCATTCTGGTGGTGCGTGCTAGCGTATTCACCGTCGGCGAAGGACAGCTCGCCATCAAGTCGATCGGTGGAGAAATCGTCGAGTCCAACTTCGAGCCCGGACTGCATTTCCGCATTCCCTTGGTCCAAGAGGTCAGCCGCTTCGATAAGCGCATCATCACCCAACTATATCGACAGGAGTTATTCCTGACGCGCGAGCAGGAACAGTTGAAAGTGGATTTCTACGTCAAGTGGCGCATCAATAATTTGCGTCGTTACTACGAGGCCACCGGCGGCGCCGAAGAAGTCGCCAACGACCGCCTCGGCGAGACAATCAAGGACAGCATCAAGACCGTGGTGACCCAGCGCACTCTGCAGCAAGTCGTGACCGCCGAACGCGCAGATTTCACCGGTGCCATGATGAAGAATGCCCGGCCCGCGGCCGAGCAGCTGGGCGTGGATCTGGTCGACGTGCGCATCACCAAGATCGACTTGCCGCAGCAGGTTCAGGATTCGGTCTTCGAGCGCATGCGTGCGTCGTTCAAGGCACAGGCCGCCAAATTGCGCGCCGAAGGCGTCGAATCATCCGAGCGCACCCGCGCCGATGCGAATAAACAGCAGACCGAGATCCTGGCCGATGCGGCGCGCCAGGCCGGACAGATTCGCGGGCAGGGCGATGCCTCCGCCAGCGAAGTGTATGCCAAGGTTTATTCGAAGAACGCGGAATTCTATAGCTTCTACCGCAGCATGCAGTCGTATCGAGAGGCCGTGGGAACCCAAGGCGATGTGTTGGTGATCGCACCGGACAATGCCTACTTCAAGTACTTCAATAAATCGCAGCCTCAGACACGATGATGGAAATCGGTTGGAGTGAACTCGCGCGCTATTTGGGCGGTGCCTTCGCGTTGTACCTGGTGCTCGAGGGCATATTGCCCTTCGTGAACCCGGCCGCTGCGCAGCGCCTCATGGCGAAACTTGCCAATACGGAGCCCGCTCAATTGCGTTGGGGTGGATTGATCAGCATGGTGGCCGGCCTGGCATTGCTGTGGGTGGCGCGTAGTGGGTAAAAATCTGGTGGTAATCGGCTTGCAATGGGGCGACGAAGGCAAGGGCAAAGTCGTCGATCTGTTGACCGATCAAGTACAGGCCGTGGTGCGTTTTCAGGGCGGCCACAACGCCGGGCACACCTTGGTCATCGGCGGCAAGAAGACCATTCTGTCGCTGATTCCGTCGGGAATACTGCACGCGCAGGTGCAATGTTTGATCGGCAACGGCGTGGTATTGTCGCTGGAGGCCCTGTTCAAAGAGGCGCAGATGCTGATCGAACAGGGGGTGCCCGTGTTCGAGCGTTTGCGCGTGAGTCCGGCCTGCCCCTTGATACTTGCCTCTCATGTAGCGCTCGATCGTGCGCGTGAGAAGGCTCGGGGCGTGAATGCAATCGGCACCACGGGACGTGGGATCGGCCCTGCGTACGAGGACAAGGTGGCGCGCCGCGCCCTGCGAGTCTCTGATCTATTCCACCGTGAGCGTTTCGCCGCGAAATTGGGCGAGATCCTCGACTACCATAACTTTATATTGCAGCGCTATTTTCAGGTTCCCGCCATCGACTTTCAGCAGGTGCTGGAATCGAATCTGGAGCTTGGCGAGCGCCTCAAGCCACTGGTGGCGGATGTGACCGGAATCTTGGAGCAACTGAGCGTCGATGGCCGCAATGCCCTGTTCGAGGGAGCGCAGGGCGCGATGTTGGATGTGGACTTAGGCACCTACCCGTACGTGACGTCATCGACCACCACTGCGGGCGGGGCCGCTGCCGGCACCGGCTTAGGTCCCCGCAGGCTGCACGAGGTGCTCGGCATCGTCAAAGCATATACGACCCGAGTCGGTGCGGGGCCGTTTCCGACCGAACTCTTCGATGAGCAAGGCGAGTACCTGTCTCGGGTGGGTCACGAGTTCGGCTCGGTGACCGGTCGGCGACGCCGCTGCGGCTGGTTCGACGCGGTCGCCTTGCGGCGCTCCATCGTTCACAGTAGCTGCTCCTCGCTATGCGTTACCAAGCTCGATGTGCTCGACGGATTGGATACGATTCGTGTCTGCGTCGGCTACAACATCGATGGCGGTGTTACCCAGACACCGCCGCTGCTGTCGGAGAATTTCGGCGACTGCCAGGCGGTTTACGAAGACCTGCCGGGCTGGAGGGAGAACACGGTGGGCATCACGCGCTACGACGACCTGCCGGCCAACGCCCGCAGCTATCTCGAGCGGTTGCAGTCATTGGTTGGGGTGCCTATTACCATGATCTCCACGGGGCCGGATCGGGACCAAACCATTATTCGACAGAACCCGTTCCGCTGATTTTAATTGCATGCAGGTGCGTTTTCGTAAGCTAGTAGGGATGACAGCGATGTCAAACGTCTTTACTGAAGCTGGTGTGCTTTGCGCTGATAAACCTAGATCTTGGGAGAAATAAACAAAATGGTATTTGAAACCGCAGTTGCCGCCTCACCCACCCACACAAATCCCGGCAGCGAAGCCGCCGCCAGCTACTCGGCCAATCTGCAGGCCTTTGTTTACGCACTGTTCTTCGCCTTCGGCGGCATCACCAGCCTCAATGACGTGATCATTCCCAAGCTCAAGGCGCTGTTCACACTCAGCTACGGCGAGGTGATGCTGGTGCAGTCGGCGTTCTTCGCTGCCTACTTCATCGTTTCCATTCCGGCCGCCGCACTGGTGCGACGCATAGGCTATATGCGATCGGCGGTCGCAGGCCTGCTGACCATGACCGTGGGGTGTTTGCTGTTCATTCCGGCGTCCTCGCACGGGCTGTTCGGTCTGTTTCTGCTGGCCTTGTTCGTGCTGGCGTCCGGCATCACTACTGTCCAGGTGGTTGCGAACCCCTTGATCTCCATGCTGGGGTCGGCACGCACGGCGAGCAGTCGATTGACCTTCGCCCAGGCGTTTAACTCGCTGGGCACAACCATCTTCCCCTATGTGGGATCGATTCTGATTCTTGGCTCGTTGGCGACGGTGGATCCCCAATCCCTGTCTGGGGCGGCTCTCGACGCCTTTCGCGGCATCGAGACCCAGGTCGTGGTGCATACCTACCTGGGGCTGGCCGTCGCGCTGGTACTGCTGGCCGCGGTCGTCTGGCTACGCCGTAAAGGCTTGGTTGAGGCGGTGGTGCCGCGCACACCCATCTTGCGCGCCTTCAATTTACTCACTCGGCCGCGCTTTGCGTTCGGCACGCTGTGTATTTTCCTTTATGTGGGTGGCGAAGTGGCGATAGGCTCGGTGATCGTGAATTACTTGATGCAATCCAGCGTGCTCGGTATGGCCGCCGGGCTGGCGGGCAAGCATGTATCGTTTTATTGGGGCGGCGCCATGGTGGGCAGGTTCGCTGGCGCCTATCTGCTACGGCTGTTCTCACCCGGCAAGGTACTGGCCTGCGCCGCCGCGATCGTTATTCTCTTGCTGACGATTTCCGCCAGTAGCGTCGGCCTGGTTTCAGGTTGGTCGCTGCTGGCGATCGGACTGTTCAATTCCATCATGTTTCCGACGATTTTCACCCTGGCCAACGAGGGGCTGGGCACACGCGCCGCCGAAGGGTCCGGCGTGATCTGCATGGCCATCGTGGGCGGCGCCATCGTGCCGTTGGTGACGGGCAATGCGGCGGACTTGTGGGGGCTGAAACACGCGCTGGTCGTGCCGGCGGCTTGTTACTTCACTATTCTCGGCTTCGGCTGGTTTGCTCGCCGGCCGTTGCCGACGAGCTCGCAGGCCGCTCATCTCAAATGAAACGAGCCGCCGCCGAATAGGCCAAGCAATCCGGTGACGATCAAATAGATGGCGACTATGTAGTTGAGCAGCCGCGGCACCACCAGAATGAGAATGCCGGCGACCAGCGCAACTAGGGGGGCGAGTGTGAGATTCATTGACATTGCGGACTCCTGTGCGAGGGTGGCGCGACCCCCGGTGGTTATTGAAACAATTTCAGCGCGTTCTGCAGTGTTTTCATAACGCCCCACAATAGGGGAATTCCGACCGCGCTCCATAAAACAAGGAGTCTTCCCTTCATAGTTAGGTGCTCCCGCGGTAGAAATATTTCTCATTGACCTCGCGCATGGCGAAATTGCACAAGAATCCGATCAGCAGCAGGACGCACATGATGTACATGGTGACCGAATACGCCTGCGCCTTGGGTACGCCGTTATGAATCTGGTAATCGCGAATGTAGCTGATCAATACCGGACCCAAGACTCCCGCGACGGACCAGGCGGTCAACAGCCGGCCGTGAATGGCGCCGACTTGATAAGTGCCGAACATGTCGCGCAGGTAGGCCGGGATGGTGGCAAAGCCACCGCCGTACATGGAGAGAATGATGCAGAAGGCTGCGACGAATAGCCCGATGGAGCCGAGGTGGCCGAGCGTCGGCACGCTGGAGTACAACAGAATCCCGAGTAAAAAGAACACTAAATAGCTGTTGCGTCGTCCGATGTAGTCGGATGTGCTGGCCCAGAAGAATCGGCCGCCCATATTGAATAGGCTGATCAACCCAACGAAGCCCGCCGCGGCGGCCGGCGACACTCGGCCGCTGAAGATTTCCTGAATCATGGGTGAGGCCACGCCCAACACGCCGATGCCGGCGGTCACGTTCATGCACAACACCACCCAGAGCAGCCAGAATTGCGGGGTGCGCCAGGCCATGTCGACGGCCACATTAGCGGTTGTTACCAGCTGTTTCGGTTTCGCCGGTGCAATCCACCCCGAGGGTATCCAATCGGCGGCCGGTACGCGAACAGCGTACACGCCTATCATCATGAACATGAAGTAAATGACGCCCATGGTGACGAAGGTTTCAAGTACGCCGTTCGAGGTTGCGGTTTTGAAATGCGCCATCAGCAAAATCGCGAGGGGCGCGGCGATGAGAGCGCCGCCGCCGAAACCCATGATGGCCATTCCGGTTGCCATCCCGGGTCGATCGGGAAACCATTTGATCAGGGTGGAGACCGGCGAAATGTAGCCGATGCCGAGACCACAACCGCCCAGCACTCCATAGCCCAGATAGAGCAGCCAGAGTTGGTGCAGGTGAATTCCGAACGCCGACACTAGGAAGCCGCCGCTGAAGCATAGCGCGGCGGTGAACATGGATTTGCGTGGCCCGACGCGTTCCACCCAACGCCCGAAAACGGCAGCGGAGGAGCCGAGAAAGGCGATCGCAATGGAGAAAATCCACACAACCTCTTTCTGAGACCAATCGCCGGGCGCCGACGCCGTGATTCCGATCAGCTTGGTGAGCGGCAAATTGAAAGTCGAGAAGGCATAGGCCTGGCCGATCGATAGGTGTACGGCGAGGGCTGCGGGTGGAACCAAGAATCGATTGAATCCCGGCGGCGCTACGGTGTTCTGGCGATCCAAGAACGAAGAGGTATAGATAGCCATATCAGTTATTCGTTGTAGGGGGCAACCTGCTTTAATATGCCCCCTGGGCCCGTAGTTGTCACTACACGGGTGCCGCAGCAAGTTCACGAGACGGATGCTTCGCCGGCTATTCCTGCCGCAATCAGGCGCCCCGCGGAGGTTCGCGACGCGCGGCGTTCGCTCACCCACCGGAATGTGAAGAAACCGTGACATTTAGTGTCGAACGGCGTGGTAAAAGCACGTACCCTCGCGCCCCACATGTTCAAACTTAAGATCACGGGTCGGCTCGGTTCCCGATCGGCAGGAAGGTGGCTGTACCCCGTTCTTGCGATCGCGTGGGCGATTGTACCGGCGCCAGCGCTCGCAATCTGTTTCGTCAGCGCCACGCCGGCCATCCGCGAACTGCAGACCTTGGTTGGCAAGGACGCCGCAAGAGCGCTGCAACAAGTGGCAGTCCGGCTGCAACCCTTGGAAAGCTCACCGCAGCCCGATGCGCAGCTTCTGGCATCACTGTATGCCGTGCAGGCTCAGGCTTACAGTATTCTCGAACTCGCCGACGATGCGAGAAATGCGGCCGCGAAGGGACTCAAGTTCGCGACTCTCGCGAGCGATCCCGTGTATCTCGATGTGCTGTCCGCCTATGCTGAGAATGTCTATGATCAGGACGGGATAGATCATGCGATCAAATCCATCGACGGCGCGCGGGCCCTGCAAGCCGGCGGATCTCTTGCCGACACTTGTTTGCTGATCACGCGCGGCCTGCTCCTGTACCGCCAAGATCGCAGCGATCTGGCCATCGCCAGCCTGACTCAGGCGTATCACGCCAGCACGACGCCCGAGTTTGCGGCGGCACGGATCGATGCCGCGGGGGCGCTGTCCATGGCGATGCGCAGCGCGGGAGACTACCCTCAGGCGCTGGCACTGAATCAGGAAGTGATCGATCGTCATACCCAGACCGGAGCGACGCTCAATCTGTCGGTCGATCGATTCTTGCGCGGAAAGATCTTGAATTTGATGGGCCAGAATACTTCCGCGATCGAGGAATTCACGGAAGCGCGCAAGCTCAGCGTGCAATTGGGCGATACCCAGGGCGTGGCTTTTGCTGACCTTCTCGACTGCACCGCGAGGATCGAACTCGGCCAACTCGAGCGCGCCGAATCGGAGTGCAACAACGCGTTGCGTGCATTTACCGAGGCGCACACCCCCGACCAAGTGAAGGAATCGCTAGCGCTGCTTGCGGGTATCGATCTGGCAAAAGGCCGCGCCGCGAAGGCGCTCGACACTCTCAACAAGGTGCTCGACCGGGATGGGGTGGACCTATTGCCGGGCCGTGTGCTCTCGCTGTATCAGTTGCGGGCTCGCGCCTATGCCGCCTTGCACAAGTACCGCGATGCCTATGCCGATCTGACCGAGTACGCGAAGCGCTTCGCTACGGCCAATGACGCCGAGCGCTCCAAGGCGGCGGCGGCTCTGCGCGCCCGGTTCGAGACGGATCGGGAAATAGCGCGCAATGCACTGTTGCAACGTGAGTTGGCCTTGTCACAAGAAAAGTCGCAGCGGCAGGCGCGGGAGCTGCGCTGGAACGCCATCGTGGCCACATTGGGGGTGCTGGTGATCGCGCTGCTCATGTATTTTCTGATGGTCAACCGCCGCTACCGGCAACAGCTCGTGAAGTTGGCCAGCCAGGACAGCCTGACCGGCCTGCCGAATCGGCGGCGCACAGCGGAGTTGGCCACGGCGGCACTGGCCGACGCAACAGGCGCACAAACTCCCTTGACCATCGCCATCATCGACATGGACCATTTCAAAATCATCAATGATCGCTGCGGCCACGCCACCGGCGACTTTGTGCTGAAGGAATTCGCCCGCGTGGGGCGCGAGTCGCTGCGCGACGCGGATGTGCTCGGTCGATGGGGCGGCGAGGAGTTCCTGTTGATCATGCCCGATGCGACACTGGAGTTTGCTCTCGCAAGCCTGGAGAGGATGCGTACCCTGGTGTTCGGAATTCACTTGCCGGCATCGGGTGCCGGTCTGCGCGTAAGCTTGAGCGCGGGTCTGGCGACCACCTCGAGGCATGGGCGGTCGCTTGACGAGTTGGTCGCGCGCGCCGATTCGGCTCTGTACGTCGCGAAGAATGAGGGACGTGATTTGGTGCGCGTGGCGGATGAGGCCCATCTCAGCACCACCAGCATACGGCGGGCCCTCCGTCAGTGATAACTACACTACCGGCTCGGGCGCCGAGCGGCGTGAATCCTGGCGATCCGTTGATCCGAGCCAGATGCAGCGTTAGAACTAACATCAAAAAACGCACGCAAGCTACTGATTTAGATGGTGCCCAGGAGAGGACTCGAACCTCCACGAATTGCTCCACTGGTACCTGAAACCAGCGCGTCTACCAGTTCCGCCACCTGGGCAAGATGGGTCCGCCGTGCGCGAGGCGCAGAAATGTACGCACTGGCCTGGGGGTTGTCAATAAATGACCGTAGGTGGTTGCAATACCGGCAGCCGACCCCGGCGAAACGCGCCCTGAGGTTGCAGTTGCTGCACGGCTTGGGTCATGCCGCCTGCTTGTATGCGCCAGACGCCCCGCAAAGCTGTTAACCTGCCGTCAATGCAAGCGGCCCTCCCAACATCCGGGACGCCGAGATTTGCGCACCCACCGAAGGATTGCAGCAACACTCTATGACAAGACGTGGACCCACGGGCTCGCGGCGGCCCAAGGCGGATCAGGCGACCAAGCCCGGTGCGGATTGGCGCGGCGAGGACCCCAATTTAGAGCTTGAGAAATCGCGATACGCGGACCCCATTGCGAGCCGTGAACTATTGCTGAAGCACTTGGCCGGGGCGCCGGAGCCGCTGACTGCAGCGCGGCTCGCCAAGCGTCTTGGCTTAGATAGCGCCGCGCAGCGCGACGCCCTGGCCAAGCGCCTGGCGGCCATGGTGCGCGATGGCCAGGCCATCGAGGGGCCGAGCGGTTTCGCGACGGCCGGTGAAGGCGAACGCGTGGCCGGCCGAGTGCGCGGGCGCGCCAGCGGTGAGGTGCTGGTCATGCCGGATGACGGCTCCGCACCCTTGGTTCTTGCACGAGCAGACACGGCAACCCTGATGCATGGCGACCGGATCGAGGCCCTCGCCGTCGGCATGAACGAACGCGGACGGCGCATCGCGCGCCTGATTCGACGTATCGGCGATGCGCCGCCGCGAATCGGCGGCACCTGGCGCGCCGGCCACGGCCGAGGCACGGTGGAACCCGAGGATCCGGGCCATTGGTATTCCGTAGATGTGTCGCCTCGAGATCGCCGCGGCGCCGAAGACGGCGACCAAGTCATTGTCGAAGTGACCAAGCGTCCGCAAGGCGAAACCGCGGCGCATGGCCGCGTCATCGAGGTGCTCGAGAACTTGCGTCCTTCGGACCTGGCGGCTCGCTTCGCGATACTTAGACATGATCTGCCGCAGGAATTTCCGTCCGAGGTCATTCGCGCCGCAAGTCGCTTTGCCCCCGAAGTGCAGCCGGCCGACTGCCAGGGTCGCGAAGATCTGCGCGACACGCCGCTGGTGACCATTGACGGTGAGGATGCCAGGGACTTCGACGATGCCGTGTATGCCGAAGCCCAACGTGGCGGCGGCTGGCGCCTCGTAGTCGCCATCGCCGACGTTAGCAACTACGTGCGCGACGGCAGCGAGTTGGACGTCGAAGCGCGGTCCCGCGCCACCTCGGTATATTTTCCTGATCGCGTCATGCCGATGCTGCCGGAAAATCTTTCCAATCACCTGTGTTCGCTGATGCCGCGCGTCGCCCGCCTGGCATTCGTCTGCGACATGCGCGTCAGCAAGAACGGCAAGTTGGGCAAGACTCGATTCTATGAGGCGGTGATCATTTCACACGCACGGCTGACTTATGACCAGGCGTGGAGCTACTTGCAGAACCCGCGGGCACACGCCAAGGATGTGGCACCGGCGGTAGGTGTCTCTTTGCAAACGCTGTATGCTGTTTACGGCGCACTGAAGACTGCGCGCGACGCACGCGGCGCACTCGATTTTCGCGGCGGCGAGGTCAAGGCACGCATCGGCGCCGACGGCAGGATAGAGGGATTCTACGCGGTGACGCGCAACGACGCGCACCGCTTGATCGAGGAGTGCATGATCGCCGCCAATGTCGAAGCGGCGGTGGCCCTGCGCCTGGCCAAGGCCGGGAGTCTGTACCGAGTTCATGGCCAACCGGAAGACAAACGAGTCACCGAGTTGCAGAAGGTATTGAACGCATTGCAGGTGGGCGCCGTATTCTCGGAAAAGCCTACGCCCCGCGAATTTCGCCAATTGGTGGAACGTCTGGCCGCAAGGCCCGATGGACTACTGCTCGAGAGTCTGGTGATTCGGTCGCTGGCGCAGGCCGTGTACCAGCAAACCAATATCGGTCACTTTGGCCTCGCCCTCGAGGAGTATGCGCACTTCACCTCGCCCATTCGTCGCTATCCTGACTTGCTCGTGCATCGCGCGATCAAGGCCGCGGTATTGCCGAACTCGGCATCCGGGCACCGCTACACCACGGCGGAATTGCAGACGCTGGGCGCCGAGAGTTCGCAGCGCGAGCGGCGCGCCGATGACGCATCGCGCGATGTGATGGGCTACCTGAAGTGTCTGTATCTGCAGGATCGAGTCGGCGAGACCTTCGATGCCACGATTACCAGTGCGCTCGAGTTTGGTTTATTCGTGCAGCTCAAGGAAATGCCCATAGACGGATTGGTGCATATTTCCGCCATCCCAGGTGATTACTGGGAGTTGGAGCATGGCGGCATGGGTTTGGTGGGCCAACGCACCGGAAGGCGTTGGCAGATGGGAGATACGGTGCGAGTGCGTCTGAGCCGCGTCGATCTTACGCAGCGCCAAATCGACTTTGAATTGCTTGACGCGGAAGGGGCCACCGGCCACGGCACGGTGCGTGCGCCCCGGCGAGGCATGGGCGGTGGGGCCGGCGAGAATCGCGCGAGACGTGGTACCGGTGGCGTCCCGCGCCGCGGTGGACGGGGCGGGGACGGCAAACGCGGGCGCGGCGGGCGTGGCTGATTCGAAGCGCAACTTCGTCTATGGTTTGCATGCCATCAACGCCGTACTCGAACGTGCGCCTGAGCGTTTACTGGAACTGTGGGTGGCACAGCCGCGCGATGACGCCCGCACTCGCGATTTGAGGGAGCGTGCGCAGCGCGTCGGCGTGCGCGTTCAAGCTGTGGGCGGCGAAGCCCTCGCCAAGCTGGTGGGGGACGTAGCCCACCAAGGAGCGGTGGCGGCGGTGAGGCCGCTCAAGGGCTGGGACGAGCACGATCTGGTCGAGGCATTAAGTCAAGTGACGGGGGACCCCCTGCTGCTGATCCTCGACGGCATCACCGATCCCCACAATCTCGGCGCCTGTCTGCGCACCGCCGATGCCGCAGGCGCGCATGCGGTGCTTATCCCGAAGGATCGTGCGGCCACGGTGGACGGGGTGGTGCGCAAGGTAGCGGCGGGCGCCGCTGAATTCGTGCCGGTGGCGAGTGTGACTAATCTCGCACGCGCCATCGACTTGCTCAAGGAACGAGGTATTTGGGTGGTCGGAACCGACGCGGAGGCGCCGCAAACCCTGTATGCGGCGGACCTGAAGCGGCCGCTGGCCCTGGTGCTTGGAGCGGAAGGGGACGGCATGCGCCGCCTAACCCGCGAGCGCTGTGATTTTCTGGTGCGCATACCCATGGCCGGCCAGGTGGAGTCTCTCAATGTGTCGGTGGCCGCGGGGGTAGCCCTATTCGAGGCGCGGCGGCAGCGCATGGGTTGACCGCGGCCATGCCGAACGAGTATCCTTCGCGCTCTTTTTTCGCCGGCTGACCGGCATCACTCCTTGCCTCACCGCTCGCAACGGGAGGCTTACACTGTAGGGAGCCTACAATGCGGCATTATGAAATCGTGCTCCTGGTCCATCCGGATCAGAGCGAGCAAGTTCCTGCGATGGTCGATCGCTACAAGGGCATGATCAATGCCGGTGGCGGTTCGGTGCATCGATTCGAGGATTGGGGCCGGCGCCAGCTGACTTTCCCCATATCCAAAGTTCACAAAGCGCATTACATCCTGCTCAACATCGAGTGCGATCAGAAGACGCTCGCCGAACTGACCGGTTCGTTCCGCTTCAGCGATGCCGTGCTGCGCAATCTGGTGGTGAAGATGGAAGAAGCCGTCACCGAGCCTTCGCCCATGGCCCGCGCCCCGGATGAAAATGCACGCCGCCACGACGACTTCGGCGACGACGGCGACGATGACGACATGCCTATGGGCGCACGGTAGTAGGAGACAGACATGGCACGTTTTTTTCGCCGCAAAAAGTTCTGCCGATTCACGGCCGATGACGTCAAACAGATCGACTACAAGGATCTGACCACGCTCAAGAGCTATATCACCGAGACCGGCAAGATTGTTCCGAGCCGCATCACGGGTACGCGTGCTCACTACCAGCGCCAGCTGCAGCTCGCTATCCGGCGCGCGCGCTTCTTGGCTCTGCTGCCGTACACCGATCAGCACTAAACCTGCGAGCTAGCACATGGATATCATATTGTTGCAGAAGGTCGCGAACCTCGGCCAAATCGGCGATCGCGTCAAAGTGAAATCGGGCTACGCGCGGAATTTCTTGGTGCCCACCGGCAGAGCCACTATGGCTACGGCCGCCAATATCGCCAAGTTCGAAGCGCAGCGCCACCTACTCGAGGCAAGGGCGAATCAGGATTTGGGTGCGGCGCAGGCGCGCGCGGTCAAGTTCGAAAACTTCAAGCTGGAGCTCAAGGCCAAGGCTGGCGCGGAAGGCAAGCTGTTCGGCTCCATCGGCACCGCCGATATTGCCGAAGCGGCGGTCAAGGCAGGACAGCCCATCAGCCGCAGCGAAGTGCGCATGCCGACGGGACCGATCCGCTCCACCGGCGAACATCAGGTGCAGCTGCATTTGCACACTGACGTCAATGTGACCTTGACGGTCACAATCGTCGCCGAAGAGTAGCGGCCGGCAATCGCGTCCCGTAGGGATTGCGTATGGCCTCTCGTCCCAGCAACCGTTCGATAGGTTCCAGCGACGGCCTGCGGCTGCCGCCGCATTCGGTTGAAGCCGAGCAATCCGTGCTCGGCGGTTTGATGCTGGATTCCGCGGCCTGGGATCAGGTTGCCGACCGCGTCCTCGCCGAGGACTTCTACCGCAACGATCACCGGCTGATTTTCGAAGCCGTTGCCGGCTTGATCGAGCGCAGCCAACCCTGCGATGCCGTCACCCTGTCCGGACATCTCGAGAGCCAAGGGGTGCTCGATCAGGTGGGCGGGCTGTCCTATCTGGGGTCTCTGGCGCGCGACACGCCCACCGCCGCCAACATTCGCGCCTATGCGGATATCGTGCGTGAACGCTCGGTGCTGCGGCAGCTCATTACTGCGGGAAATCTCATCGTCGGCAGCGCATTGGAGCCCGAGGGGCGGGAGGCACGCGAAATCGTCGACGAAGCCGAACGCGCGGTATTCGAAATCGCCGAGGCTGGGTCCCGCGGCAAGGTGGGATTCAGAACCGTCAAGAGCATCCTACCGGAGGTCGTCAATCGGATCGACGAGCTATATCACTCCGACGGCAAGATGACCGGAATTCCGACTGGATTCAAGCAGCTCGATGACATGACCTCCGGCCTACAGCCCGGCGATTTGATCATCATCGCCGGCCGGCCTTCGATGGGTAAGAGCACGCTGGCGGTGAACATCGCGGAGAACGCCGCGCTCGGGTCCAACAAGTCGGCGGCCATCTTCAGTATGGAAATGTCGGCTGAATCTGTGACCCTGCGCATGATCTCGTCCTTGGGTCGGATCAATCAAGGCCATTTGCGCTCAGGCCGCTTGCATGAAGACGATTGGCCGCGGATCGATTCCGCAATGACGCAGCTGAGCAATGCCAAGATCTTCGTCGACGAAACCCCAGGACTGTCGCCCACCGAAATACGCGCGCGTTCACGCCGCCTGAAGCGCGAGCGTGGACTCGATTTGATCGTGGTGGATTACCTGCAGCTCATGCAGGTCGCGGGTACCAAGGAGAATCGCGCCACCGAGATCTCGGAAATTTCGAGATCGCTGAAGGCGCTGGCGAAGGAATTGAAGGTTCCGGTGATCGCCTTGTCGCAGCTCAATCGAGGCGTAGAACAGCGGGTGGAGAAGAAGCCGGTGATGTCGGATCTTCGGGAAAGTGGAGCAATCGAACAGGATGCAGACCTCATACTGTTGATTTACCGCGAAGAGGTGTACGAGAAGAACACTACTCGCAAGGGCATCGCCGACATCATCATCGCCAAGCACCGTAACGGCCCGACCGGCGACTTGCAGCTCACGTTCTTGGGCGAGTACACCAAGTTCGAGAACTACGCACCGGAGTCGTACGGTGATGGCGTATTTCGATGACATCGCGGTGAGGTCCCCGTGACTCCGATGGTCAGCGCGACGATTGATACTTCTGCGCTTCGCCACAATTTGCAGGTCGTGCGCCAGTGGGCGCCGAGATCGCGCGTCATGGCGGTCATCAAGGCCAATGCCTATGGCCATGGTCTCGTTGCCGTCGCGCGGGCGCTTGAATCTGCTGATGCTTTTGCGGTGGCACGCGTCGACGAGGGGCTCACGCTACGCGAGGCGGGCATCAAGACGCCGACGGTGCTTCTCGAAGGCGTCTTTGATTTCGAGCAACTCGAGGCGGCCGCCGCAGCGGGTTTCGAGCTGGTGGTACATGCGCCCGAACAGATCGAGCTGTTACGTTCGGCTGCGGCGGGGGCGCGTTTCAAAGTGTGGCTCAAGCTCGACAGCGGCATGAATCGGCTTGGCTTCAAGGGCGAAGCGTTCGCTTCCGCGCATGCGTCCTTGAGTGCCTTGGGCTGTGTCCAGTCTCCGGTGAACCTTTTCACCCATCTGGCTTCTGCCGATGAACCTGAACTGCCTACTACAGGAGATCAACTCGCGCGCTTCGATGCCGCCACGCGCTTCCTTCCCGGCGAGCGCAGCATCGCCAACTCCGCAGGGATGCTGAGCTTTGCGGCCGCCCAGGCCGATTGGGTGCGGCCTGGTTTGCTTTTGTACGGCGTCTCCCCCATTGCCGGCGCGATCGGCGTGGACTACGGACTGCAGCCTGTGATGACACTGCGTTCGCATGTGATTGCAGTCAAGGACTTGGCCGCGGGAGAACAGGTCGGCTATGGCGGGAATTGGACCGCGGCCCGGCCCACGCGTCTGGCGGTGGCGGCCGTGGGCTACGGCGACGGATACCCACGAAACTTGCCCTCCGGCACCCCGGCGCTGGTCAATGGTGAACGCGCGGTTCTGGCGGGTAGAGTGTCCATGGATATGATCGGAATCGATGTCACGGACCTCAGGCGGGCACCTAAGTTAGGCGATCCAGTCATTCTGTGGGGGGACGGGTTGCCGGTCGAAGAAATCGCTGTATGGGCGGAAACCATCCCCTACGAACTCTTGTGCGGAATCAGCCAACGAGTGGCGGTGGCAGTTCTCTAGACACTTCGCCCCGCCGTGGCGAGGCCAGCCATGGCCGCGGCCTTGGTCGGCTCGATTCAATTGGCCGTCGGCACCACCTGGCTCATGACGCGAAGCGTTGCCCTTGGCAATTAGCTTTCGAAGAACCCCATCTTTACCCCGGCCAGCTGTACCACATCATTGTCGTTCAGCCTTCGAGCCTGCGGGCCGATCGGCACGCCGTTGACCTGCGGAAAGTCGTTTTCCTTGCCGCTGTCCACGTGCACGATGAAGTACCCTTCGGCACGGCGGGTAATGGCCGCCACCTGGACGCCCGGACGGCCGAGCGTGGTGAGTGCCTTGGTGAGCTCCAATTCGCGGCCCGCAAAAGCGCCGCTCAGCACCTGGAGTTTGGCCTTCGGCAATGCCGTGGCATTGTCCGGCACGCCGGGACGCTTGGTGGCGGCGACCGCCTTGGCGGCTTGATCCACAGCAGCGCCGACGCGCCGAATACGTTCCTCACCCTGCGAGCTGGGGGTGATGACCATGGTCTTTTCGAATTCGTCCTGCTCGGCTTCACCGTCCTGGCTATCGATGAAACGCAGCTGGTGATGCCCGACGGTGATCACGTCACCGTGCTGCATGGCGTGTTTCTTGATCAGCTTGCCATTGACGTAAGTGCCATTGGTGCTGTTCAAGTCTTCTAAAAATGAATCGTTCAGAATATTGATGATGAGCGAGTGATGGCCGCTCACCGCCGGATTATCGATACGGATATCGTTGTCCGGAAGGCGCCCGATCGTATAGCGCTCTTTATTCATGTTGTATTCCGCGAGGATCGAACCATCCAAGCTGAGCATCAGGCGTGCCATTTAGACTCCATATCCCTAACCGAACCATCCCAAGATTTTGTCAAATATACGCCGGTGTGCCGGGAAGGGCTCGGCCACGTGCGCCATGATCACCGAGACGTTATCCCGACCGCCATTATCGTTGGAGAGCTGTATCAGTTGTTTAGCTACCGTATCAAGATTAGCACTAAAGGTACTGATTGTTAAGTGAATATCCTCGTCCTCGATCATGTCCGAAAGACCGTCGGAACAGAGTACATAGTAATCGGACTTCTGCACCGGCTGCTCATGGATCTCCACTTCGACGTTTTGTTCGACTCCTAAGGCCCGTGTAACATAATTCTTATTGGTCGCACGCTGTGCTTCCTGCTGCGAGTAGAAGCCTCGATCCACCAATTCCTGCAGCAGCGAATGATCCAAGGTCATCTGTTCGAAACGGTTGTCGCGCAGCCGGTAAAGCCTCGAATCCCCGACATGCGCGATTGACATCTTATTGTCGTGAAACAGACAGGCCACCACCGTCGTGCCCATGCCCTCGCATTGAGGCTGGGTCTTAGATGTGTGGTAGATGATTTTGTTGGCTCTGTGAATGGCATCACGCAAGATGATGCTCGGGCGGGTCAACCCGGATTCCGCGTCGGGCACGCTCAGGTCCTCGCGCACGATGGCATCCCGAACCAAATTGATAATGGTCTTGACGGCAATGCCGCTCGCGACTTCGCCCGCGTTGTATCCGCCCATCCCATCGGCCAGTACGAAAAGACCAATGTCGGCCTCGGTGCCGATCATATCCTCGTTGTGTTCGCGGACTTTCCCCGTGTCGGTCAGCGCCACGCTAGCGATTTTCCCCTTCAAACTCATGGGTTTTGTCCAATCATGGCAGTCCACTCGGTATACGTGACCGACACTCTTCCAAGGCGGCGGCCATTTGTGCCCCCGAGTCGTAGCGCGCATCCGGATTCTTAGCAAGCGCGCGATCGATCACGCTGCCGACGCAGGCGGGCAGATCCGGCCGGAACGCCCGCAACGGCGGATGCGGCGCTTCGGCAATCTGCTGCATGAGCCCAGTCATGGAATCAGCCGTGAATGGAAGCTGGCCGGTCAACAGTTGAAATAGGCTAACACCCAGAGAAAACAAGTCCGAGTGACCTGTCACAGTTCGTCCCTCGAGCTGCTCCGGCGACATAAACGAAGGCGTGCCGAGGACTATGCCCGTGCGCGTGCTGCCGGCGCCGGAGAGGCGCGCAATGCCGAAGTCGGTGATTTTCAATATGTCGGTGCTCGGATCGTACATCAGGTTCGCCGGCTTGATATCGCGGTGAACGACCTGCTGTTTATGCGCGAATCCAAGAGCTTCGGCTGTGCGGCCGATGACTTCCAGCACCTTGCGCGGCTCCATGAGGCTGTCGGATTTCGCGTAGTCGCTCAAATGCTGGCCCTTAAGGTATTCCATCGCGATATAGGCAAGGCCACGTTCCTCACCGACATCATAGATGGTCACGATATTCGGATGATTGAGGCGGCCGGCGGTTTCCGCTTCGCGAAAGAAGCGCGCTCGGGCCTCGACGAGTTCGGCATCGCTGAATTCACTGGCAAGCGGTATGGCCTTGATCGCCACCATGCGATTGATGGCCGTATCGCGTCCCAGATAGACAATCCCCATGGCGCCGCGTCCGATTTCGCGCTCGAGTTGGTAGCGGCCGAGGCGCTGTAGGTCGGCCGACGCCGGCGCGGTTACTTGGGTGCTGCCGGCGGTCGCAGCGGCAGGTGCGGGGACGGGGGCAGGGTTCGCAGCGGATGTGGCTGGGGCGGCCGGCGCGGCTTTGGGTTTGGCGCGTTCCGCGTCCATCAAGCGGCGCAGGCGCGCGCCGACATCCCGATAGGTATTATCGAAGCGCGCCAGGTGGCGATACACGGCTGTGGCCTGCGGCACCCGGCCGCGCTGTTCGAGCTGTGAGCCGAGAGTGTACAAATCACTCAGCACGGTGGCATTGGGCTTGCGGCCTTTGAGTTCCGCGAAGCGCTGTTCGAAGTTGTCCAGCAGTCGAGCGGTCTCTGTGCCCACGGGTCTCGGGCTCTTCGGCGCGGGCGTCGCCGCGGCGGATCCAGCGAAGCGGCACCACAGGATAAGCGCGCTGCCGCCGGTCAATAGAACCATGCCCGGTAGCCAAAGCCAGGTGTCCATATGTGCGATGACCCGGAGCAAAAGGCCCACGCCTAAGGTCCCAAAGCCCACACTCGCTGCAATCAGCCCAAATTTGTGCATGCAATAGACATAATCCAGATCGATAAGCCCGGCAGTATAGGTGATCGGGCCGCACTAACGACAATGCTAAGCTCACAAAACGACGCGAAGGAAGCCAATGGCGAAGTCCAAAGAGGTTTTTATCTGCCAGAACTGTGGAGTATCTTCTCCAAAATGGCAGGGGCAGTGCGCAGGATGCGGTGAGTGGAATACCCTGCTAGCCGAGGTACCGGCCCATCCGCGCAAGGCGGGGCCAGCCAGGGCCTCCCGCCCGGACGCCTCCTCTACGTTGGCCGCCGAGGCCGTGGTCGAACAGCCGCGGCTGACCACCGGCTCAACGGAGCTTGATCGAGTTCTGGGCGGCGGTCTGGTGCCAGGCTCCGTAACCCTGATCGGCGGCGACCCGGGCATAGGGAAATCGACGTTGATGTTGCAGGCGGCAGCTGCCTTGCATGGCGCGGGATTGGTGCTGTACGCCACCGGCGAGGAATCCTTGAAACAGGTTGCACTACGCGCCCGGCGCCTGGGGTTGGAGGCCGCGACCGCCCGGCTGATCGCCGAGACCTGTGTGGAAGACATCGTGGCCTCCGCGGCGGGCCTTGGCGCCAAGGTGCTCATCGTGGATTCCATCCAAACCATGCACTCCGAGCGAATTGAATCGGCGCCGGGCGCGGTCTCGCAACTGCGCGAGTGCACCGCCGAACTCGTGCGCTTCGCCAAGGCCAGTGGCACGGCGGTGCTGCTGGTCGGCCATGTCACCAAGGAAGGGCAGATCGCCGGGCCGCGAGTGCTCGAGCACATGGTCGACACGGTGCTGTACTTCGAGAGCGATACCGGCAGCCGCTTTCGGGTGCTGCGTTCGGTGAAAAACCGCTTCGGCGCCGCCAATGAAATCGGCGTGTTCGCCATGGTCGAGCAGGGACTGCGCGAAGTCACGAATCCATCGGCGATTTTTCTGTCGCGCCACGCCGAACCCGTTCCTGGCAGCGTCATCACGGTTATGCGCGAGGGAACACGCTCCCTGCTGATCGAAGTACAGGTGCTGGCGGACGCGAGTCTCGGCGTTAATCCGCGCCGAGTGGCGGTGGGCATCGACGGCAACCGCCTCACCATGCTGCTGGCAGTGGCGCATCGTCACGCAGGATTGCAATTGCAAGGCCAGGATGTCTTTGCCAACGTCGTCGGCGGGGTGCGCCTGGCGGAGACCGCCGGAGACTTGGCCATTGTGATGGCCGCACGCTCCAGCCTGCGCGACACACCCGTCGCCAATTCTCTGATTGCCTTCGGCGAGCTCGGCCTCGCCGGAGAAATCCGTCCGGTGCCCTTCGGCGAAGAGCGCCTGCGCGAAGCCGCCAAGCATGGCTTCAAATCGGCGGTGGTACCCGAAGCCAATGTGCCGAAGCGCCCCCCCGATGGGATGATCGTCCGCGGAGTAACCCGTTTGAATCAAGCGCTCGACGCGTTCTAAGGCGAATGGCTGTTCCTACCAGCGAAGAACAATACCAACCTAGCTACGCGACCGCCGGTCACGGCGGCGTCGGCTCAGGGGGCCTTATCCGCACCGTCTTGATGGCGTTATCGCCGGTTTGCAGCACCTCGAGCATGTAATCCGCCAATTTAAGCGTGGTGCCCGGTTCAGGAATGGTCTCCAGGTATTCTACGATCAAGCCGTTCAAGGTTTTTGGACCGTCGGTGGGCAGATTCCAGCGCATGGAGCGATTGAGCGCGCGTATGGTCGTTGAGGCATTGGCGACGAAGCTGCCGTCGGCCTCGGCGCGCACATCTTTGTGCATCATGGTCGCGGGGTCTGTCGTAAATTCGCCGACGATCTCTTCGAGTATGTCTTCGAGCGTCACCAGTCCCTGAATATCACCATATTCATCGACCACGAAAGCCATGCGGCGCTTGTCGCGTTGGAAATTCACCAATTGCGTATTGAGCGTGGTTCCCGAGGGCACGAAGTACGCTTCGCGCGCGCCGGCCGCTTCGATCAAAGCATCGCGGTCCAGCCGGCCGCGAGCCAGCTCGTGAACCACCTGCTTCATGTGCAGCACGCCGATGATGCGGTCGATTTCCCCCTCGTAAACCGGCAGGCGCGTGTGCTGGCTCTGACGCAGCTGCTCGACGATTCTGTCCCAATCATCGTCGACGTCGATGCCGATGATTTCGTTACGCGGCACCATGATGTCTTCGACGGTGGCGTTTTCCAAATCCAAAATGCTGACCAACATTTGTTGGTGGCGATGCGGAATCATCGCACCGGCCTCCGCCACGACGGTGCGCAGTTCTTCACTGCTCAAGGAATTCGAAGCCTGCTGCGGCGAGACGCCGAACAGGCGCAGCACCCCGTTGGCCAGCAAATTCGTGGCCCAGACGAACGGGTAGAGCACCAGCAGCAGGGGCGTGTAAATATAGGCGGCGGGGAGCGCAAGCCGTTCCGGATGCAGGGCGCCGAAAGTCTTGGGTGCCACCTCACAGAAGATCAGCAGCACGAAAATAGTGGTCGCCGCACCGAAGGCCACGAAGATCTCGCCCCCCAAACGCAGGGCGATGAAGCCCACCAACATCGGCGCCGCCACATTGACGATAGTGCTCAGCAATAAGATCAAACCGATCAATCGATCGGGATTAGCGAGAAGTTTTTCGGCCAGTCTTGCGCCCCGATTACCTTCGCTGGCGCGATGTCTGAGGCGGTAGCGGTTCAAACTCATGAGCGCCGTTTCGCTGCCGGCGAAAAATGCCGCGAGGATGAGCAATCCCGCCAACGCGCCGGAGAGTAATCCTAATGAGGGATGCGCCATTAGCCCCAATGCCGCCCAAGGACATCTTCGAGGACGAATTTCGCACCGAAATACGCCAGCGCCAGCACCCCGAAGCCGCTCAAGGTCCAGCCTACGGCGGACCGGCCGCGCCAGCCGAAACGGCTGCGCCCGATCAGCAGTACACCGAATATCGTCCAGGCGGCCAGGGACAGCACGGTCTTGTGAATCAAGTGCTGGGTGAACAGATTGGTGACGAAGACGAATCCCGTGAAAAGCGACAAGGTGAGCAAGACGAAGCCGGCGCCGATGAGTCGAAACATCACCTTTTCGAGGGCGTCGAGCGGCGGCAGGACGCTCGGCAGGTGGGCAATGCGCCGGGTGCGCAGGCGCCGATCGAGAAACACCAGCAGCAGAGCCGTGACCGCCGCGGCGAATAGCAGGGCGGCCGCGCCCATGGACAGCAGGATATGCGCCGTGAGTTCCCAGCCCGGCGCGGTGGCTTCCGCATAGGTGCGCCCCGTCCCGGTGACGGCCGCGCCCAGTGCCGCGCTCGCCAATAGGATGGCGCCCAGTACGCGATTCTGCCTGTCGATTGAAATGAGGCCGGCGAGTACCGCGAGGGTCCAGGCCAGCAACGAGACGGCTTCGGGCAGTCCGATGGAAAAGGGCCCGTTGACGCGCATCATATGCACGATGGCGTCGCTATGCGCGACGATTGCCGCAAGGCTTACGACCCAGGCAATCGGCTCCAGCCGCGGCTTGTTCACACAGCGCAGCATGAGCCAGGCGGCGGCGGTGTATAGCAAGTACAAGGTAATGGCAAGAATCACGGCTGACCTAGGATAAGGAGGGCCTAAATGATGACCCGCCGGATAATGACACAAGCACCCTATGGAGCCTAGCCGGCCGGCACTAAGAGCCTCGTGGCCTGGCTTATCGAAATGATAACATTCGCACCATGTTCGACCGACTCACCTCCAGTCTCTCCTCCGCCCTCAAATCGCTGTCCGGCCGCGGCCGACTGACCGACGACAATATTACGGACACGGTACGCGCGGTGCGGCTCGCGTTGCTGGACGCCGATGTTGCGCTCAGCGTAGTCAAGACTTTTACCGACGCCGTCAAAGCACGAGCCATCGGGGTCGAGGTAACGAAGAGCCTCACTCCCGGGCAGGCTTTCATCAAGGTCGTACATGAGGAGCTGACGCGGCTGATGGGGGAACCCAGTAGCGGTTTGAACCTGCGCGCGCAGCGTCCCATCGTAGTCATGCTCGCCGGCCTGCAGGGCGCCGGCAAGACCACCAGTGCCGGCAAACTCGCGCGTTGGCTGATCGAGAAGCAGAACAAAAAGGTGCTGATGGTCAGTACCGACGTCTATCGTCCGGCGGCGATTCTGCAGCTGCAGACCCTGGCCGGCCAAGTGGGCGCGGGCTTTGCCGCGGCGCTCGCGAGCGAGGCACCGGTGGCCATTGCCAAGCGCGCCCTGACCGAAGCGACGCTGCAGGCCTACGATGTGTTGCTGCTCGACACCGCGGGCCGCCTGCATATCGACGCCGAGATGATGGCAGAGGTCAAAGAGCTCGAAGCCGCCCTTAACCCACATGAGCGCCTGTTCGTCGTGGACAGCATGGCCGGGCAGGACGCGGTCAACGCCGCCAAGGCGTTCAATGACGCCTTGAGTTTGACCGGGGTGATCCTCACCAAGGCCGACGGCGATGCGCGCGGCGGTGCGGCGCTGTCCGTGCGGCAAGTCACCGGGAAACCGATTTTGTTCGTCGGCACCGGTGAGAAATTGGAGGCTTTGGAGCTATTCCTGCCAGAACGCATCGCATCGCGCATCTTGGGGATGGGCGATGTGTTGGCGCTGGTGGAGCAGGTTCAAGGACAGGTCGATCAAGAAAAGGCCGAAAAGCTCGCCAAGAAGATTGCCAAGGGGAAGTCCTTCGATCTCGCGGACTTGCGCGACCAGTTGAGCCAGCTACAGAGCATGGGCGGAATGTCGGCCCTGTTGGATAAATTGCCGGCGCAAATGCAAGCCAATGCCGCGGCGGCGGCAGGCGCGGTCAGTGCGAAGAGCCTGAAACGCCAAATGGGCATCATTGACTCGATGACCCCCCGGGAGCGTCGGCGGCCCGAGTTGATAGACGGATCCAGGAAACGCCGCATTGCAGCGGGCTCCGGGGTGCAGCTGCCTGAGGTCAATCGCCTTTTAAAGCAGTTCGATCAAATGCAAAAGACCATGAAAAAGCTCGTCAAAGGCGGCATGTTGAAGAACATGATGCGCGGCATGGCGGGGCGCCTGCCGCCTGGATTCGGACCTTAAAAGCCGATTAGGCCTCCTTGAGGGCACCATTTGCTGCCGATTCAAGGAGTTGTTGCTCTGGGCCCCCCGTTGTCATTACAATTAGCGGCTACGCTTTGCAAGGTGGATTAAAGATGGTGACGATTCGTTTGACTCGACGCGGCGGCAAGAAGACCCCGTTCTATCACGTGGTGGTGACCGACAGCCGCAAGCGCCAGGGTGGCACCAGCCTCGAGAGCGTAGGACTGTTCAATCCCGTCGCACGCGGCGCGGAAATCAAGCTGCGCCTGAACGTGGCCCGTATCGAGCATTGGGTTAGTAAGGGCGCTCACATGTCCGACCGCGTCAAGTTTCTCCTGACCAGCTTCCGCAAACAGGCCGCCTAAGGGCCTTTTTGCCTTGTAAAGGCGCAAGCGCCTGAAAGGAGCTTACGATGAGCGACGAATCATCGGCGCTCATTCAACTAGGGTTTGTGGGAGCGCCGTTTGGCGTGCGAGGTTGGGTAAAGCTACGTTCGCACACCGACCCTCCGGAGCGCCTACTCGACCATAGAAGTTTGCGCATCGGCCAGGGAAGCGCCTGGCATAGCTACCGTATTGAGGCCAGCGGCCGCAGCGGCGGTGCGCTGACCGTGAAATTGTCGGGGGTCGAGGACAGAGACCAAGCGCAAGCTCTGCGGGGCGCGCAAGTTTGCGTGGCGCGCAGCGAACTGCCGCAGCGCGACGACAAGGATTTTTACCGCGCCGATTTGATCGGCTGCGAGGTGGTGAATCTCGAGGGGCAGGACCTAGGGATTGTGCAACATTTTATAGAGACGCCGGCGCAGGTGCTGATGGTGGTGCGCGGGGCTTCGGAATTTTGGATACCTGCCGTTCCGCAGCATTTACGGCGGGTGGATTTACAGGCGCGCAAAGTGGTCGTGGACTGGAACGCGGCGACGGATTGAGGCGCATGCGTATCGCGGTTGTGACGTTGTTTCCGGCGATGATCCGCGAGGCTCTGGCGCACGGCGTGGTCGGGCGGGCAGTGGAGCGCGGGGTGCTTAAGGTCGAGTGCTTCGATCCGCGCGAGCACGCGACCGACATGCACCGCACGGTCGACGATCGGTCCTACGGCGGCGGTCCGGGAATGGTGCTGAAGGTTGAACCGCTGCGCAGCGCCTTGCGCGACGCCCTGGCGGCTCTGCCGCCGGGTAGCCGGCGCGTGTACCTGGGGGCGGACGGCCGCAAGTTCGACCAAGGCATGGCGCGCGAGGCGCGCGACGGGGCGGGTTTGGTGTTGGTGGCGGGACGCTATGAGGGTGTCGACGAGCGCTTCATCGAGAGCGAAACCGATGAGCAGTGGTCGATCGGCGATTACGTACTCTCGGGCGGCGAGCTACCTGCACTGGTGGTGATCGATGCGATTGCGCGGCTGATTCCAGGGACGCTTGGGTCAGCGGAATCGGCGGTGCAGGAGTCTTTCAGTGATGGTTTGGTGGATTGGCCACATTACACGCGGCCCCCGAATATATTTGGACTGACGGTGCCTAAGGTGTTGATGTCGGGCGATCACGCGGCGATTAGTCGCTGGCGATTGCAGCAGGCGCTGGGCCGCACTTGGTTGCGGCGGCCTGAACTGCTCGAACGCCGCGGCATGAATGATGAAGAGCGAGCTTTGTTGGAAGAATTCATGATCGAACGTGCCACAGGCACGGGGCGAATCGAAGACAGTCAAAGGTGAGAGCGAGAACTATGAACAAAATCATCCAAGAATTGAACGCCGAACGGGCGACCCGCAAGTTTCCGGAATTCAATCCCGGCGATACCGTCGTCGTGCAAGTCAAAGTAACGGAGGGTGATCGTGAGCGCGTGCAGGCTTACGAGGGCGTGGTCATCGCCAAGAAGAATCGCGGGCTCAATTCCTCGTTCACCGTGCGCAAGATTTCGCATGGCGAGGGCGTCGAGCGCGTGTTTCAAACCTTCAGTCCCGCGATCAGCGAGGTCAGCGTGAAGCGACGCGGCGCGGTTCGGCGCGCGAAGCTTTACTACCTGCGTGATTTGTCCGGCAAGGCCGCGCGCATCGACGAGAAAATCTGACGATCGTGGGATTTTTCGGGTTGGTTTGGCGAATTCTCGATCGGGTCCGCAAGGTCCTGCACTTGCTGTTGTTGCTGGTGATATTCGGATTCGTTCTCGCCGCTCTGCATTCGTCTATTCCCACCGTGCCGCACACGGCGGCATTGGTGATAGCGCCCGAGGGGGAACTCGTCGAACAGCTGGCGAGCGATCCGGTGAGGCGCGCGATCGGCCAGGCTTCAGGGGGGCCGGCGCCTGAAACCCTACTCAGAGATGTGATCGACGCCATCGCCGCCGCGAAGTCCGATGCGCGCATCAAGCTCATAGTGCTCGACCTAGGTTCCATGGGCACGTCGGGTCTTTCGAAGCTGCAAGAAATCGGCGCAGCGCTGCGCGAGTTTCGCGCCGCGGGCAAGCGTGTGGTTGTGGCGGCCGATTCGCTGGACCAAACCCAGTACTATCTCGCCTCGCAAGCCGGCGAGGTGTATCTGGATCCGATGGGGCTGGTTTACCTTGACGGCTTCAGCTACTACCGCATGTACTTGAAGGATGCCATCGAAAAGCTGAACGTCGATGTCAACGTGTTCCGGGCCGGCACGTACAAAAGTTTTACCGACCAATTCTCCCGCAGCGACATGGCTCCCAGCGAGCGCGAAGAGAGCTCCGTGTGGTTGGAGGCTCTGTGGAATGCCTACCAACAAGACGTGACGCGGGCGCGCTCGCTGCCCGCCGGCGCGCTTACTGAATTTGTAACCGATGAATCGGCCGCGCTGGCCGCCGTCAGCGGCGACGCCGCCAAATTGGCGCTGCAACGCGGCTTGGTCACGGCGCTGAAAAGCCGCCGTCAAATGGCGGACGAGCTGAAGGGATTGGTGGGGGAGGATGATGACACTCATTCCTTCAATTCCATCACGATGAATCAATATCTCGCTGCCGTACGCTCCAAGCATGTCTTGAAAGGCAAATCCGAATCCAAGGTCGGCATCGTGGTGGCGTCGGGGGAGATTCTCGACGGACATCAACCGCAGGGCACGATCGGCGGCGAGAGCACGGCCGATCTGTTGCGACAGGCGCGCTATGACAATGCCGTAAAAGCGGTGGTGCTACGCGTGGACAGTCCTGGCGGAAGCATGTTCGCATCGGAGCAAATCCTGCGCGAGGTGCAGACCCTGCGCAAAGCCGGCAAGCCCGTGGTGGTCTCCATGAGTACGTACGCGGCATCCGGCGGATACTATATATCGGCGGCGGCCAATCAGATATTTGCCAGTCCCACGACATTGACCGGATCGATCGGCGTGTTCTCAGTGGTACCGACCTTCCAGCGCACCTTGGAAAAACTCGGCGTCAAAGTCGACGGCATAGGCACCACCCCGCTCGCCGGCGATATGCGCCAAGACCGGCCTCTCACTCCCGCGACGCGCCAAATACTTCAGACTTCTGTCGATCACGCCTATGCGGAATTCCTGCACCGCGTGGGCGATGGCCGGAAGAAGTCGGTCGAGGACGTGGATAAGATCGCGCAGGGCCGGGTGTGGGCCGGCGTCGATGCCCAGCGCATTGGATTGGTGGATCACTTGGGCGGTCTCAAGGACGCCACCGACGCCGCGGCAAAACTTGCCGAACTGGGTTCCGACTACGACGTCGATTACATCGAGCCGGAGCTGAGTTTGCGCGAGGAGTTGCTGATGCAGTTGCGCTCCGAAACCCTGCGCATGGGTCAAATGGCCGGAATCATACCGCCTCGCAGCGACATCGAAAGGGTGCTCGATCCCGTGCTCGAGCAGGCGCGCGCCGTGGCAAGGCTCACCGACCCACGTGGTTTATATGCCTACTGCTGGTGCCGCGAACCGCGCATGACGCTCAAAGTGCTTGCCGGCCGCTGAACCCTGGTATTCTTTACTATGCAACGAAACCTTATCGCCGTTTCGCTAGTGGTCATTGCGGCCGCGATGCTTCCCTGTCAAGTACGGGGACAAAGTCTGTCGGGCAACGACCGAAGCGACGATTCTTCGGTGTCCGGCCCAAAAAAAGTGGTCGCTGACGTCAAGCGTTATGTGACCGCGCCGCTGCACTGGGACAGTGTGGACTGGCTGTATTTCGGCGGCACACTGGTGGCGGTCGGTGCCGCGCATCAATTCGACGGCCGGGTACGCACGCATTTCACGGCCGGGTCGAAGACGCCGCTGGACGGCAAAGATACTCACAGTCTGCAGGACGCGTTACCCGCCGCCGCGGTGGTTGTTGCCACGGGCCTGTACGCGACGCTGATCGGTGACCCAGCAGGGCGGACGGAAACCTGGTCGATGCTGGAAGCCGGAGCGCTTGCGTCGACCACGACCCTCGCCCTCAAATTCGCCGCTGCTCGCGAGCGGCCGAACGAAACTACCGACCCGAATCGATGGCGAGGGCACGGCGACTCCTTTCCGTCATTGCACGTGACCGCGGCATTTGCGATCGGAACGGTACTAGCGGAATCGGGCAACGACGAATATCGCTGGATTCGGCGGTTTCTGGGTTACGGAATCGCGACAGCGACCGGCTACCAGCGGCTCAAGCATAACGAGCACTGGCTCTCCGATACGGTCGCCGGTGCGGCGCTGGGGATGGCGAGCGCGCACTTTGTCATAAATCACGAAGGCGGTTCCGACCGTCCCGGTAGGCTGAGTTTTGTCCCCCTCGATCGCGGAGTCATGCTGACGTATAGCGTCCCTCTGCACTAGTCGTTTCAGCAGCGACCCAAGAGTTGCTGCCCGAGGTTCTGATCGGTGTTGCCTCACTTTTTCAGGAATCTAAACCATGCGAACACGTAAGAATCAGCCGTTCTCGACGCGCTTGCGTTTCGCTCTCGCGGGCCTCGTACACGCGTTACGCACGGAGCAGAGTTTCAAGACTCAAGCGTTTGTTTCGCTGCTAGTTGTCATCGCATTGATCATCCTAAGACCGGCGCCGCTATGGTGGGCAGTCGTGATTCTATCGAACGCGGGCGTCCTCGCCGCCGAATTGTTAAACACCGCAGTCGAACACCTCGCCGATCAATTGCAGCCCGAGCAGCACCCGCAAATCCGTATCGTGAAGGACTGTGCGGCGGCGGGAGTGTTGCTGATGGTCTTGGGCGCTCTCGCCGTCGCGCTGGCGTTGCTGATCGAGTTGATCCGCCGCTGAGTTTTTGGTTTTCGACCCTGAACAGTACGGCCGCATTAAACACGCTCGCCAGGGTCAGGGCCGCCGCCGTTACACACATAGGCACATCAGAGTGCCTCCGCGTTCGTTAATCGACCGGCGGCAGCTAAAGGCTGGACCAATCCAAAGTGATCTTCCCGGATTTGCCGGAATTCATGATCTCAAAGCCTTCGCGGAAATCCCTGATTCCCAAGCGATGGGTGATTACGGGGCGCACATCCAACCCACTTTGCAGCATGCTCGACATCTTGTACCAGGTTTCGAACATCTCGCGGCCGTAAATGCCCTTGATCACCAACCCCTTGAAAATGACCTGGTTCCAATCGATGGCCGTTTCGCCGGGAGGAATGCCGAGCATGGAAATGCTACCGCCATGATTCATGGTACGCAGCATTTCGCGAAGTGCCGTGGCGTTGCCCGACATCTCGAAGCCCACGTCGAAGCCTTCTTCCATACCCAGATCGCGCATCGCGTCATCCAGGGATTCGCGCGCCACGTTGAGTGTCTTGGACGCTCCCATTTTTGCCGCCAGCCCGAGCCGATAGTCGTTCACGTCGGTGATGACGATATGCCGGGCGCCGCAATGCCGCGCGATGGCTACCGCCATGATGCCTATGGGACCCGCGCCCGTGATCAGCACGTCCTCGCCGACGACATTGAAGGCCAGCGCTGTGTGCGTGGCATTGCCGAAGGGATCCAGGATGGAGGCAATCTCATCATCGATGGCGTTCGGCAACTTGAAGACATTGCTGGCCGGAATGCTCAAATACTCGGCAAAGGCTCCGGCTCGGTTTACGCCCACGCCCGCGGTGTTGCGGCACAGATGCCGCCGCCCCGCGCGGCAATTACGGCAATGGCCGCAGGTAATGTGACCTTCGCCGGACACTCGATCGCCGGTGTTGACGCCGCGTACCTCGCTGCCCACATCGACGATTTCTCCGGAATATTCGTGACCGACCGCCATCGGCACCGGGACGGTTTTTTGCGCCCAGGCGTCCCAGTTGTAAATGTGCATGTCGGTGCCACAAATGGCGGTGCGATGCACCTTGATGAGCACGTCATTGTGGCCGACTGACGGCTCCGGGACGTCCTGCAACCAGATACCCGGTTCCGCGCGCGCCTTGACCAGTGCTTTCATTGTCGGCCCCTAGTGAACGATGCCTAAATCGCGCCCAGCTTGGCCGAACGCCTGGACAACCCTATCGAGTTGCTCTCGGGAGTGTGCAGCACTCATCTGGGTGCGAATTCGCGCTTTACCATGGGGAACGACCGGAAAGGCGAAGGCTACTACGAAGACTCCCTGCGCCTGCACTCGCTCCGCGAGGCTTACCGCCAGCGGCGCCTCGCCCAGCATGACCGGAATGATGGGGTGTTCGCCCGGAATCAAATTGAATCCCAGAGCCTGCATCTGTTCGCGGAAATAACGGGCGTTGACATGCAATCGCTCGCGTAGGTCCGTTGAACCCTCCAGCAGGTCGAGTACCTGAATGGTGGCGGCGGCCACCGGTGGGGCTATGCTGTTCGAAAACAGGTAGGGCCGCGACCGCTGGCGCAGCCAGCCGACGATTTCCTTGCGCGCCGCGATGTAGCCGCCGCTAGCTCCCCCTAAAGCCTTGCCGAGAGTACCGCTCAGTATGTCGATTCGGCCGATGACGCCGCGCAGCTCGTGAGAGCCGCGGCCACGTGCGCCGATGAACCCGGTGGCATGGGAGTCATCTACCATGACCAGCGCGCCATAGCGGTCGGCCAAATCGCAGATCTCCTTCAACCGGGCGATCGAGCCGTCCATGGAAAACACCCCATCGGTCGCGATGAGGCGGACGCGCGCGCCTTGCGAGTCCTTCAACGCCTGTTCGAGTTCATTCAAGTCGTTGTTAGCGTAGCGCAGGCGGCGCGCCTTGCACAAACGAATGCCGTCGATGATGCTGGCATGATTCAAGGCATCGCTGATGACGGCATCCTGTTCGTCCAGCAAAGTCTCGAACAGTCCGCCATTCGCGTCGAAGCAGGATGAGTACAAAATCGTGTCTTCCATCGACAGGTAAGCGCTCAGCCGCTCCTCCAGCTCGCGATGCACGCTCTGCGTGCCGCAGATGAAGCGCACCGAGGCGACGCCGTAGCCGAAGCGCGTAAGCGCATCATGCGCGGCCTTCAGCACCGCGGGGTGGTTGGCGAGTCCCAGGTAATTGTTCGCACATAGATTAATCATTTCGCGGCCGTCGGCGAGCCGTATCACGGGCCCCTGTGGCGAACCGATGACTCGCTCGCGCTTCAGCAGGCCTGCCGCGTCGAGTGCCTCCGTGTCACGGGAAAGCCGCTCACGAAATTCCTTCAGCACGAATAGCTCATACGTAGCACCTAGTGGCGTTCGTTCGTCGCTGCGAGTACGCGGAAGAGGGGTAGGTACGCATGGGGCGACTACTGAATCCGCCAGTGGTCGGCCCATGCGTACCTGCCCCCTATCTGGGCCCCAAGCCGCCGAGCATTACAAGTCCATTCGGCTCGAGTCGATGCCATGCCCGTTAGAGCGGGGTTCTTGAGGACCGAGTCGAGCCGTTCATCACGGTATTATAGCGATTGCACGGCGATTTCGTGCAGGTTGCTGCGGATTTGTACCATGGTGGGAATTTATGGAAACCGATGAGAATACCGATAATCATCGCCTTGACAAGTGGTTATGGCATACCCGTTTCTACAAGACCAGGAGTCTGGCCACTGCTGCGATTAACGGTGGGAAAGTGCATTTGAACGCCGAGCGGATCAAGCCGGCACATCGGGTTCGAATCGGTGATCGGCTAAGCCTCTCGCTGCAGGGATTAGTCGCGGAGTTCGCGGTGTTGGGGCTGCCGCAGCGACGCGGTCCGGCCGCCGCGGCGCAATCACATTTCCTCGAGACGCCCGCCAGCGCGGAACGTCGCGCAAAACTGCGGGACCAACAGCGGTTGGCGCAGGTGTCGCGGCCGCGGCCGCAGGCGCGCCCGGACAAGCGCGATCGGCGCAGGCTGATGCGCCTGCAGCGCGATCAAACCTAAGCCCATAGGTCGGCCATGCTCTCCGGGTCGTCCAGGTCGCAACTGACGGCGGATTCCGGCAGCAGCGTCTCCCAGGAAGCGTTGTGCCAGACGGCGCTGGCGAGTCCAGCGGTGGGCAATTCTCTTGGGCAAGGCTTTGGACCCAGTCGGCTCGCGATTTGACTCAAGCCGGGATTGTGGCCGCAAATCATAATGTGGCTCAAGCTGGGATCGCGCCGCGCGAGCAGCCGCCAAGTTGCCTCGGGCGTGCCCAGGTACAACTCCCGCGCGCACTGCACCTGCTTGTCATCGAGTTCGCAGGCGTCGGCGATGATCTCAGCCGTCGCCCAGGCGCGTTCGGCCGGGCTCACCAATATCAAGTCCGGTATGAGATCTCGGTACACGATGCGCGTCGCCATTTCCCGCGCCTCGATGCTGCCGCGGCGCGTCAGAGCACGCTCGAAGTCTTCCGCGCAGGCGTCGATGGACTGCGCTTTCCCGTGCCGTAGCAGCGTCAGTCTGCGCGTACCCACAGATGGCCACCTTCAATTCTCGTTTCGAAGACACGCACGGGCTCGTACGCAGGCGGAGACAGCGCTTCCCCGGTGCGCATGCAAAAACGTGCGCCATGACGCGGGCAAATGATTTCCGCGCCCTCGATGGCGCCGCCGGTCAGTTCGGCGCCGTCGTGAGTGCAGACATCTTCAAAAGCAAAATAAGCCTCGCCGCTCTGCGCGACGGCGATCATGCGGCGCCCCACTGCAATCGAGATTGTTCGCCCGTCGGCCAGGCCCGTGGTGGGTCCCGCGTCGATCCATTTCACTACGATTCCCTCACATCAACATCGCGTTACATCATGCCGGTTTGCAAGCGAGCTTCGTCCGACATCATGGTCTGGTTCCATGGCGGATCGAATACGAGTTCCACATCCGCACGCGTCACGGTTGGCACCAGCTGTATCTTGTCGCGCACATCCTGCACGAGGACTTCGCCCATGCCGCAGCCCGGGGCGGTCAGCGTCATCTTGACTTCGACCGTGCGCGTGTCATCGGCGCTATCGTGAACCTCGCAGGCATACACGAGACCCAGGTCGACGATATTGACCGGAATCTCGGGGTCAAAGCAGGTACGCAGCTGCTGCCAGACGACATTGCGGATGTCCTCGGTCGAGGCGCCGGGTGGCACTTCCGGCGGCTTTGCGATCGTCATACCAATCGCATCCGCGTCGGCGCCGGCGATGCGAAACAGATTGCCATCCACGTACACGGTGAAGCTCCCACCGAGTGCCTGCGTGATGTAACCAACCTGGCCAACCTTCAGGTTTACCTCAACGCCCGCCGGTATCGCTACCGCCTTGACGTCGCGCCGCACGGCGATGGGTTCGTTTTCATGTGAAGGCACGGCGCATCCTGCTTATTCGGTCGTCACGGCGGGATGGCCCTGCACATCTTTCACCGCCAGCGCTGACGCCAGGGTGTGCCAGCAGAGGCTTGCGCATTTGACGCGTGCGGGAAACTCGCGCACGCCGGACAGGGCCGCGAGCTTGCCCAGCGCCGCATCATCAGCGTCGGCCGTATCGTCGGTCAGCAGCTTGTGCATGCGCTCAAAAATATCCGTCGCTTCGGCGCGGCTCTTGCCCTTGACCGCCTCGGTCATTAGCGAGGCCGACGCGGTGGAAATGGCGCAACCCTGGCCCTCGAAACGAATGTCGGCGATGCGTTCACCCTCTAACTTCAGCGTCAGGACAAGGTGATCGCCACACAGCGGGTTGAACCCTTCGACGCGCGCGCTCGGCGCCTCAACGGCGCCAAAATTACGCGGCACCCGGTTGTGGTCGAGAATCACGTCGCGGTATAGATCGGCGAGTTGCATGCAGCTTGGCTCCTCAGCGAAACATCGCTCGGGCCCGGCGTACCGAAGCGCCGAGCCGGTCGATTTCCTCGTACGTGTTGTAGAAGACGAACGAGGCGCGCGCCGTCGCTGGCAGCTTGAAAAAATCCATAACGGGCATTGCGCAGTGATGCCCCGTGCGTATTGCGATACCGTCCTGGTCGAGGATTGTGCCGAGGTCGTGCGCGTGCACGGCGTCGACCGCGAACGACACAAGGCTAGCCTTCTCGCGCGCCGTCCCGACGATGCGTAGCCCCTCGATCTGGCTGAGTACCTTGGTTGCATGCAGCAGCAGCGCGTGCTCGTGGGCGTGCGCCGCGGCGAGGTCGATTGTGCCCAGGTAGGCGAGCGCGGCGCCCAAGCCGATCGCGCCGGAAATGTTTGGCGTACCGGCCTCGAACTTGTAGGGCAGAGCGTTGTAGGTGGTGCGCTCAAAGCTCACCGTCAGTATCATGTCGCCGCCGCCTTGCCAGGGTGGCATGCGCTCGAGCAGTGCCTCGCGTCCGTACAGCACGCCAATCCCCGTCGGTGCATAGACCTTGTGCCCGGAAAATACGTAAAAATCGCATGCGAGTGATTGCATGTCGACGTCCATGTGCGGGATTGCCTGGGCACCATCGACTAACGAGACAATCCCGCGCGCCCGGGCGCTGGCAAGCAGCCGACGCACCGGCAGCACGGTCCCGAGGGCATTGGAGACGTGCGCGCAGGCCAGCAGCCGGGTGCGCGGCCCCATCAGCGCCTCGACCGCCTCAGCATGCACTTCGCCGTGCACATCCATCGGCGCGACGACCAGTTTTGCGCCGGTCTGCTCGCACACCATCTGCCACGGGACGATGTTCGCGTGATGCTCCAGGTGCGTGATCAGTATCTCATCGCCCGCTTTCAGCAGCGGGCGCGCGTAGCTCTGCGCGACCAGGTTGATTGCCTCGGTCGTGCCGCGCACGAACAGCACCTCGTTGCGCGAGCGGGCATTGATATGGCGCATCACCCGATCCCGGGCGCCTTCATACAACGCGGTGGCCTCCTGGCTCAGGGTATGCACGCCGCGATGAATATTGGCGTGATGATGGCGTTCGTAATCGTCCACCGCGGCTATCACGGCCAACGGCCGCTGTGCGGAGGCGCCATTGTCGAGGTACGCAAGCGGCTGCCGGTGCACCTCGCGGGCGAGGATCGGAAAATCCTGGCGCACCCGCATGACGTCGAACGGGAGCACGAGTGGCTGGGTGGCGGCTGAGTTCATCGGAACGCCCTCAGCAACTCGGCGTTTGGCAACTGCGCAATCAGCGCAGTCTCGATCGCCGCACGCGCAGCCGGCAGCGAGATACGCGTCAGTACATCGGCGACGAAGGCGAATATCAGCAGGCTTTGTGCGGTATCGCGATCGAGGCCTCGCGACAGCAAGTAGAAATACATTTCCGGATCCAGCCGGCCCGTGGTGGCGCCGTGCGCGCATTTGACCTCGTCGGTATGGATTTCCAGCTGCGGGCGCGAATCGATCTCGGCTGTCGGGGAGAGCAATATGCCGCGGCAGGACTGCTGTGAATCGGACTTCGATGCGCCGGCGCTGACAATGACCTTACTGTTGAAGATTGTCCGGCTGCTGCCACTCGCGACGCTACGCGCGGTCTGTCGGCTGCGCGTGGCCGGCGCGCCATGGGTCGCGATCACGACGCTATCGACGTGCCGTTCGCCATGGCCGACCAGCAAGGAATAGCTGTCTAGCGCGGCGCCCGCTTCGCCCAGCCGCGATTGCAGTGTGGTCCGTAGCACGCTGCCACCTAAGGCTATTGTGAACTGCCGGCAACTGCTGTCACGGTCCTGGACGACATCGAGGGAATCGAACTGGGTGGCATCCTCGTGCCCAGTAAATACGCGGTAGTGCTCGAGCTGTGCGCCGGCGCCTAGCTCGGCCTGCGTGAATGAATTGCACAGCGTCGCCTCAGTCCCCACGTTCAGATGGTGCTCGATGATCGTTGCGCGCGAGCCGGGCGCGGCAGAGATGATCACGCGCGGATAGGCGGCATTGCCTTCACCCGCGCCGCCGGTGAGGTGCACCAGGCACAGCGGGGTATCGATGGGGCGCTTGATCTCGATATGCAGGCCGTCGGCGAACAGGGCCGTGTTCAGCAGCTCCCAGCGCCGCTGGTCCGCATCGCTGGTCGCTTCGAGATAGCGCGACAGGCGCGAGGGCTCGGTCGCGACAAGTTCGCGCAGGCTGCGTATCTCAAATCCGTCAATCTGTGCGGCCACGGCGGACAGGCGCGGGTGGCCATTGACGATCAGGATGCTGGGGATCCGGCCCTGATCGGTAAGCCATGAGGCATCACCCGGAGCGGAGAGCGCGCTGTCGTTGGCGCCCGCATCGCGGAAGCTTTGCGCCTGCAGCACGCGCATGTTCGTATAGCGCCACGAATCGTCGTGAACGGTCGGCACGCCGAGCGCGAGGAAGCGCTGCATCGCAGACTCCCGCCACGGCGAGAGCGCATCGGCCCTGCGGCCCTGCCACTGCGACTCGAAGGAGCGCATGGCCGGTGTCATGACCGCGCTCATGCGACTGCGCTCTCGACGAGCCAGTCGTAACCGCGCTTTTCAAGTTCCAGCGCGAGCGACTTGTCGCCAGATTTAAGGATACGTCCACCGCCCAGCACATGCACCTGGTCCGGCGCGATGTAATCGAGCAATCGCTGGTAGTGGGTCACGAGGATGGTCGCGCGCTGCGGACCACGCAGGCTATTGACGCCCTCGGAGACGATCTTCAGCGCGTCGATGTCGAGCCCGGAGTCGGTCTCGTCGAGGATCGCAAGCTTCGGCTCGAGCACGAGCATCTGCAGGACCTCGTTGCGCTTCTTCTCGCCACCGGAGAATCCCTCGTTGACCCCGCGCGTCAGAAAAGACTCGCTCATGTGCATGAATTTCATTTTTTCTTTTATCAGCGACAGGAACTCATAGGCGTCCACCTCGGGCAAACCCGCGCTCTTGCGCTTGGCATTCAGCGCCGCTTTCAGCAGATATACATTGTTGACGCCGGGTATCTCGACCGGGTACTGGAAGCCGAGGAAGAACCCGGCGCGCGCCCGCTCTTCGGCCGGCATGGCCAGCAGATCCCGTCCCTCGAAGATCACCGCACCGCTAGTGACCTGGTAATCCTCACGGCCGGCAAGGACCTGCGCGAGGGTGCTCTTGCCGGAGCCGTTCGGCCCCATGATCGCGTGCACCTCGCCTGCATTCACGCTGAGGTTTACGCCGTTCAGGATCTGTTTTCCGGCGACGCTGACATGTAGGTTGGTGATTTTAAGCAAGGTGACGATTTCCGTTAGCCCACGGCCCCTTCGAGGCTGACGCTGAGCAGGTTCTGTGCTTCCACCGCAAACTCCATCGGTAGCTCCTTGAACACGACCTTGCAGAACCCGCTGACGATCATGTTGACCGCATCCTCGGCGCTAAGTCCTCGCTGCAGGCAATAAAACAGCTGGTCCTCGCCGATCTTCGAGGTGCTTGCCTCATGCTCCACCGTGGCCGTCGGATTTCGCACTTCCATGTAAGGAAAGGTGTGCGCGGCGCACCGCGGTCCCAGCAGCAGCGAATCGCATTGCGTGAAATTGCGCGCGCCCTCGGCGCCGGGCAGTATCTTGACGAGGCCACGGTAGGTATTCTCGGCGTGCCCGGCCGATATGCCCTTCGAGACTATCGTGCTGCGGGTGTTGCGGCCAATGTGGATCATCTTGGTGCCGGTGTCCGCCTGCTGGTAATTGTTGGCGACCGCGACCGAGTAGAACTCGCCCACAGAGTTATCGCCCTTTAGCACACAGCTCGGATATTTCCAGGTGATCGCCGAGCCCGTCTCGACCTGGGTCCACGAGATCTTCGAGTTGCGGCCACGGCATTCGCCGCGCTTGGTGACGAAGTTGTAAATACCGCCGATCCCGTTCTCATCGCCCGGGTACCAGTTCTGCACGGTCGAGTACTTGATGCGCGCGTCATCGAGCGCCACGAGCTCGACCACCGCCGCGTGCAGCTGGTTCTCATCGCGCATCGGGGCCGTACAGTTATGCACTGCAAATCCCTTGACAAGGTAGGAGTGCGGCTCAGACAAGGTCTCGAAGTTATACACGTAGCCCTGATGCGGGATGCGGTCGATCTTGAGCACAGGCACGAGAAACACGTTGTTATGTCGGATAGCCCTACGACTGCGAGCGCCCTCGCTGTGATAAAGCACCCAGGCTTCCCGGTGGCGGATGCTACGCCCATCGCGCATTGTCTCTGCAAAGGCGGCACGCCGGTGAATGAATACGAAAACATCGTTACGTGACCACACTTCCTGCAGCTGGAAGGCGAGCTGGCGTGAGACGGTTACGGCGCGGATGCCACGCAGATTGCCGCGATTGGCGACACTACCGTCACCTAAATAGTAGGTTTGCAGCGCGAGCTTCTGCCGCGCTGGCGGCAGATCCATGAAGGTCTTGCTGAAGCGCTTTCCATGGGCGTACTTGCCGCCATGAGTCTCCATCAAGTAACAAAGCTCCTTGCTGTAGGTGACGACACACACCCCGTTTTTGGGTCGATCGTGGGAAACCGAGGGTCGCTTTCCAGTCAGGCGCTCGACGAGAGCAACGACGTCATTCACGAGCCCAGGCTCATGGCTTCCGAAGGACCATTCCACCGCGGGGCAGTGATTGAATTGAGTTACACACCCCTTCGCAATGTAATAGCCGAGCAGACGCAGGAAATCATCGCTGATGGATGGAACGTCGCGCTCGACCGTATTGATGGGATAGCAAAGCAGATCCCCCACCTGCAGCTCGCCTGCGGGAATGAACTGGGGGGTTGCCGCTGAAAGCTTGCGGGTATCCAAATCCGCGAGCCGACCGGGTCCGCGAGTGCCACGTTGCACGGTACGGCGGGGAATTACCAGCACCGGATGTTCGGGGGTCACGGAGAATCGGTTCGCAGGACTTCTGGGCGTAATAACGACAAGCTCGCCTGCATAGCCGCGACGCATAATCTTCGCGACCCGAGCTTCCTCGCCGAGGGAATTGAGTACCGTATCGCCGATGGCAACATCTCTGACCGAGCGCAGCTCATCGCCGTAAGTAATTTCCTCGTCGCCCGGCAGGCACCCTTCCAGGTAGCTGACCGAGGCGCCCTCGGCCGCAATGATCAGCGTGCGCTCGAATTGCCCGGTCTTGGCCGCATTGATGCGAAAGTACGTCGAAAGCTCCATCGGACAGCGTACGCCGGGCGGAACATATACAAAGGAGCCGTCGGAGAAAACCGCAGAATTCAGGGCCGCGAAGAAATTGTCAGCGGTCGGCACTACGCTGCCGAGATACTTTTGGATCAGCTCAGGATGGTTGCGGACCGCGTCGGAGAATGAACAGAAGATCACGCCTGCCTTTGACAGCTTGTCTTTAAAGGTCGTCGCCACCGAAACGCTGTCAAAGACGGCGTCGACCGCAACTCCCGCAAGGCGCGCCCGCTCATGCAGCGGGATACCGAGCTTTGCATAGGTCGCCAGCAGTTTCGGGTCGACCTCGTCAAGGCTCTTCGGCGCGTTCGCCGGCGCCTTGGGCGCGGAATAATAAGAAATGTCCTGGTAATCGATTGGCTTGTAGTGCACGCGCGCCCAGGCCGGCTCCTTCATCGTCAGCCAGTGGCGATAGGCGCGCAGGCGCCAGTCGAGCAGAAACTGCGGCTCACCCTTCTTGCGTGAGATCGCCGCGACCACGCTCTCGTCGAGGCCCGGCGGCAGGCTGTCCGACTCAATGTCGGTGACAAACCCGTGCCGGTATTTCTGGCCGAGCAGTGCCTCGACTTGCGGCCCTGCACTCATGGGTGCTGGGTGCGGATACGAATGTCCGCGGCGAGCTGCGAGACGCGCAGGCCGGTTGAATCGAGACCCGCGAGCTGGTGCAGCGTCAAATCCTCAAGTGCGCGGCGGATCGCTGCATTGACCCGCTGCCATGCGCCGCTGACGCGGCACAGTTTTTCGATACCACAATGGCTCGAAGCCGAGCTGCATTCAGTCAGCGCAAGCGGGCCTTCAAATACATCGAGGATCTGCGCGGCGGTGATCAATTCCGGACGGCGTGCCAGACGATAGCCGCCATGCGCACCGAGCGAGGAGATGACCATGCCGGCGCGCTGCAATTCCTTCAGTACCTTGCTGACCGTAGGGCGGCTAAGGCGAGTCCGCTCCGCAAGTTCGGCCGCTGCGCGATGTCGCTCGGGTTCCTGTGCGAGCATGCCGAGCACCACGGTTCCGTAGTCAGTCAATTTGCCTATACGAAGCATCGGGAACCCCTTGGGAACTATCTAGGACGATTTTAGTCCTATTTGAATTGCAGGTCCACTGCGGTAGCGGGAAGAGGCGCATTATTTGCTATGCTGACCGCATTCCCATGAACGACTCTGCCGCTGTCATCGAAATTCGCGATTTGCGTTACGCCATCAGCGGCCGGCCCATTTTTGATGGTCTGGACCTGAAAATCGCGCGCGGCGGTGTTACGGCCTTCATGGGACCGAGCGGCACGGGCAAAACCACGCTGCTGCGCCTGATAACCGGCCAGCTGGTGGCCGATTCCGGGTCGATCCAGGTTGCAGGCAGTGACCTCTGCAGCCTGTCCCGATCCGAGCTATACGCACTGCGCCGACGCATGGGCATGTTGTTCCAAAATGGCGCATTGCTGACTGATCTCACGGTATTTGAAAACGTCGCATTCCCATTGCGCGAGCACACCAGGCTGCCTGAGCGCCTCGTGCGTGATCTCGTGCTGACCAAGCTGCAGGCGGTGGGCCTGCGCGGGGCAGCGCAACTGATGCCGGGCGAGCTATCCGGCGGCATGACCCGGCGTGTCGCACTGGCGCGCGCGATCATCTTGGATCCGGAGATCCTGATTTATGATGAGCCGTTTGTGGGCCTCGATCCGATTTCCAAGGGGGTCGTGCTGCGCCTGATCCGCCGGCTCAACGATACGCTGGGGCTGACCAGCATCGTCGTCTCCCATGATGTGCGGGAAATATCCTCGGTGGCCAACACCGTGTTCCTACTCTCCGGCGGCAAGGTGGTTGCCCACGGCACGCCGCAGGAGCTGCGTTCGTTTCCGTCGGAGATCGTGCAGCAGTTCATGGGCGGCCTTGCAGATGGCCCGGTGCCATTTCACTACCCTGCTGGGGATTACTACACCGAGCTATTGGCGCGCGAGGGTGTCGCGTGAAGACGCTACAGGAGTTATGGAATAGCCTGCATGCGGCGCTGGTCGAGATCGGCGCGATGGTTCGCTTTCTCGTCAGGCTGCTTATCGTGGCGCCGCGAGCACTGGTACGGTTCAGCCTGGTGGCCGAGCAGATCTACAACGCCGGCGCCTTGTCGCTGGTGATCATCATGTTGTCGGGCCTGTTTGTCGGCATGGTCTTGGGGCTGCAGGGATTCCAACTATTGCAGCGTTTTGGGTCCGAGGAAGCCCTCGGCACCGCGGCCGCAATCGGCCTCGTGAAGGAACTCGGGCCGGTCATCACCGCGCTGCTGTTCGCCGGCCGCGCGGGTACCGCGCTCGCCTCGGAGCTCGGGCTTATGCGCGCGACCGACCAGTTATCCGCTATGGAAATGATGGCGGTCGATCCGATCCGGCGCGTCGTCGTGCCGCGTTTTCTCGGTGGCATCATTGCGATGCCATTGCTGGCCGCTATCTTCAGCATGATTGGTATCTACGGCGCGCAGCTTGTGGGCGTGCAATTCATGGGCGTTGACTCCGGCAGCTTCTGGTCGCAGATGCGCAGCGGCGTCGCGCTGGTCGATATTCGCGAGGGTATCGTCAAGAGCCTGGCATTCGGCGTCGCCTGCAGCCTTATCGCCGTGTACGAGGGCTATTATGCGGTGCCGACCGCCGAAGGCGTTGGCCGTGCCACGACCCGCACCGTGGTCACCTCGGCCGTGGTCACGCTATTCCTGGATTACCTGATTACCGCGATGTTTTTGTAGGAGGAGAGATTATGGCTAGGCGCACTTCGCACACATTGAACATGGGTACCGGCCTGTTCGTCTTGTTGGGATTTGCAGCGTTGTTTTTCCTGACGACGCAGACGACTAATCGCGGCTTGACCATTGGCAGCCGGCCGCATTACGACGTGACCGCAAAGTTCGACAATGTCGGCGACCTGAAGGTGGGCTCCCCGGTGTCGATGTCGGGAGTAGAGATCGGGCGGGTGGTTACCATTGATTTTGATTTAAAGGACTACAAGGCTTTGGTTGTGATGCGCCTCGATTCCAAGTACAGCAAGATTCCCTCCGACAGCGATGCAAGCATCTACACGCAGGGACTGTTGGGAGGCAAATTTATTGGCCTGACCGCCGGTGGCGCGGAAACTTATCTGAAGGATAAGGATCATATTGACTTTACCCAGTCGGCATTCGTGCTGGAAAACCTGATTGGCCAGTTCCTGGCCAGCTTCACTAAAAGCGCCACCCCGGCCCCGGAGAAACCGAAATGATCAAGTCCTGGATGATTCCCTTGACGCTTGCAATGTCGCTCGCGGGCGCGGCCGCGCTTGCGGATACCCCGGGCCCGGGCCCTCAGGAGATTGTCGAAAACTCTGCCAAGAAAATGCTGTCCGAGCTTGATGCGAATCGCGCGATGTACGCCAAGAGTCCTGCCAAGCTCGATGACCTGGTCTCGAATGTGCTTCTGCCGACCTTCGACAGCGAATATGCGGCCAGGCTCGTGCTGGGCTTGCCGTGGCGCAACGCGACGCCCGAACAACGCAAGCGCTTCGTCGATGCGTTCTATCGTTCGCTGCTGCATAACTATGGCGACGCGCTGGTTAATTTCACGGCCGACCGGTTCACGATCCTGCCTTACCGGGGCAGCCCGACGGACAAGGATGCCACGGTGCGCACCGAGGTCAGGCGTGCCAATGGCGACAAGGTGCCGGTCAACTTCACGCTGCACGCAACCGACACGGGCTGGAAAGCCTGGGATGTCGTAATCGAGGGCGTCTCCTACGTCAAGAGCTTCCGTACTGACATCGGCGCCGAAGTGCAGCAAAAGGGCCTCGACGAAGTCATTAGCCGCCTCGAGGCGGAAAACAAGGCCCGCAAGGGGACCTGACAGGACGATATGGCAACGTTCGAGGTGCAGGCCGATGAGCGCGCGATGCTGAGCGGCGAGCTGCGTTTCGACACCGTGGGTTCATTGCTGGAAGCGGGCAGCCGGGTCATCGGCGAGGGGCGCGTTGCAGTGATCGATCTTGCGAGTGTCAGCGCGGGCGATAGCGCGGGCTTGGCACTGCTTATCGAATGGCTCAGCGTCGCGCGCAACGTCGATCGCCCGCTGCGCTACGAAAACATTCCGTTGCAGCTGCAGCAGCTCGCGCGGCTGAGCGAGGTCGAAGAATTGCTGCTCGGGGCCTAGTCGGGCGCGCGTCTCAGGGCTTCGGTGCCTCGTCGGCGCCCGGATCCACCAGCGGCGCCTCATCCGTATCCTTGCCGTCGGAGACCAGGTACGCGCGGTGCTGCAGATAGGCATCGCGAATGAATGCGTACGGGTCGTAGGTATTTTTGAGCGTGTCATCGAGCGAAAGCAGGTCTGCGCGCTTGTCGATCAAGGTAAGTCCCCAGAGCCCGTATTTCTGATAAGAGTTGTGCAGGTAGGTCGGCGGGTACGTGAATATATCCACGATCTTGGCAGGCCCATCGCGCAGATCGGAAGGTCCGAGCAACGGCAGCTCCAGGAATGGGCCTGCATGCACGCCCCACTTGCCAAGGGTCTGCCCGAAATCCTCATCGTTGCGCTGCAAGCCCATGCTGGTCGCCGGATCGAACAGTCCGCCAACGCCTGCGGTGGAATTGATGAGAAAGCGCCCTAGGTCGCCGAGCGCGGCGCGGCCCTTGCCCTGCAAGGCCTCATTGATCATCACGGTCGGCGTATTCAGGTTCGAGAGGAAATTGCTGACACCGGTGCGGGCGAAATGCGGCATGACGTGCTGATAGGCACGCGCCACGGGTTTGACGACACCCCGGTCAATCGTATCGTTGAATTTGTAGATCCCGCGGTTCCAGCGTTCGTACGGATCCTGCGGCGAGCGCGGCGCGTTCGGCGGCAGCGTCACGCAGGCGTTCAGCGCGAGCATGCACCCGAGCACCAGCAATCCCCTGGGCACTTTCCCTTTCAGCATGGTATTGATACCCATTGACGTTTCCTAGCCGCGGCTACTGTCGCCGGATGAGTTGCCTTTCTTGTCACGTGCCAGCGCCGACCTGACTTCCTCCAGACGCGCGCTGAACCGGGCGCGCTGAATGGGGTTAAGCCCCGGCAATCCGAGCGCGATTTGCAGCTGCGCCAAAGACTTTGGCAGCTCGCCGTTCATGATATAAAACTCTGACATGTAGTAGTAGGAATCTGCGATGTCGCCGGCGGCGTTGGCGGCCTTTGCAATCAGGCGCGCCTGGTCGGGGGTCGGCGACACCACGTCGAACAAATCCAGCAGCAGCAGGTGCGCACGTTTGTTATCTCCGGCTCGCATGCAGGTTTCCGCAAGGCGCACAGTCACCGGCACGTTGCGCGGAAACAGGTTCAAGCCCTTCTCCAGGATCTCTTCTGACTCCTTGAAATCCCCGCTTTCGAGGTAGGCCTGGCCCAGCGCGCCGTAGAACTGCGTGATTTTCGGATATTCAAGCAGCAGCGCTTTCAGCTCCTCGATCGCTGGTCCCGGATTCCTGGCGGCGATGTAGGCGACTGCCTTGCCATAGCGCGTCTCGAGCGTCGAGCTGCCGCCATTCCTGGCCAGACTGTTGTAGTAATCGATGGTCAGGCGCGGCTCACCGAGCAGGGCGCGAACGCGCTCGCGCATCAGCGCATAGCTCAGCGTGTCTTCATGATGAATGCGCCCGATCTGCTCGGCCCTGTTGCGAGATTCTGCGATGCGGTCGGATGTCACCGGGTGATCGATCAGGAACTCGACCGCCCGCACCCGGTCGGGGCTCATCGAGTTGCGGTTCAGCTGTTCAAAAAAGGAGGGCATGCCCAAGGGGTCGTAGCCCGCGCTCGCCATCGTGTAGACCCCGATGCGATCGGCCTCAAATTCCTGTGTCCGGGTGTAGTTGATCTGGTGCTGGATTGCGGCGCTTTCGGTCGCGAGCACCGCGCCTTCCATCGCGCTCGGCGAGCCGCGGCCGGCGGTAGCCCCGAGCAGGATCGCAGCCAGCATGGCTGCGGTCGTGAGTAGGCCCGAGTGCGACTGGTCGACGATCATGCGGGCAATGTGGCGCTGCGTGACGTGCGCAGTCTCATGCGCGAGCACGCCCGCGAGCTCATTCTCATTGCTGGTCGTCAGCAGCAGGCCACTGTTGACCGCGATAAATCCACCTGGTACTGCAAAGGCGTTAATCTGCGGGTCGCGCACGACAAAGTAGGAGAATTGGTGCTGGCCTTCTTCGGCGCGGCTCGAGAGCCGGTGACCGATATCCTGCATGTACTCCGTGACCTCGGGGTCTTCGAGGATCAGGCCCGCCTCACGCAGCTGGCGCACCATCATCAGGCCGGCGCCGTACTCATCCTCCAATGAAATGGCCGCATTGGCGGGACTGCCGAGCTCCGGCAAGTCGTTCTCGGCCGCGACCGCGCCGTTGATCCAGGCGATCCCGAGCGCTCCGCCCAGTGCCAACGCCGCAAGGAATGCCGTCACGGGGCGCCGAAGCGTCATCTGTCGTTCCATACTGCCCATTGGAGTGAGCGGGGGAAGTGTAAGTTCAAAGGACTTCCGAGGCGCGATCGGCCAGTCGCGAGCGCTCGCCCCGCATCAGGGTAATGTGCCCCGAATGCTCCCAGCCGCGGAAGCGGTTGACGACATAGGTCAATCCCGAAGTGGTCTCCGTTAGATAGGGCGTGTCGATCTGCGCGATATTGCCGAGGCACACCATCTTGGTGCCGGGACCTGCACGAGTCACCAAGGCCTTCATCTGCTTTGGCGTCAGGTTTTGCGCTTCATCAATGATGACGAAGCGGTTCAGGAAGGTGCGGCCGCGCATGAAATTAAGCGAGCGGATCTTGATGCGGTGTCGCAGCAGGTCATTGGTCGCCTGACGGCCCCAGGACCCGCCGGGCTGGCTTTGCGTGAGCACCTCAAGATTGTCCATCAGCGCGCCCATCCAGGGCTCCATCTTCTCCTCCTCGGT
>JANYLM010000006.1 GCA_025357835.1 Gammaproteobacteria bacterium
CCTGACCCTTGCTTTATGCCCTACGGACCCAGACGCAATTGCCGCTCGTGTGTCCACAACCGACCCTTTTCGGAATGCGAGAAAAAAGCGCAGCTATCGTTCCCGCATCAAACGCGATAACTCCTGCTGCAGAATTTCCTCTGTTGAGGACCACCCAATTTCCCGGGTTGAGGACCACCTGATTTCCTGAGTTCGGGACCACCCGATTTCTTGAGTTGAGGACCACCTGCGGGGCGCTTTTTCAGGGCGCCAGTAGCGGCACAGGGGTCCACCAATGCGCAGATTTGCAGCGATTTTCACCTTCCCCCGCGTCGGGCGGGGAGTGTCGTCCCGTCGTCGATTTCCCGAGCCTTCGATGCCGATCCAGCTACCTTCGCCGGTCCACACGAAGGAGTTGATGCTATGGGGGTACGCGGCATGACGGTGCGGCGGTTTGAGGAGATCCAGCGGCGGCTGTCGGAGGGTCGGGGCCTGAGGGAGATCGCGCGCGCCTTGGGGGTGTCGCGCGGCACAGTGCGGGACGTGCGCGACGGCTTGCGCAACTCGCCCGCTGCGCCGAAAGATGGGCGGGATCCGCTGTGGATGCTGCAGGTCGATTGGCCGCCGATCATTCATGACCTCGGGCTCGGGCACCCATTGAAGTTCGTGTGGGAGGAGAAGGCCCAGCACCTGACCACGTACTCGAACTTTTGGAAGCAGTTCTACCGCAAGTTCCCGCAGTACCGGCAGGCGAGCGTCACCGCCCGTGAGTTCACCGCGGGCGAACGGGTGGAAGTCGATTACGCCGGCGACTCGATCGACTGGGTCGATATGAAAACCGGCGAGATCCACCACGCTTGGGTTTTTGTCTCCGTGCTCGGGTTCAGCCAACTGCTCTATGCGCGCGCGGCCGAGGACATGCAATCGCGCAACTGGCTGGGGATGCACCGGCGGATGTTCGCCTGGTACGGCGGCGTCATGCACGTCGTTGTGCCCGACTGTCTGAAGACCGGCGTGCTCAAGTGCCATCTGTACGATCCGGATCTGAACCCCGCCTATGCCGCGCTCGGGGTGCACTTCTGCACCGCAATCGTCGCGGCTCGTCCCGGGCATCCGAAGGATAAAGCACTCGTTGAAAATGGCGTCAAACTGCTGATGCGTTATCAGCGGTTCCGGTATCGACGCACGACATTTACCTCGTTGGCGCAAATCAATCAAGCCCTCGAGGAGTGCGTGAAGCGCATCAACGAGCGGCGCCACACCCGCTTCGGCGTCTCGCGCCGCGAACGCTTCGAGGCGCTTGAGAAGACGGCGTTAAAACCGTTGCCGCAGGGCGAGTTCGATGGCGGTGAGTGGAAAACCGCGACCCTTCACCCGGACTGTTACGTCAGTGTCGAGGGCGACTACTACAGTGCGCCGCACATCCATCGGCACAAGAAGCTGCGCATCAAGCTGACCGAGAACCAAGTCGAGGTCTTCCTGGATCTCGAGCGCCTCGCGATACATCCGCGCAGCCGCCACAAGGAAGGTCGGCGCATCAAGATCGATGCGCACTTCCCGGCGAACTCCATCGCCTACTACGAGACCACGCCGCAGAAGCTGCTCTCGCAGTCTCGGTTCATCCACCCCGACTTGAACGCGCTGCTCGTCGAGCTGTTCAACGCGGATGTCTACGGCCACCTGCGCCGTGCTCAGGGCTTCGTGCGAGCGTGCACCAAGGAGATCAACACCGCCGGCCACGAAGCCGCCAGTGTGCGCATCGCCACGGCCATCGGCACCATGCGCCGCTACAACCGATATCGAGTGCCGTACTTCGAGGATCTGCTCGCCCAAGCGAGAAAACAAGCCTCATGCCCCGGGCCTGACCGCCAGATCGTGCGCCGCCCGGGCAACCCCATGCTGCGTTACGCCGGCGGTGCCTTGCAGCCCGCCGACGTCGACGTTGCTGTTCCCACCATCAACCAGGAGAGTTTAAAGTTATGAGTACCGCAATCGCCAAAAATCTGATGGCCGACATGAAGCTCTTAGGCATGTTCGCCGCGTTCGAGCAAAGCCTGGCCGACGCCACGCGTGATCAAACCAGCTACTCTGAGTTCCTTGATACGCTGCTGCAGGCTGAGGCCGATTATCGCCAGGAACGCAGGACCGGATCGCGGATCAAGGCCGCCAAGTTCACGTTACGGCCGGCGTTCGAGGATATCGACTTCACCGCGAGCCGATCCATCAGCAAAGCGCAAATCAAGGAGCTCTACGCCATGCAGTGGCTCGCTGACAGCCGTCCGGTCCTTCTGATCGGTCAAACCGGCGTCGGCAAGACCTTCCTCGCGCAAGCGACCGGGCTACACGCGTGCGCATGCGGAAAATCCGTCCTGTACATGACCGTGACCACTTGGCTCGAGAACGTCGCGATGGCCCGATCGAGCGGCACGTATCTACGCTATCGCGACAAACTCGCGAAGCCCGACGTCCTGATCCTCGACGACATGGGAATGCGCAAGATGTCTTCGATCGAGGCGCAGGATCTGTGTGAAATCCTCGAGGAACGCTCAATCGGCAAGTCCACCATCTTCACTACGCAGCTGCCTCTTGATCACTGGTGCGAAGTCATCGCAGACACGGTCATCGCCGACGCAATCCGCGATCGCCTTCAGCACTCCGCGCTCACCATCAACATTACCGGCGAGAGCTACCGCGGCGTCAAAGCCCGAAAACTTGCCAGCAAGAAAAAAGACGCGTAAACATCGTCGCCTTCGGCTCCGCCGGTGTCTCCTTCCGGGTGGTACCCAACTTAGGAAATCAGCCGGTCCTCAACGGGGAAATCCTGCACTACTGACATTTATCATAATCCCAGCGCGCACGGATGCCGCGGGGCACTACGAAGAACGCGAAACGGCCATTGCGCGTTGGTGCAGACCGACGATTCGGGAAAAAATAGGAGGGAGCTCTGCGCTATCCAATCGCCCCACG
>JANYLM010000030.1 GCA_025357835.1 Gammaproteobacteria bacterium
GTGTGCAGAACCGCACGCTGCTCGGTACTGTTGATCGGGTCGCCGCGTAACATCGCGGCTATGCGCGCCGGCAACTCCACCGCGCGGGCTAGTTCGAATAACAGCGACAAAGTCTTACCAATAATGCGCTGGCGCGAAATATCGAGCAGCCAGGAATCGTGCTCTATGTGAAATTTCTGCCAGCGCTGCGGATCGGCGGCGGTCAGTTCGCGCAAGTGCGCCGGGCCTAGTTCATCGGCATGCGCGGCGACCGCGCTCCATTCGCTGAGAGAAGAATTCAACTGTGTCATGGTGAGCGATCAACTCTTGAAGATTGCGGGTGACGGCACCCAAGATACCATTCGACGCAGCGCTTCACACCCGTTTCAAAATCCATGTTGTGCCTGCATTCCCGCCGGTGACCAGCAGCTTCACAATTTACGCCACACCGTCTTGCCGCCCGACGCCTTGTCGAGCACTGCCAGCACATGTTCATGCGCGGCCATCTCATTCTCGCTGGGTTTGATCACGGTGATGCGCGCGCCGCTGAATCGCACCGGCGCCGCCTGGCGTGCGCGGCTGCGCACCGTATCCGATTCGGCGCTCAAAGTGAGTTTGGCCTGGCCGCCGGTCATGGCCAAATACACCTCGGCGAGGATGCGCGCGTCCAGCAAGGCGCCGTGGTATTCGCGATGGGAATTATCAACCGAGTAGCGCTTGCACAGGGCGTCTAAGTTATTGCGCTGCCCGGGATGCATCTGCCGCGCCAGCGCCAAGGTATCGAGCACGCGGCACCGATCGCCAATCTTAGGTGCGCTCTCGATGCGGCCGAGTTCGGCGTTCAGTAAAGCGACGTCGAAGGGGGCATTGTGAATGACCAGTTCCGCATCGCCGATGAACTCTAAAAATTCCGGGTGCACCTGCGAGAATATCGGCTCTTTGGCTAATCTCTCGCGCGTCAGCCCATGCACTTGCTGCGCGCCCTCGTCGATATCTCGCTGCGGGTTCAAGTACTGATGAAAGTGTCGACCGGTGAGGCGCCGATTCAAGAGCTCCACGCAGCCGATTTCAATGACGCGGTGCTGTTGTTCGACTTCGAGGCCGGTAGTTTCTGTATCGAGAACGACTTGACGCATCTTTAAGGTTTACCGCGCGGCCAGCAGCCGGTCGATGGCGACGTTGGCGAGTTGATCGACGTATTCATTGCCTTCATGTCCCGAATGTCCCTTGACCCAATGCCATTCGATGTCCTGCTGTGACGCTGCGGCGTCCAGTAATTGCCACAAGTCCTGATTCTTGACGGGTGCGCGCGCTGCGGTGCGCCAGCCGCGAGCCTTCCAATTCGGCAGCCACTCGGTGATGCCTTGAAGCACGTATTTCGAATCGGTGTACAGCTTGACCGCACAGCGCCGCTTCAGCGCGCCCAAGCCGCCGATCGCCGCCATCAGCTCCATGCGGTTGTTGGTGGTCGCGGGGTCTGCTCCCGAGACCTCCTTGCGCTCGCCGGCCGCGACCAGTAAGGCCGCCCAGCCGCCGGGCCCGGGATTGCCGCGGCACGCGCCATCGGTGTAAATCTCGACTGGGGTCATGGACTGACTTTCGAGGTGGGCTCCGCCGCACCGACCAACACGCGCTGGCGCACCCGCCGCCGCGGCCGAACCGGAGTCATGGTTTTCACGCGCTTGCGCGCCTTGAGCAAGTAGGCACCGGCGGTCAAGGCCGCACGCGGCCGCGCGGCATTAACCCGCAGCGCGGTGTCGGCGGCCTCTCGCGTCGCCACCTCGCTGGGGCGCGGCAGCCGACCCTTGCTAGGCAGTAGGTCAAGATAGCCGTAAACGCTGTCCACATCGAAGCCCATCAATGCCACCCAATCGCGTAAGCGGCGCTCCGACAACATGCGCTGGGTCTGTGGAGGAAACGCCGGCCGCCCAACGTATTTTGCGAAAGCCCGACGCACACCCCAGCCGCTGAAGGGATTGAAGCCGCAAATCATCAGACAGCCTTCGGCGCACAGCACGCGCTCGGCCTCGCGCAGCACGGCATAGGGGTCCTCCACCAATTCGAGCGTATGCGGCAAAAAAATAGCGTCGATGCAATCGGAGCGAAAAGGCAACGAATCGAGCGGCGCGCACAGCGTGACCCCTGACGTCATTTCAGGCGCCAGTAAGGTGGTATGTTGCGTGCGCGCGCCATCCAGCAAGTGACGGGCGGGTCCCCACGCGCCGACCTGCAGGAGTTCGAAACCGAACACATCGTCGAGTGCCAGCGACGCCAGCGCCGCCTCTTCACGCAGCACTCGAGTCCCCAGCGGGCCCTCGAACCAATCGGTCGCTGCCGTGTCGCGCGATGATTCCAAACATCCTCCTGCATGAAAATACTAGCGAAGTTCGAATGTTACAGGTTAAATACGCCCGCAAAATGTCAATTCATGCCACGCATCTCAACGTGCGCCCGGTGCGCGCATTTTCCGATAACTACATCTGGCTCATCGAGGCGCCTTGTGGGCACGATCAAGTAGTGGCGGTCGATCCGGGCGAGGCCGCGCCCGTGATGACCGAGTTGCAGCGCAGCGGTGCAAGCTTAGCCGCGATTTTACTGACTCACCACCACCCCGATCATGTAGGTGGGGTTCCCGAACTGCTGCGCCATTGGGCGGTGCCCGTGATCGGTCCGGACGATACCCGAATTGCGCAGCGCACCCTCACCGTCCACGACGGCGAGCGTTGCGAATTGGCGGAGTTGGGACTTTGCTTCGAGACTTTGGCGGTGCCCGGACATACTTTAAGCCACATCGCGTTCTGGGGTCATGGCGCGCTGTTTTGCGGAGACACGCTGTTCAGCGCGGGCTGCGGCCGAATGTTCGAAGGTACGCCTACACAGATGAATGCATCGTTAACCAAGCTGCGTAGCCTACCGCCGGACACTCGCATGTTCTGCGGCCACGAATACACCGCGGCCAATCTGCGCTTCGCGTTAACGGTCGATCCGCACAATGGCGGCGCACTGGAATACCAAAGCCGCGTGGCTGCCGTACGCGCGCAGGGCAACCCCTCCCTGCCCTCGACCCTGGCCTTGGAGATTCGGGTCAATCCCTTTCTGCGCTGCGATGATCCTACCGTGGTAAGGGCCGCCGAGGCTCATGCCGGCAGATCGCTCCAAGACCCTGCCGAGGTCTTCGGCGTATTGCGCGCCTGGAAAGATCAGTTTCGTTAGCGGACTTAAAAAAGTATGACACTTGTCACTCGGCATTATTTATTTAGCGGCGCCCTGTTGTTGCTGGGCGCCTGCGCGCATCAGCCGGCCAAACCACCCGAGCAAGCTCCGATTGCGATATCGGCCGCGCCGACTAATCCTGAAACTACGCTGCCGCCTGCCGATACGGCCGCGGGCACAACCCCCTCGCTCACCATGCCGCGCGAATGGCAGCACCACAATGGCGAGGACTACGACGACTTATTCGACCGCATGCGCGCCGGCTTCGCTCTCGATGAGGTGCAGGAGCCGTCCATCGATCAGCAACTCGGCTGGTTCGAACACAACCCGGAT
>JANYLM010000115.1 GCA_025357835.1 Gammaproteobacteria bacterium
CCTCGCCGCCCAAGCCGCCGGTGACGATTCAACACGCCGCGCGGAGGCGTTTCCCGGCGAACGCCTGGGAACGGTGTCTTTCTCCGTGTCCTGTTCGCCGTCGGTGCGCGCGCAGTTCAGCCGCGGCGTCGCTCTGCTGCACGACTTCTGGTATGAAGAGGCCCGCCCGCAGTTCGAGAAAATCCTGAAGGCCGACCCGGATTGCTCCATGGCGAATTGGGGCGTAGCGATGAGCTTGTTCCACCAAATCTGGGATCGCCCTGACGAGCAGGCGGTCGCCCATGGCTGGCAAGAGATGCAAGCCGCACAATCGCATCCGGCGAAGAGCGCCCGCGAGCGCGAGTACATCGCGGCGCTAGGCAGTTTCTTTCAGCCCGACAAGCGAGACTATCAGGTCCGCATCGAAGGCTACGCCGCGGCCATGGCCAAGCTATACAGCCACTATCCGCACGACGTCGATGCCGGCGCCTTCTACGCCCTGTCGCTACTGGCGGCACAAGCGCCGGACGACGCCAGCTTGGCCCAGGCACACAAGGCCATGGCGGTGCTGAATCCCTTGTTTGCCAAGTATCCCGACCATCCTGGAGTGGTGCACTACATCATTCATGCCTGCGATACGCCATCGCTTGCATCGGAGGGGCTGGCCGCGGCCAAGCACTATGGCGAAATCGCCCCATCGGGACCCCATGCAGTTCACATGCCAGGGCATATTTTTGCGCGGTTAGGCATGTGGCAGGAGGACATCGAGTCCAATTCAGGGTCCGTGGCAGCCTCGAAAGCCGCGGAGACGCATCACCTGAACGGCGCCATGGATCAGTTCCATTCGACCGACTTCCTCCTGTATGCCTACCTTCAGACTGCCCAAGATGATAAGGCCAAGGCCGTCCTGGATGATTCGGCCGCTGCCCTCACCCACTTCGAAGCCATGCCGGAGATGGGTGATCGTTACATGGAGGGAATGTTCCCCTACTACCGGACCAAGTTACCGGTTTTCTTCGCCCTGGAGATGCGGGATTGGAAATCCGCGGCCGCGCTCGAGCCGGTGGCCGGCGCGCGTCCGGAGACCCAGACCATGACTTATTGGGCTCGCACCGTGGCCGCGGGACATTTGCGTCGGCCGCAACCGGCCCGGGCCAATCTCGCCGAATACGACTCCTTGATGGAAAAGGTGAAAAAGGGCAGGCATGCCTACTTGGCGGACTCGACCGCAGCGCGTATCGAGCGCGGCGAGATGTTGGCATGGATTGCATTCGCCGCAGGCGATAGGGCGGATGCGCTCAAACACATGCGAGACAGCGCGGATCTGCAGGATCAGGTCGGCCAGGGCGAGGTCGATATTCCGGCGCGCGAAATGCTCGGCGATATGCTGCTCGAACTGGGTCAACCCCGGGAAGCGCTGGTCGAGTACCGGCAGGCACTCAAATTAAGTCCGAACCGCTTCAACGGGCTGTACAACGCGGGCATGGCCGCGGAAGCGGCGGGCGACGCCGCGCAGGCGAGGAACTACTATGCCGTCCTGCTCAAATCCACAGACGACGGCACACATTCCGCGCGACGGGAGTTCGATCATCTGAGGGCATTTACCGCATCGGCCGCGCTAGCGGAGAAATAAACGGTTAATTCCGCGCGAGGTGCGCTCGACCCCATAGTCGAACGGCTTCGATCAGCGGCCGGACCGACTCTCCATAGGCCGAAATCCTGTAGTCAACCCGTGGCGGGACCTCCAGAAAATCAGTTCTGCTTATCAGTCCCTCCTGCTCCAAATTTCGCAGGGTCGCGGTAAGCACCTTGTGCGATATATCCGGCATTAAGCGCCTCAGTTCATTGAAACGGCGCGGGCCGGTATCCAGCCAGTAAAGGCAAATCATGCTCCACTTGCCGCCGATGGCGTTCAGCGCCGCGGTCATGGGGCAGCCTGTGGGCTGTGGACCATCCGGCCGGCTGACTAGGAGTTCTGTCTTGGAGGTGTCCATAGTATCCCGGTTACCGAAAGGTGCGTTCTTGCGGGACGCGCCCGCCACAGGCCAACATAGTCTCAACGGAATTATAAATGATCGTCGAAATGCGCACCTATAAGTTGAAACCGGGCATGCGCGCCCAGTTTCTGAAGATATTCCGCTCGAAAACGATTCCAAAGCATGTGGAATTAGGCATGAAGATACTGGGTCCCTTCCTCTCGGTCGAGGATGCGGACACCTTCTTCTTCATGCGCGGATTTCCCGATCTCGCATCCCGCGAGCCCATGAAAGCCGCGTTCTACGAAGGGGATCTGTGGAAGCGCGAGTTAGAGAACACTCTGATGCCGATGATCGACAGATATGAAGTCGTGGTCGTGGATGATCCCGGAAATTTAGTTCACTGGTAACGAGCGAGCCAATATGCCAAAACACTTGCGAATTTTTCTTCTACTCTGCGCCGCCGCCGCGGCCTTTGCACCCCTTCGGGGATTCGCGCAGACGAGCTCCCCAGCATCGCAACCGAGCGTGCATAAGCCCGCTGCGGTCCGGGACGGGCAACACGATTTTGACGTCGAACTAGGCGAGTGGAAAACGCAGCTGTCGCGCTTACAACACCCCCTAACGGGCTCGACTACCTGGGTCGACTATGCGGGTACGACCAGCGTCCGAAAGATTTGGAACGGCCGGGCGAATCTCGTGGAACTCGAAGTCGACGGCTCAGCAGGTCACATAGAAGCTCTGTCCCTGCGCTTGTACAACCCTGACTCCCACCAGTGGAGCCTCAATTTCGCCAATAGCGCCGGCGGTACGGTAAGCACGCCGCCCAACATCGGCGAATTCAGCAATGGCCGCGGTGAGTTCTATGACCAGGAAACGCTGAACGGCCGCGCCATCTTGGTTCGATTTGTCATCTTGGAAGTCAACCTGGATACCTGGCGCTTCGAGCAGGCGTTTTCGGATGATGGCGGGAAGACTTGGGAATTGAACTGGATCGCGACAGACACTCGAATCAAGGGTGAAGCCGATAAGACCCGATAACCGAGCCGGATCTTAAAGAGCGGTTCGGCGGCGGCCGGCAAGTAGGCTAAGCGCCAACCCTCCCAGCATGAACGACGCCGCGCCGCTGAGTAGGACCGGCAAGCCCCGGACCGGCCACAGGTCCATGGCGATGCCCCCGGCGCTCGGCCCGATCACGCCGCCCAGGCAGTACACCATGACGAATAGCGTGTTGGCGCTGGGCAGACTCTCGACGGAGAATTCCTCGCCAAGCAAAGCGACCCCCTGGCTATAGAAGGCATACAAGGTGCCGCCCCAAACGAACAGCAGAGGCCACAGCAGCAGGGGAGTACCCAAACTCGCCTGCAGCAGCAACGGCCCAATGCAGCTAGTGGCGGCGCAAATTCCGAGCATTGTCTTGCGCCCGTAGCGATCGGCAAGCAGTCCAATCGGAACTTGCAGTACGACGTTGCCTGCCATGAACACGGCGACCAAGAGCAGCGCCGCCTGCTCATCCATCCCCGAGTGCACTCCGAACAGCGGCAGCAGTGTCAGGTCCGCGGATTCGACCAGGCCAGCCACCAGAGCCGCCAGCATCACGATCGGCGCGGCTTGCAGCGCCCCCGACAGCCTCCGCAAAGGCGTGAATTCCTGCGCCGCGCTAGTGACCCGGCGCAGCACCGCCAGGGGCAGCAGAGTCAGGATCAGACAGGCGGCGCCGATGGCGAAGGGTTTCGCGCCCTGGGTCCCGGTAAATTCCAGAAGAATGGGGCCCGCAACAATGCCTATAGAAAAAACAGTGCCGTAAATTCCCATGACGGTGCCGCGAGATTCGATGCCGCTTACGCTGTTCATCCAAATCTCGCTCGCAATCCATACCAGCCCAAGCGCGCAGCCGGCGATGAACCTCAAAACCAACCAGATCGGGACACTGGGCCATAAGGGCATGAGCAACAAGATGGCGGCGGCAAAGACGATGCCACTGACAATGCAGCGCTTGAGGCCGAGGCGAACGATGATGCGAGGGTAGAAGGGTCCGCACAGAATCACCGCGATTAAGCTGGCGGCGGTGACCGCTCCTATGGCAAAGCTGGAATAACCCAAACGGCTCAAGCTAAGTGCGATCAAGGGAGGCTGAAAGCCAAAGATCAGACCCACCCCTAAGCTGCTGGAGAATACCGCCGCGAGAGCTAGGCGGTGCGAGGGTTGCTGCACGCTCAATTCCAGAGCCTGGAATGAAGCGCGCGCCCCGCCGCCATGCAGTAAACCGCATTCATCGACACAGCATCCCCACATTCACCCCAATTCGCGGCACAAAGCCTGCATTAGACATCATCGGTCCCGTCACCCACTGCAACATTTTAGCCACAGGGGAAGCTACCTTTCTCGTGCCTGTTGTGCAATAAACTTGCGTGCCAGTAAACCCTATGTTACGAATTGAGTATAGCGATCCCCGCGGGATCGCCAATAAGCGCGAGGGGATGAATAAGTCGGTCGATATTTTTTCGCTGCAATCAGCGTCGCGCAGCCGTTTTTGCTTAACTGTGGGAGATTTGGTCATGAAAAAAGTGTTGTGTGCAGCAGACGCACGCGGGGAAATCCGAGCGTCGATGGTCTCAGCGCTTCTGTGCGCGATGACCTTAAGCGGTGCGGCCCTGGCCGCGCCGGCGTCCGGCCCGACCGCGACCAAAGGCGGCGGCGACTTGGAAGAAATCGTTGTCACCGCCGAAAAACGCGATTCTACAGTCCAGGCGACGGCGATCAGCATCACGGCCTTGAGCGCCGGCGATCTCGCTCAAGAAAACATCGTGACGGTAGAGGATCTGGTTGGCAAGGTGCCCGGCATTTCGCTGCGCACGGCGGGTCCGGGGCAGACCGAGTATGAGATGCGAGGTCTCTCCTCCGGCGGCGGAACCGCGGCGACGGTGGGTTTCTACATCGACGAGACGCCTTTGTCAGCGTCGGCAGTTGCCCTCAACGGGCGCACCGTCATCGACCCCGACCTTTTCGATCTGAACCACGTTGAAACCCTGCGCGGTCCGCAGGGCACTCTGTATGGGTCAGGCTCCATGGGCGGGACCATCAAGCTGGTCACCAATCAGCCCAAGCTTGGCATATTCGAGGGGGCGACGGACACCACGATGTCCTACACAAAACATGGCAACACCAACGGCGGCGGCAGCCTGATGCTGAACCTCCCGTTGGGCGAGGTTGCGGCGCTGCGCACGGTGATGACCGCGAAATATGTCAGTGGTTTCATCGATCGCATCATCGCTCCGCCCGGGCAGTTTCCATCCCCGACCGTGCAGGCAGGCACCCCCGGCGCACCGCCTCTGTGCGCTTACTACTGTCAGCGCGGGGACGTCGTCAATGCACCCGTGGAAAAGGTGGTCACGGGCTCCAACATCGAGCGATTCATATCCGCCAGGGCCACTTTGCTGGTCAAGCCTTCCGATCCTCTGTCGATCACGACCACCTTGATGTACCAGCGCATCGCGGCGGACGGCTATAACAATTTCCAGGATCCTCCGGGCGGCCTTGCCCTGTACCAGCCTTACGATCAACAGGAGCCCTACTATGACTCCTTCAAGATGGCGAGCCTGAAGGTCGAGTACAACTTCGGGCCGGCCACCGTCACGTCCGCGACCAGCTACTGGAAGCGCGACGTGATTCAATCGACGGACTCGACCGAAGCTTTGCAAAACATCAACAACCTGACGCACTTGGTCAATGGCGCCTATGTTCCGAATTTCATTCAGAACCTCTACACCGAAGAGGATCCGACCGCCCAGTTCGCCGAGGAATTGCGTCTGACGTCAAACACCCCTGGGAAATTACAATGGGTCGGGGGCCTATACTTCGCCAAGCTCGACTCTGGATACATCACGTACAACCAAGCACCTGGATTCGCGAACGCTCTGACCTGTGGCTACGCAACCTTTCCCGTCGCCGGCTACTGCCCCGCAAGCGCCGTGGCTCCGGCCAATAGCGTTCTAAGATACCCCGATCCCACGTTGCCCCAATACCCCAGCCCGCAGGCGGCCAACCCCAACGGCGTGGTATTCAACGACAACAATCCGAATGTCTTGAAGCAAAGCGCGGTGTTCGGCGAAGGCACATATAAATTCACGGATGCCCTCAAACTGACCGCCGGACTTCGCTTCTTCCACTTCGCAATCGACAATCGTGCCGATCAAGCCGGACTCGGCACAGCGTCCGTGAATCAGGACCACACCATCCTGCACCAAAGTGCCAGCGGCAATGCGGTGCTGCCGAAACTGAACCTCGCCTACGAGCCCACGCCGGAGCTGACGGTGTACGGCACGGTTGCCAAGGGCTCGCGGCCCGGCGGCTTCAATCTACCCATTCCGCTGCCGAGCAAGCAGGTGCTCGCCGTCAATCCATTTGCCTACAACTGCAATGCCGGCGCAGTCACCGTATCTTCCCAACCGAACTACACGCCTGATTCCGTGTTGAGCTTCGAAATCGGCGAGAAGGCAAAATTTGCCGATCGCCGCATCAGCGTCAATGCAGACATTTACTACATCAAGTGGACCGACATCCAGCAGGTAATCTCGCTAACCTGCGGCTATCCGTACAACACCAATGCCGGCAACGCCAAATCCTACGGACCCGAACTCGAGGTGTCGGCTGTGGTTGTCAAGGCCCTCACGTTGGACTTTTCCGGGACCTACAACACGGCGGTCATCAACAATCCCTCGCCCAATGCCATCGCCGCCGGCATCACGCCCGGAACACGCGTCCTGAGCGTGCCAAGGTATACGGCGACCACGAGCCTGAGTTACCAGCCGGCGATCTCCGATACCATGAACGGATTGATGAGCCTTTCGAGCTCATTGGTTGGCCCGGTGAGGGACCAAGCCGCCTTTCCGCAAACCCTGCCGTCATACACTCTCGTGGATGCGCGTGCCGGGGTGAGCAGCGGCCCATGGGGGGCTTACATCTTCGGCACCAACCTCACCAACAAGGAGGCGAAGCTGACCATCAACAACACCGTGTTCGCCTGGCAGACCTACGCCATCACCCGTGTGTCGACCAATCAGCCGCGCACCATCGGGGTGGATTTCCAGTACAAGTTCTAAACCGGCGCCGGCGGCGCTACTCAGCAGTAGTATTCGGGGGGCACGAGCCCCCCGAATTTCGTGAGATGATAACCTCTCGGCCCACGGACCATCGTTCGCACGTATAAAGCTTTGGGGGAGACAAGGGTGACCGACAATTCCGCTGCGGGCGTGGATCATGACGCCGAGCAACTGAAAGCCTTGGGCTATGTATCGCATTTCGACCGGACCATGTCGAAGTGGGAGAATTTTTCCTTGGGGTTTACCTACCTGTCGCCCGTGGTGGGCGTGTACACCATTTTCGCGACCGCGTTTCTCGCCGGCGGACCACCGATGTGGTGGACCTACTTCCTGGTGGGCATGGGTCAGCTCATGGTGTGCTTGGTCTTCGGCGAAATTGTCTCGCAATTTCCGATCTCCGGCGGTCTGTATCCCTGGGCACGTCGCCTGATGGGGAAACGCTGGGCATGGATGGCGGGATGGGTATATGCCTGGGCTCTGTGCTGCACCATGGCCGGAGTGGCCACCGGGGCGTCGCCGTTTCTCGCGCAACTGTTCGGCATCGACAGCACGCCCATCTCGACCACCATCATAGCGCTGCTGCTCATCGCCATGACCACAGTGCTGAATTTGAGCGGCACGCGCCTGCTGGCACGCGTCGCGATGTTCGGTTTCATTTGCGAATTGGTGGGTGCCATCGTGGTCGGCAGCTACCTGCTGCTGTTTGCTCGACATCAGCCACTGAAAATATTGATCGACACGACCTTGGTGCATACCAACGGCAGCTACTGGCCGGCCTTCCTCGCCTCGTCGCTCGCGGCGATGTTTTGCTACTACGGCTTCGAGGCCTGCGGCGATGTCGCCGAGGAAACCCCGAATGCCAGCCGCATGATTCCCAAAGCCATGCGCATGACTATTTACATCGGCGGCGCTGCCGCCATTTGGGTCTGCCTGGCGTTCGTGCTCTCGATCCCGGACATGGGTGCGGTGATGTCCGGCGCCGACAAGGATCCCATCGTCACGCTGTTGCGCGCGGCCATGGGTGACGTCGGCTTTCGCGCCGTCATTGTGGTCGTGCTGGTGTCCTTCATTTCCTGCCTCTTGAGCTTGCAGGCCGCCGCCAGCCGATTGATTTTTGCCTACGCCCGGGATCAGATGATTTTCGGCAGCAAGTACCTGAGCCGTCTGTCGGAGAAGCACCGTGTGCCGGCCAATGCACTCCTCGTGATGGGTGGAATACCGGCGGTAATCGCGCTCTCGGCCCTGTGGCTGCAAGACGCCATTACCATCATCATCAGCTTCGCGGCAGTCGGAATTTACATTTCCTTCCAAATGATCGTGCTCGCTGCATTGATCGCGCGCGCCAAGGGCTGGCGGCCGTCGGGCCCGTTCACGGTGGGCGCCTGGGGCTGGTGCGTCAACCTGCTTGCACTCACCTACGGCGTGGGCGCCATCATCAACATCCTGTGGCCGCGCAGCCCCAACGATCCCTGGTACAGCAATTACTCCATGCTGGTGACCACCGTCGGCATCGTGGTGCTGGGCGCGTTCTACATGGTAACCGCGAAGCCTTACGAACACGGGCAGGCGCCCGCGGGCGATGCCCATCGATTGGGGCCGGCACTGAAGCGGGCTTAAGGGTAGGGACCCGCCGTGGCGTCATTGCCGCCGTCGACGCTCAAGTTCGTGCCCGTGACGTAGCTCGCGAGGTCTGATGCCAAGAAATGCACGCAACGCGCGACTTCACTGGGATGTGCCAGGCGCCGCATCGGAATTCCGGCGGCGAGCTGGCGAAGATTGTCCGCCGGATCGCCGCCGTGTTTGGCGAGTATCTCATCCACCATTCGCGTATGGATCTCGCCGGGGCACACCGAATTGATGCGGATATTGTCGCGCGCATGATCGAGTGCCATGCAGCGGGTAATTTGAACGACCGCTCCCTTGCTGGCGCAGTAGGCCACATGATTGGCTTCGCCGTTCAGACCCCATTCCGAAGCGATGTTCACTATCGCCCCTTTGCCTGCAGCCTTCATATGCCGGACCGCGGCACGGCTCAGATAGAACAAGGCGTTGACGTTCACCGCCATGGTGTCCAGCCATTGTGCGTCACTGGTGTCGAGGGCATTGGCCGTGTAGAGAATGCCGGCGTTGTTGATCAAGATGTCGAGACCGCCTAAATTTTCGATGGTCTCGCCGACGAGGCGTTCGCAGGCGCCCGCGGCGCG
>JANYLM010000078.1 GCA_025357835.1 Gammaproteobacteria bacterium
GATGGCCCGCGGCGGGCGCCGTACTCGAATGGCGCGCTCCGACGACGAATTCCAAGACTCAGCCCACGAGTCGAAGACAGTAGTGTACCGCGACGACTCGGGACAGAGGGAGAGAGCGAATCACAGGCGGGCGCGCGCCCCAGCTTGTCGGGCCGCGCACTCGTCGCGCTTGGACCCGTTAGCGCCAGCTAATGATCCCTGCGTCGGCCCAAGACGATAGCAGATCTGCGACATCGTGCGCCAGCACCTCGGCGCGCACGTCGTATCGAGTCCAGAGATGGTCTACGAGCGCGGGAAACGTGGGCTCCGTCGCCAATGCCTCCCAGATGCGTGCGCCGAGCCGATTCAATGTGATTCGCCGCCCATGGGCGACATCGAGCATCACTGTCTCTCTCGAGCGCTCCACGATCACGACGCGGGGATCCCGCGCGATTCGACTTTCGTGCCGCGGCATCATCTCCCTCTCCTGACGGTGAGTGACGCTGAACTGGCGTTCTTCCTGCTGATTAGGTGTGTCCACCGGTGCACCCGTGACATAGCGAACTTGCGCACGAAATACAAACTGCGCCTTATTTGAGCCAGAGCATCGAGAGCACCTGGCCGGTAGTCGCGATGAGGTGCGTGCTCTCCAGCAACCGTCCATGCACTGGGTAGCGCGGCTCGAGCCACGCGCCCGCGTCCACGGCAAGTGGTCGCGATTCGCTTGCTCCTCCGCTGAAAGCATCACTGGCCGCGGTACCGGCTCGTATCGGGGTTCCTCGACGAAGCCCGGGAATGCGCATGGCCGCCGACCGACACGCCCAGTTCACCTTGCGGTTGGAACTCATCACGATGGCGCACGGCTCGGTGGAGAGCTGCGTCATGCGCCATGCAGCCGCGGTCACCGACACATCGAAATACCTGTCACTGGCGAGCTCGCGCGCCGTCGCTACGCTGAAGTCGCGACCGGCAGCGTCGGCCCTGAACAGCTCTGTCGGCATCAACAGTTCGGAGGCGAAGTCGTTGGCTTCCCATTCAAGCGCGGTGGCGTCCGCGGCACCTGCGCGCATCGCCGCCTCCCCACAACTCGCTCCTTGCCGACGTAGCTGACGATGCGTCGGGAGATGGTAGTGTCCGATTTCGTGCGCGAGGGAAAACCGTCTGCGTCCGACGTCCTGCTTTGGAGAGAGGAAAATCGCGCCGCCCGCGCCGTGCAGATTGCAGCACAGACATGCCGTATAGCCAGGGTCAGCGATCCGAGATTCGAGGATCTCGAGGTCGCTCGCCCTGCACACCTCCTCCACATCGCAACGACGACCGATTCCCGGAAGTCGATGCTGGCGCAACAACTTCGCTGTGCGACGCCCGAGCCGAGTGTCACGGCCGCGGTCCTCTCGCAGAATCAGAGTACTACTTGCCACCCTCTGCCTTTCCGTACTTGTGGCGAAGGTAGGCCGCGTACTCCGCGAGCTCTTCTCGTGCTTCAGCGGACAAACTGCGGTACTGCCTGAAATGCACTTCCTCTTCCGGTTTGAGCCCCTCAACGCTCGCTCCCACCAGATAGGGGACCGTCACCCCCAGCGCGGCAGATATCTGTCGCAGCATGTCATACGACGGATTCCTCTCGCCGGCCTCGATCTGTGAAATGGCTGATTGCGAGGTTTTGATCGTTCGTGCGAGGCCTGACTGCGTTAGGCCGGCATCTTCACGAATTTGACCGATCCGCTTCCCGATATCCATGTCACCTCTGGTGACTTCCTCACATAGTTATCGAGCGACGTTTACAGCTTGACACCGATCACTAATCGTCCTAGTATGACGCGCGTGTCGGATACGTCGTTGATGCTATCGCTTTTCGTCTTCCGTCGCAATCTCGCGAACGGGCGGTGCACCTCCATCAGCCAAGCATCTCTTTGATGATCAATTCTCGCAGAAAGGCGTCGGGCGATCGCGTTGGGTTTTTCATCGGGCTGCGGGCCAAGAGCGCGAAGGCTCGACTTTGATCCCCTCTTTGAGGCGCAGAACGGAACGCGCTTCGGCCCTCGGCCCCGGGCGCGCACGATGTGGGGTAGAGTCGGACATCCCGTGTTGGCATCTGTATGCCAACACAGTGTGTGCGAACAGGCGCAGGGCGCTCGGCGCGCCGGTCGTCTGTCCGGCTTCGAGCAACCGATCATGATCCCGCTACGTGCGGTCGACATCAATTCGCCACTCGGGCCGGGCTTTTCGCTAGACGATCTCCTGGCGTGGCTGACAGACGTGTGCTGCCGCGACGAGTCGGCTCTTGAGTGGTATCCCAAGCTCGGCCGCTGGCCGCTGACCATCAACGAACGCGGTGCGGTTGAGGACCGAGAGGCCGCGGCACAGCTTGGCCCCATCTTTCGGACGCACTATGCCGAGCTGTTTGCGGTCG
>JANYLM010000080.1 GCA_025357835.1 Gammaproteobacteria bacterium
CGCCCTGCACCATGGCGAGGACCAGGCGTTTGCTGTCCGGGGACCAGGCGTACTCGCCGATGTCGCCATTGCCACTGGTGAGCTGACGAGCTTCGCCGCCGCGACGATCCAACAGCATGATCTGAGCTTTCTCGGAGCCCACGGGGGTTGCCTCGAACGCGAGATAGCGTCCGTCAGGGCTCCACTTGGGCTTGCCGGTCCCATCGGCCGCAGCCGTCAGCGCCAGCCGTTGGCTGCCGTCCCAACTTACCATCCAGACGGCGCTGCGTGCCTCGTCCGCTTGTCGGTCGTTGGCCGTCACCACATAGGCGACCCACTGGCCATCGGGAGAGACTTGCGGGTCGCTCACCTCCTGCACGCGGTAAAAATCGTCGGGCGTGAGCATACGGCTGGCCGGGCCGGCGGCGGCAGCTGCCTGACCTGCCAACAGCGACAGCACCAAACCGGCGGATATTGCAGTCAAATGCATCGCGTTTGTCCCCTGGTATTCTCCGCCCCCGGTGCCTGATTCATGTCTTGCGCAGCCGATGCCTGTCAATGAAGCCACGCTGATCGAGCGTTCATTCCTCACCCGCGTGGCCCTTGCCCCAGCGGTAGCTCATGCGAAGGCCGAACACTCGCGGCTCGTTAGTCGTCAGGCGAAGGTCGAAATTACCGGTGTTACTGTAGACGATCGCGTTCTTGTCCGTGAGGTTGGTGATATAGAACTCCGCGAGCCAGCTCTCGCCCTGGGGATTTAACCCTAAGCGCAGATTAGTAAGGGTGTAGTCCGGCTGCAGGATACGCGGCAGCCCGGTGTTCTTGTCGCTGGGATTGATGTTGTTCCACATGTCGCCCTTGTGTGCCATGTCCAATTGCGCATATCCGCGCAGGTTGCCGCCCAGCGGGTGCTCATAACGCGCATTCCAGCTCCAGCTGAAATAAGGCGCGAAAGGCAGTCGTTCGCCGATATATCCCTGGTAGCTAGCGTCCGGGCTCGAAACTATGCGCGAGTCGTTATAGCTGGCCGCGGCCTGTACCGATACATTGTCGTTGATCTTGTAGATGACATTCGATTCCGTGCCATAGATCCGTGCCTGGCCGATGTTGACGTTGTAACTGGAGGACGGACAGACCAGGGCGTTGTACAGCAGAGTCTGCAGCTTGTTCCAGTCCATGTAGTAAGCCGCGCCGTTCCAAAGAAGGCGCCCGTTCAACCATGTGGTTTTCCAGCCGAGCTCGTAGTTGTTGAGCGTGTCCGGTTCGTAACTGTAAGGAACTCCGTTGTTGTAGCACGACTGCGGACTTCCGGCGTTGGTGCCACCATCGCGGAAGCCCTGTGCGAAATCGGCGTACAACAGGGCTTTATCGGTCAGCTTGTAATTGATGCCGACCTTGCTGTTCCACTTTTGCGAGCCGCCCGCATAAAAGCTCGGCAACGATGGGGCGTATGCGAACGAAAAGCTAGACGTGTCGTACGAGAAGTGAGACTTGAAGTGCACCGTACCCGCTTCGACGTTGAGACGGTCCGTAATATCGAAGCTGATGTTGGCGAACTCGGTGGTCTGCAAATAATCGGAACGCTCCGTATACGAATACCATTGGCCCGGCGGCAGCGACGGCTGCGTCAGGCCATAGTAAGAGAGATAGGACTGGAACGCCGCGCCTTGGTACTGCAGCCCGGGCATGTAAAAGGTACTACCGTAGTTCTTGTCCTGGGTCCTCTCCCAGTAAAAGCCCGCGAGCCAATGAAAGCGGCCGCCCGGCTTGGACAGGAGACGGATCTCTTCCGACCAGCGCGCCGTGTTCGTGTGGTAGGAGTAAAATTGTGTCGGCGGGTTGCAGCCGCTGTAGGGAGCCCCGCCGCCGTAATAGGGGTCGGTCAAGCAGGTGAAGCCCTCCTGAGTGCCCGGAAAGCCCGTGCCGTTTTTGGCGCCGGCGTTGTAATTCTCCTCATACTGCGAGTACTCGTTCCACTGGCGCCTGGGCTGCGCCCAGTAGGTGCTGGCAAACACTAGATCGCCGATCCCAACATCGCCGTCCACATGGAAGTCGAGCATTTTTGCCTGGAAGTCATTGGACTCTGGGCCGAAGCGCGCAACGGTCCGCGCCGGCAGGGTCGGATCCTCATCCCACGCGCCCTGCGTGTGCTGGCGCTGGTAGCCATACGTGAGTGAGCCGCTCCAACCCTCATTTATAACCAAGCGTAAGGCGGCCCGGCCGCCCTCGATATGCTCGCGGTTGTAATTGTCGCGCGCCCATGGCGCGTTGTTCGAAATGGCACCGTTGACCCAGGTACGCGTCGTCAGCTTGTTGTTGATGAATCCGCCGTGGGAGTCGCTGAAAGCAGAGAGCCGCAATCCGAGACGTCCCTCAATCAAGGGCACATTCAAAAATCCCTCATAGGTCCAGTTGTTCTGCCCCCCCTGAATCTTGCCGCCATCGAAGTCGGCGCCGGCGCTGAAGGCTTTTACATCGGGCTTATTTGTTATATAGCGGATTGCGCCCGACATCGCCCCGGCCCCGAAAGTCGTACCTTGCGGACCATTCAGCACTTCAATGCGTTCGACATCGTACAGATGCAGGTCCGGTTGTCCGCTGCTCTCGCTCATGGACATGTCGTCGACGAAGAAGCCGGTTGACGAGCTATTCCCGTAGTTCGGGTTGCTTCCGTCAGAGACTCCGCGCATGACGAAAACCTGTGTGCCCGGCCCGGTGCTGACGAAGGAGATGGATGGCTCTTTTTGCATGTAGCCATCCATATTGCTGATGCCGAGATCCTTTAGATCCTTCGCCGTGTATACGTCGATGCTTATCGGCACATCTTGCAGATTCTCCGTTCGCTTGCGCGCGGTCACGGTAATCTCTTGCAGGGCATCCGACGCGCTGCTGGCGGCCATGACCGGAACTCCGTGCACCGCACCTGCCCCGTACAGCGCGGCGGCGATGGCGAGACTGAGCTTCGAATGACTATAGAGACTCTGTGTATCTCGGCGTCGGCCCAGCGGCGCAAGCCCACGATGCTTCAGGATGGTGCTCATTGGATCCCCATTTCTTTCGCCCTTTATATGAGCGTATAGCTCGATCATCCCTTGAGTGGGCGGCTCACGTCAATGGATTTGATACCTGCCACTGATCGATCGTTCAGTTGAGGATCAATCAGGGTCGGCAAAACGTGCCAGACAATCGCCCAAGCTCGACCGCAGGGGTTGCAGTTCTTCGGCGAAATGCCTCCAATAGCCGACTCCTGAGGAATACAACGGCTGACGCACCTGTTCGGCGCTCGCCGTGCGCACGGAGCGTTGTGTCGCGTGGAAGTTGAGGCAAGCGGGGTCAAACTCCAGCCCGCAGTGCTCGAGCAGCCGACGGATATTGGCCTCGGGATCGCGCACCAGTTCTTCGTACTGGACGCGCAGCACCTTACCCGGTAGGACCGCGTCCCAGTGGTCCATCAGGGAGAGGTAGCAGCGGTAGTAGCGTCCAAGATCGTCGAGATGGTAGCTGAAGGTTTGACCTTCGGCGAAGTACTGCTTGAAGGTGCTGAAGCACGCATCCATGGGATGACGGCGCGCGTCGATGATAGTCGCGTGCGGCAGAATCGCGTGAATGAGTCCGACATGACTGAAGTTATTGGGCAACTTGTCGGTGAATCGCTCGCGCCCACGCCGTAGGGGCGCAGTTTCCGCGAGGTAACGGCTGCCGAGCGTGGCGAGATGGGCGACAGGCACCGTTCCCACGCTCTCGGGATAACCGTCGCGAGCCGGGGCCATGTCATCGAACTGGCTCACGATGTTGAGGATATTGGGTAGTTCCATCGTACCTTCCACGCGCGAGTGGCTGGCGAGGATCTGCTCTAGGAGGGTGGACCCGGAACGCGGCAGTCCGACGATGAAGATCGGTGCGGGACCCGGATCCCCACTGCCCTCGCGCGCGGCAAAGAACGCCGCACCAAAAAACGCGCGGATCCTTGAATTGCGGCGCTCGAAGCTCTCGATGTCGAAGGGCGCGTCGATGCGCCGCAGCGCGTTACCCTGGACATAGTGCACAAAGGCCTGCGGGTAAAGCCGGCGCTGCTCGAAAGCCTTCCCCAGGGCGAAATTCAGCTGGGCCTCGTTAGAGCACCCGCGCTTATCCATCGCCAGCAGCCGCTGTATGGCCGCGACTTCCGCATCGCTAAAGTCGTAGTTCTTGAGGTCGGCCAGACTCCAGTAGGCATCGGCGCGGCCTGGATCCATCTGCAGCGCTTTTTTATACGAGGCCTCGCTGTCGCGGCGGCGGCCGAGTGTCTTTTGCACATGGCCAATCGACATGCGCAGTCCCACTTCATCCGGCTTCAGACTCGCCGCTTGCTCATAAGCTTCGAGCGCCTCCTCTTGTCGCATGAGCCGCGTCGCAACGCCGGCGCTCACAACCCAGGATTGCGGACTCTTGGGTTCGATGGCCAAGAGATGGCGTGCGGCGACCTGCGCTTCCTCGACTCGGCCCAATGCCAACAGCGCCGGCCCGAGTCCCCGGTGTGCGAGCGGCAGATGCGCGGACTGCTTCAGGGCATGGCGCAGCAGGCGCTCGGCATCGCCGGGCATGTCGGCCACGAGTGACAGCACCGCAAGGCCGCACAGTGCCGCCGCATGACTCGCATCCCGCTGCAGGATTTCCCGGAAAATGAGCTCCGCGCTTTTGCGGTCGTCGCTCAAGAGCGCCGCCGTCGCTTCCTCGACTCGCGGCCTGTCTGGATCCGTCAGCCGGGCACGTTCGAAGGCGATGGCCGCGTCAGTATGCTGCCCGAGGTCGACCAGCGCATCACCGTAAGCGAGCCACGCGCGGTGATGATGGGGCGCCTTCTCCAACACTCGCCGCACCTCTTCGCGTGCCCGAGCGGCCCGGCCTGAGCACCGGTAGGCGCGCGCGAGATCCACGCGCGCATTCGCAAAATCGGGGGCAGTAGCCAGCACTCGCTCGAGCATGACGACCCCCTCGGGGATCTTGTTCTGATCGAGGAGAGCGGCGCCGATTAGCCACATGCAATTCACCTCGCCGGGAAACTGCGCCTCGATCGCCCGCAGCCCATGCTCGGCTGTAGCGGCGCGGCCCTCGCGGAGCGCCGCGAGAGCGGTGCCATAAGCGGCGTGCAGACGTGCTTGAATTTGCTGCTCCATCGTGTTGCCGAGCCTAGCAGGCCACAGGGACTATGGCGGAATGAAATTCAATACCGCACAGGCTCGAGCGCGGTTCCGAGCGCCGCACACCGATTCAAGTGCCGACGGCCGAGACATCGCTGCTGTCGCGACGCTGTCCACGCTTATCCCCGATCTTGCGCTCCGCGCTCGGCGGATAGCCAAACTGAATGCGGTAACACTTCGAGAAATGCGGCGGCGACTGAAATCCGCAGGCCGTGGTGATATCCATGATGGGCATCGCCGTCTGCAGCAGCAACTCGCGCGCACGCCGCAGGCGCATTTCGAGATAGTAATGCTTGGGCACGCAATTCAAATCGCGCTTGAACAGTCGCTCGATTTGCCGGCGCGACAGCCCCGTGGCTTTGGCGATTTTTTCCAGCGACAGCGGCTTCTCAATGTTTTCCTCCATGAGCTGCGCCACTCGAATCAATCCACGGTGCGAGACCCCGACCTGAGCCCGCAAGGGAATGTACTGCCGATCCGTGTCCTTACGCACACGATCGACAATGAATTGCTCGGAGACCAGCTGCGAGATGCGCGGCCCAAGCTTCGCTTGAATGAGGTTCAGCATGAGGTCGAGGGGAGCCGTGCCGCCGGAGCAGGTAAAGCGGTCGCGATCGATGGTGAATAACTGATCGCTGATTCGAACCCTGGGGAACTCTTCGCGCAGCGCCGAAAGATTCTCCCAGTGAATTGTCGCACTGAAATTATCGAGTAGGCCCGCCCTCGCCAGTGCATAGCCGCCGGTACATAGAGCACCCAAAGCTACCCGGCGGTCGGCCAGCCGCCGCAGGGCGGTCAGAAGCGCGGGCGACACCGCTTCACGAACATTGATGCCGCCGCAGACAAATATGATATCCACCGATCCCAATTTATCGAGAGCACCGGTGGGCGATAGATTCAGCCCGCTGCTGGCGTCCGCGGCGCAGCCGTCCATGCTGACGATAGACCATTCGTAGACGTCCTTGCCCACCAAGCGATTTGCCATGCGCAGCGGCTCCAGGGCATTGGCCACGGCGATCAGAGAGTAATTCGGCAAAGTCAGAAATGCGTACTTGCACTTGCGCAGCAAGGCGGGCGATTCCAAGGTGCCTCCGATGGACAAAATACATAAGGGTCGGTACCCAGTTATTATGCCATTGACCTCATCGTCTTGTCTGTTTCCGACATGTTCCTGTCGTTTTCCGGACGGAATCCAGCGGCTGCCCGGCTCCAGGCTGGGGCAGTTTCGGGCTCGGCTGGCGCATTTCCATCAGGGGTTGTCGCAATTGGAGTCGTGTTCGGCGGGCCGCTGGTTACACTGCCTGACGCATTTACGTTGGGAGACCTGCTATGAAAACTCATGCCCGCGTTGTCGTCATCGGCGGCGGTGTGGTCGGCGTCAGCACGCTTTACCATTTAGCCCTCAAGGGTTGGACGGACGTGGTACTGCTCGAGCGTGCCGAGTTGACCGCGGGATCAACCTGGCATGCGGCGGGCCTGCTGCCGCTGTTCAATATGAGCTACACGGTCGGGCAACTTCATAAATACTCCGTGGACCTGTACAAGCGGCTACCGGCTGAGACCGGCCAGGACGTCAGTTTTCACGTCACCGGCAACTTGCGGCTCGCCACCTGCCGCGACCGCATGGATGAGTACCAGAA
>JANYLM010000098.1 GCA_025357835.1 Gammaproteobacteria bacterium
GATGCCGCAGGCAGGCCAATCGATCGTACGGTCAAGGACTTTCATGCGCGCGTCGTGCAACACGAAGTCGATCACCTCGACGGCATCCTGTATCCGCGCCGCATTCGCGATTTAACGCAATTCGGCTTCAACGACGCCCTGTTTCCCGGCGAGAATCTCATCGACGAGTAAAACGGAACTGTGCCCCCGAACCACGGGTTTTCGACGCCGATTTCACCTCGCGCGCTTGAGTGCCGCGGCGCTCAGAAAATCTTCATCCTGCGTGCCTGCGGAAGTTTGTAGAATTGACCGCCAGCGAATCTGAGTCCTCGACGGAGTCAATCATGTCCACTTCATTCGATCTCAACGGCAAACCCACTACGCTGGATGCCGATCCCAAAATGCCCTTGCTGTGGGCCGTCCGGGAAGTCGCCGGTCTGACCGGCACCAAGTTCGGCTGCGGAATGGCGCTGTGCGGCGCATGCACGGTACATCTGGACGGCAAACCAATCCGTTCCTGCATCACGCCGCTGTCCACCGTCGCCGGCCGCAAGGTCACGACCATCGAGGGCCTGGCGAGTAGGCCGGCGAAGGCGGTGCAAGCCGCCTGGGTCAAGCTTCAAGTACCTCAATGCGGCTACTGCCAATCCGGGCAGATCATGTCCGCAACGGCGCTGTTGGAAACAAATTCAAAACCCACCGATGCCGACATCGACAGCGCCATGAGCGGCAACATTTGCCGTTGCGCCACCTACTCACGCATCCGCGCGGCGATTCATGCGGCCGCCGACTCCATTAAGGTGTAAACCATGGCCATTAATCCCCTCGCCTCCGCTTCGACGCGCCGCGATTTCCTCAAGAGCGCCGGTACCGCCAGTGCGTTGGCGCTGACCATCGGATTCGAATGGGGCGGCACCACGCGCCGCGCTCTCGCCGGTGCCACGCCCCTGACCGATCGATCCTTCATGCCCAATGCCTTCGTGCGTGTTGGTTCCGACGACAGCGTCACCGTAATCGCCAAGCACTTGGAGATGGGCCAGGGGTCCTACACCGGCATCGCCACCGTGCTTGCCGAGGAACTCGACGCCGACTGGACGCGGGTTCGCGTCGAAAGCGCGCCCGCCGATGCGAAGCGCTATGCCAATCTCGCCTTCGGCACCATGCAGGGGACTGGAGGCAGCTCAGCCATGGCTAATTCCTGGACCCAGCTGCGCGAAGCCGGCGGCAAGGCACGCGCCATGCTGCTCGCCGCAGCGGCCAAGGAATGGAAGGTATCCGTCGCTGATCTATCGGCCGAGAAGGGCGTTGTCTACCATGCCGCCAGCAAGCGGCAGGCAAGCTACGGCGCGCTGGTGGCCACCGCCACAGGCTTGCCGGTACCTGAGGCCGTGAAACTCAAAGACCCCAAGGATTTCAAGCTCATCGGTCAGCATGTGCCGCGCGTCGATGCGGCTGCGAAATCCGACGGCTCCGCGCAGTTCACCCTCGACGTGGTACTGCCCGGCATGCTGGTGGCATTACTGAAGCGGCCGCCTCTATTTGGCGCCACGGTCAAATCCTTCAACGCCAGCGCCGCGACTGCCGTACCCGGCGTCGTCAAAGTGGTGCAGGTGCCGCGCGGTGTCGCCGTGGTGGCTAAGAGCTTCTGGGCCGCCAAGCAAGGGCGCGATGCGCTGCAGGTCGAATGGGATGACTCGATGGCTGAGAAGCGCGGCTCGGTGGCACTCATGGACGAATACCGGCACCTCGCCGACCAACCCGCTCTGTCCGCGCGCAAGGACGGCGATGCGCTGCGGGCGATCAAGGCCGCAACCCGCAAAGTGTCTGCCAGCTACGAATTTCCATACCTCGCTCATGCGCCCATGGAACCGCTGGATGCCGTCGTCAAACTCAGCGCCGATAGCTGCGAAATCTGGGCGGGGGATCAATTCCAGACCATCGATCAGGCGAATGCTGCGCACACGGCGGGCCTGGACCCGCAGCAAGTGAGCATCCACACCCTGTACGCCGGCGGCAGCTTCGGCCGCCGCGCCAACCCGGGTTCGGACTACATCGTCGAAGCCGTATCCATCGCCAAGGCGTACGGCGCCGACGGCACACCCATCAAGTTGCAGTGGACGCGCGAAGACGACATCCACGGCGGCCTGTATCGGCCCATGTACTTCCACAAGCTGGAGGCGGGACTGAACGACAAGGGCGAGCTCACGGGCTGGCATCATGTCATCGTCGGCCAGTCCATCATGGCCGGCACCCCGTTTGCCGCGATGATCAAGGACGGTGTCGATCCCACGTCGGTCGAAGGCGCCGCGAACATCGCTTACACCATACCCAATGTCTCCGTCGAACTAGCGACCACCAAGACCGGCGTGCCGGTCCTGTGGTGGCGGGTAGTCGGCAGTTCGCACACCGCCTATGCCGTCGAAGCCTTCATGGACGAGGTGGCGCATGCCGCGGGCCAGGACGGCTTCACATTCCGCCGCAAGCTGCTCGACCAGCATCCGCGCATGCAAGCGGTGCTCGAGCTTGCCGCCGAGAAAGCGGGCTGGGGTACCCCCCTGCCGCCGGGCAAAGGCCGCGGCATCGCGGTGGCCGAAGCGTTCAAATCCTATGTCGCTCAAGTCGCCGAGGTCAGCGTGGGCAAGGATGGGCAGATCACGGTCGATCGAGTGGTCTGCGCAGTCGATTGCGGCACCGCCATCAATCCCGACATTATTGCCGCGCAGATGGAAGGCGGCATCGGCTTCGGCCTCGGTGCGGTTCTGTACGGGGCGATAACCCTGAAGGACGGCCGGATCGAACAAGACAACTTCAACGGTTATCGGGTGTTGCGCATCAACGAAATGCCGAAGGTGGAGGTGCATATCGTACCGTCGGCGGAGCCGCCTACCGGCGTGGGTGAGCCGGGCGTGGCGCCCTTGGGGCCGGCCGTGGCCAATGCCATATTCGCCGCGACGGGCAAACGCATCCATGTGCTGCCATTCTCCAGTTCCGGCGTCGCATGACGCGCATGCGCCGGGCGCCGGCGCCAATCGTTTACGCAAGTGTTGAAAATAATCGCGCCGCGGCCCTAGCAGCCGCGTGTGAGCTCGGCGTAGCGCTGCAAGTGAACGTCGCTATCGCCAAACATCAATTGCGCAGCGGTGAGCCGCTTGAACCAATGACTGACCTTTAACTCATCGGTCATGCCCATGCCGCCGTGCAGCTGCAGCGACTGCTGTCCGACGAATCGGCCGGCCTGGCCGATCACCGCCTTGGCCGCCGACAATGCGCGCCGGCGTGCTCCGATATCCTTGTCGTTACAGCGCAACGCGGCCAGATAACTCATCGAACGCGCCTGTTCCAGATGAACCAGCATGTCGGCGATGCGATGCTGCAATACCTGGAAGCGGCCTATCGGGTGGCCGAATTGCTGACGTTGGCGCACATACTCGACGGTGGCGTCCACCAGCGCCTGCATGACGCCCACCGCGTCGGCGCACAAGGCCGCGAGGCCGATATCGAGGGCGGCTTCGATCGGGTTCAGCGCCGCCCCCTCGAGACCAAGACGGCTGCCGGCCGGCACTTCGACCCCCTGCAGGTAAACATCCGCGGCTCGCTGGCCGTCGACGGTGGGATAGGCGTCGAGGACCACACCCGGCGCCGCGCGAGGCACGAGAAACAGCGACACGCCCTGAGCGTCGCCTGTCTCTTGCGCCGTGCGCGCCGAGACCAAGAGAGTGTCGGCCGCACCGGCGTGCATCACCACTGCCTTGTGTCCGTCGAGCCGGTAGCTCTCGCCCGTGCGCCGTGCGCGGGTGCTCACCCACTGGCTTTCGTAGCGCGCGCCGCTCTCGAAATGCGCGAGTACTGCGATCTTCTCGCCCGTGGCCATGGCGGCCAGCAATTCAGCGGCCGGTGTCTCATCGGCGAATGCACGCAATACGGCGGTCGCAATCACGGCGCTGCTCAGCACGGGCTCGAGCAGCAGGCTGCGCCCGCAATCGCCCATCATGGCCAGCGTTTCCAACGGCCCGAATCCAAGCCCTCCCTGCGCCGCCGGCACGGTGATGGCAAGCACGCCCAATTCCGCCAGGTCGCGCCACACCGCCGGATCCCATCCCGCCGCCGAACCCTTGATAGCCTTGAATCGATCGAAGCCGTATTGTTCGCTTAGGTAGCGTTCCACGGCGTCGTGCAGCTGCCGCTGTTCGTCGCTGAATTCGAAGTTCAAGGGATGCTCCTAGAGACCGACGATCATCTTGGAGATGATGTTTTTCTGAATTTCATTGGTGCCGCCGAAAATCGACAGCTTGCGCTGATTGAAGTATGAGGCGGCCAGTGTTGCGGCGTAACGCGGCCCCGGCGGCTCGCGCGTGGGATCGAACTGCCAGCCGGCTTCCATTGCTTCGCGGCGGAAGGGCAGCGCATACGGTCCGACGGCGCGCATCAGAAGCTCGGAAATGCTTTGGTGAATCTCCGTCCCTCTGATTTTGAGAATGGATGCCTCGGGGCCCGCCGCCGGAGAACGGCGCTCCGCAGCCAGCACGCGCAGGTTGGTGATTTCCAGCGCCCACAGGTCGATTTCGACTTGCGCGATCTGCGCAGCGAACAAAGGATCTTCGATCAGGGGTCGCCCATGTTGGCGTTCTTGCGCAGCAATACGTTTGAGGCGCGCGAGTTCGCGCTTGGCGATGCCGATTCCCGCAATACCGGTGCGCTCATGGCCGAGCAGAAACTTGGCGTAAGTCCAGCCCCGATTCTCCTCGCCGATGCGATTTTCGATCGGCACACGCACATTCTCGAACCATATCTCGTTGACCTCATGGCCGCCGTCCAGCAGCACGATGGGCCGCACCGTGATGCCAGCACTCTTCATGTTGATCAGCAAAAAAGTGATACCGGCCTGCTGCTTCGCCTGGGCGTCGGTGCGCACCAGGCAAAAGATCCAATCGGCATACTGACCGAGGGTGTTCCAGGTTTTCTGTCCGTCGACGACGTAGTGGTCGCCGTCGCGCACCGCGCGTGTTTTCAATGATGCCAAATCCGAACCGGCACCGGGTTCCGAATACCCCTGGCACCACCATTCCTCGCCTGCGCTGATCTTCGGCAAGTATCGCTGCTGTTGTGCGGCGGTGCCGAAGGCCATGATGACCGGCGCGACCATCTTGGTGCCGAATGGAATCAGGCGCGGACCGCCGGCCAGTGCCGATTCCTCCTCGAAGATGTATTGCTGCACTGAGTTCCAACCCGGGCCGCCGAATTCTACGGGCCAACCCATGCCGCCCCACCCGCGCTCATGCAGGCGGCGCTGCCACAACAGATGCTCCTCCCGCCCCAATTCGTAGCCGTTGAGCACTTTGTCGCTGATGTCGGTGGAAAGCTGCTCGCGCAGGAAGCACCGCACCTCTTTCCTGAACGCCTGCTCTTCGTCGGTGAATTCAAGGCGCATGGGCGCCGCCGGGGATCATGGTGTTGGACATGTCGTGTTCTGCACTACAGAATTTAATTCCAAATTGGTGCAAAATTATGAGTACGCATGTTGGACATTGTCAATGTATAGACCCCATAAAATGCAACCGGCCAAACGAACTGGGCCGCCGCGCAAGCCGGCCGGAGTCAAATCCGACCGTCACTTCGTGACGGCGCTCGCCCGCGGACTCGAGGTGCTGGCCTGCTTTCGCCAAGGCGATCGCATGCTTGGCAATCAAGAACTGAGCAAACGCTGCGGACTGGCCAAGTCCACGGTGTCGAGGCTCACGCATACCCTCACCCAGCTTGGATATCTGATCTACGTCGAGGATAGCGCCAAGTACAGTCTCGGCACTGCCACGCTAAGCTTGGCCAGTGTAATGTTGTCGCGCCTCGACATTCGCAAGCTCGCCCATTTGCCCATGCAGGAACTGGCTGATTTCGCCCAGTGCATGGTGAGCCTCGGCAGCCGCGACCGGCTCTCGATGATTTATATCGATGCGGTTCGCAGCCCTGCGGCGGTTACGCTGAGCTTGGACAGCGGCGCAAGAATTCATATCGCCACCTCGGCGATGGGGCGCGCCTATTTGACGGCAATACCGGAGCGCGAACGCAATGACATCATGGAAGGAGTGCGCGCGCTGGTCGACGTCAACCGTTGGCCCGACACGCAGCGCGGCGTCGCCAAGGCATTGCGCGACATTCGCGAGCTGGGCGTGTGCTGCTCTTTTGGCGAATGGCAGAGGGATGTCAACGCCATCGCCGTGCCAGTGAGGCCGGGCGGTGGCCTGCCGCCCATGGCTATCAACTGCGGCGCGCCGGCCTATATGGTGTCGAAAGAGTTTCTGCTGGAGAAGGTGCGGCCGCGACTAATCGCGCTCGTCAACCAGCTGGAAATCTCCCTGGGCACCGACGGTTAAATGCTCCGAGGGTAGCTGGGCAGCGCGCTCCCGGCTGATCGCGCGAGGGGAGTTTACTTGCCGCGAATGGCGTCGACCGCGTGCCGCAAGACCTCCAGAATCCGCCGCTTCTCCTCCATCGGAGAGCTGATTTTTTCGCGGATGGCGGCTTTCAGCTCATCGCGCAGTCCGCGGAATTCCGCCTTCATCTGCTGCCAGTCATCCGGGGTCGCGCCGCTCGGACCGCTGCCAAAGTGGTCCACCAGATCTTCATCCTCGGCGAATTGCTTGCGAAAGTGCGCCAGCTTGCGGCCGAAGATAGCCAGTTGATTCCACACCTCATTCGCGGCGGCGCGGTGCTTAGTCAAATGCGCCGTGCCTTCCGCGGTAAGGCTGTAGAGCTTTTTCGTGCCCTCGACCACGGCATTGGCGTGGCCCATCTCTTCGAGATAAGTGAGCGCCGGATAAACCATGCCGGGGCTAGGCGTATAGACGCCGCTGGAATGTTCCTCGACCGCCTTGATGATTTCGTAGCCATGCCGAGGCTTCTCGCTAAGCAATAATAGAATGATCAGTTGCAAGTCTCCCGACGCGAGCATCTTGGCCGTGCGCATCCCTGGTCCACCCCCTCGTGGCCCTCCCGCGAAAGAGCCGCCGAAGAAGCCCCTGCCGCCGCCAAAATGGCGATGGTCGCGCCGCTCAGAGCAGAAATAGCCGGAATGGAATGACATCGCCTCTCCAATGCTTTCTAAAAATATATCTTAAGATAAATCAAAAGTAAAAAAATTCCCAGCTAATGTGGACGTAAACCAACTGAGACATTTGCATTACGCTTGCCTAGAACGGGATATCGTCGTCGAAATCCTCTTTCCCGCCGGCCGGCGCGGGCGCCTGATCGTAATCATCCCGAGGCGGCGCACTCGCTCCGCCTCCCCGTTCGGCTCCACCAGCCACGCCGCCCCCGGCACCTCCGCCGGCTCGGCCACCTAACATTTGCATGTTGTCGGCGATGATTTCGGTGGTGAACCGATCATTTCCTTGTTTGTCCTGCCACTTGCGGGTGCGCAATTTACCTTCAACGAAGACCTGCGAGCCCTTGCGCAGATACTCCGCGGCGATTTCGCCCAAACGGCCGAACAGAGCAATGCTATGCCACTCGGTGCGCTCCTGCTGAGCGCCGGAGGCCTTGTCCTTCCAGGACTCGCTGGTGGCGATCCGGATATTCGTGACCGTCATGCCGCTGGGCATAGAACGGGTCTCAGGGTCTGCGCCGAGATTGCCGACTAAAATTACTTTATTGACACCACGCGCCATGACGAACCCCTAAACCTTTGGACGTCACATATTGTACACGGGCGGCCAAGCCCCATTATCCGGTTCGGTGTGGCAGACACCCAGAAATTGGCGCGGGCGTACCCGGCGCCGGCCCCACACAAACCCTAACAGGGTGCAATTTCCCGCGGCCCAGGCCGCGTTTACCCGCCCTTGACGCCGGGCGTATAGTGATTGGTTACATGCAACATATCCGAATACGGGGTGCCCGGACCCACAACCTGAAGAATATCGATCTCGACTTGCCGCGTGATCGACTGATCGTATTGACCGGCCTTTCGGGTTCCGGCAAGTCCTCACTTGCCTTCGACACCATTTATGCCGAGGGTCAGAGGCGCTATGTCGAATCCCTATCGACCTACGCCCGGCAGTTCCTGTCGATGATGGAGAAGCCGGACATCGACACCATCGAAGGCTTGTCGCCCGCGATCTCGATCGAGCAGAAATCCACCTCGCACAATCCGCGCTCTACGGTGGGCACGGTCACGGAAATTTACGATTACCTGCGTCTATTGTATGCACGCGCCGGCACGCCGCGCTGCCCGGATCACCACATCGATCTCGCCGCTCAAACCGTGAGCCAAATGGTGGACGCGGTGCTGCAGCATCCGCAAGGGACCGCCATGATGCTGCTTGCGCCGGCGGTTGCCGAGCGCAAGGGCGAACATGCCGAACTCATCGAAGAACTGCAGGCGGGCGGCTTCGTGCGCGCGCGCATCGACGGCAAAGTGGTGGAATTGGATCAGGCCCCCAAACTCGATGTGCGCCGCAAGCACACCGTCGAGGCCATCGTAGATCGCTTCAAAGTGCGTGCCGATTTGGGCCAGCGCCTCGCTGAGTCCTTTGAAACCGCTTTGCGTCTGGGCCAGGGCGTGGCGCGTATCGCCTACATGGATGAGCCGCAGCGCACCGAACTCGTGTTCTCGGACAAATTCGCTTGCCCGATTTGTAATTATTCTCTGAGCGAACTCGAACCGCGTTTATTCTCGTTCAATAGCCCGAGCGGTGCATGCCCGGCGTGCGATGGCCTCGGCACCCAGGACTTCTTCGACCCGGAGAAAATCGTTGCGAATCCGCATTTATCGCTGGCGGGCGGCGCGGTGCGCGGCTGGGATCGGCGCAACGCCTACTATTTTCAGCTGATTCAATCCTTGGCGCGGCATACCAAATTCGACATCGAGGCGCCTTTCGACAGCCTGCCGCAAAAGATCAAGGACCTAGTGTTGTTCGGCAGCAACGATGAGCAGATCGAGTTCAAGTACCTCGACGGCAAAGGCGGCACGATCAAGCGTCAACATACCTTTGAAGGCATTGTCAGAAATCTGGAGCGGCGCTACAAAGAAACCGAATCCGCGACGGTGCGCGAGGAGCTGGCGAAGTATCGCTCCTCGCGGCCCTGTCCCGAGTGCCATGGAACCCGGCTCAATCGGGCCGCGAGAAATGTCTTCGTCGACGGCAAGAGTGTCCCTGAAGTGTCCGCGCTGTCGGTACAGCGCGCGCTGCAGTTCTTCGGCAAGCTCAAGCTGCTGGGCTGGCGCGGCGAAATCGCCGTTAAGATCGTCAAAGAAATCGGCGACCGGCTGGGGTTTCTCGGCAACGTCGGCCTCGGTTATCTCACCCTGAATCGCAGCGCCGATACCTTGTCCGGCGGCGAAGCGCAGCGCATCCGGCTGGCGAGCCAAATCGGCTCAGGGTTGGTCGGCGCCATGTACATTCTCGATGAGCCGTCGATCGGCCTGCACCAACGCGACAACCAGCGCCTGCTGGACACACTGGTCAATCTGCGCGATCTTGGCAACACCGTCATCGTGGTCGAACACGATGAGGACGCCATCCGCCAAGCCGATCACGTCGTGGACTTGGGCCCCGGCGCAGGCGTGCATGGCGGCCGCATTGTGGCCCAGGGCACGGCCGCCGAAGTCGCCGCGCACCCTGATTCGATCACCGGACAGTACTTGAGCGGCCGACGCCGCATCGAAATTCCGAGCAAGCGGCGCGTACCGGATGCCAAACGCATACTGCGGGTGCATGGCGCCACGGCAAATAATTTGAAAAGCGTGACGGCGGAATTCCCCCTGGGGCTGCTCACCTGCGTCACGGGGGTTTCGGGTTCCGGTAAGTCGACCCTGGTCAACGACACCTTATTTCGGGCGGTCGCGACACAGCTGAACCATGCCGCTGCCGGAACCGCACACTTCGATCGCATCGAAGGCCTGGAATATATCGACCGCGTGATCGAGATCGACCAAAGCCCCATCGGCCGCACACCGCGCTCCAACCCGGCCACCTATACCGGCCTGTTCGCGCCGATTCGAGAGATCTTTGCCGCCGTACCCGAATCGCGGGCGCGAGGTTACGAGCCAGGACGATTCAGCTTCAACGTCAAAGGCGGTCGTTGCGAGGCTTGTCAGGGCGACGGCGTAATCAAGGTCGAAATGCATTTTCTCGCCGACGTTTACGTGCCCTGCGATGTCTGCAAGGGCAAGCGTTATAACCGCGAAACCCTGGAAATCCGTTTCAAAGGCAAGAACATCCAGGAGATTCTCGATCTCACGGTCGAGGACGCGCTGCCGTTCTTTTCCGCCGTGCCCACGGTGCAGCCGAAACTGCAAACCCTGCTCGATGTGGGACTGTCCTACGTTCGCCTGGGACAGAGCGCCACCACCCTCTCGGGCGGCGAGGCGCAGCGCGTCAAGTTGGCCAAGGAGTTGTCGAAGCGGGCCACGGGACGCACCCTGTACATTCTCGATGAGCCGACTACCGGGCTGCATTTCGCCGACATCGCACAGTTGCTCGCCGTGTTGCAGCGCCTACGCGACGAAGGCAACACGGTCATCGTGATCGAACACAATCTCGACGTGATCAAGACAGCCGACTGGGTGGTGGATTTAGGACCTGAAGGCGGCGATGGCGGCGGCAGGATCATCGCCGTCGGGACGCCGGAGCAAATCGCGGCGAACAAGGCTTCATACACCGGACACTATTTACGCTCAACGTTGTCGCAGCCTGCCGTGCGTAAACGCGCATGAGCGCGCAGCGGCGCCACTGGATTACGGCGCCGCGGTTCATGCCCTTTTTTGGCTTCCTGATCGGCGCCGTGGGCGGCGGCGTCTACTGGCTGGGGACGCAAATCTGGCCAACCAGCATAGCCGTTGTCTTGTCGATGCTCGCCACTACACTGCTATCGGCGCGCACCAGGACGCGTGCGGGCTCGGGGACTCGCGGGGACTCGGCTACGCACAGCGGTGCGGCGGCGCCCGCGGCAGACTTTGGGTTGGTGGGGTTGGTTTTTACGGTGCTGGTGAAGTACAACGCGCTGATGGCACTGTCGGCCGCCAACTTGCCCTTCGCACTGCCTGCAAACCTTGCGCTAGGCCTGATCATGATCGCCGGACACGCGTCCAGCCGCGCACTCGGGGTTTCGGTTCTCAGCGCGCCCACCGACGTTGATTCGCAAGCCATTTCTCCCAGCGATCTTGGCATCGCATTGGCGATGGGATTTGCGCCCGCGGCACTGCTCGGCATACCCGGTCTCATTGGATTGGCCGGGGCCATAGTAGGGCGCATCGCTTTTGTCGCTTATCGCAGGCGCAGCCGCCCGTCCCACAGCGCCGTAGAACTGGACGGCACCGTGCAACTGACCGAAGTGTGCTTTTACATGAGTGCGCTCGCCGCCTGGGCTTACATTTGAGCAGCGCCATCCTTGCGGACTTCCGACAGCGAACAATATCCAGGGTGAGGTTCACAGCATGCTCCTACGAGTTGCGAGCGCTTCGGCGCGAAATCTTAGCGGCGAACAGGCAGCGAACTTGGTCCGCTCCGGCATGTGGCTGGACTACGGGGTGTCGCTGTGCCAGCCGGACGTCTTTGACAAGGCACTCGCGGCACGCAGCGGGGAACTCGAGAATGTGAAAATCCGCTCCTGCCTCTCGATGAAGCCGCGGGCGGTGCTGGAGGTCGATCCCGACGGCAAGTGCTTCCACTGGTTCAGCTGGCATTTCTCCGGCTATGACCGGAAAAAGCACGATGCCGGCCGCTGCAACTACCTGCCGCTCAACCTCGGTGAGGTGCCGGACTATTACCGCCGCTTTCTTGAGCCGGTCGACATGGTCGTGCTGAAAACCTGTCCGATGGACGAGAACGGCTATTTCAATTTCAGCGCCGCCAATCTCTGGCACCGAGCGGTGATCGAAAGCGCCAAGATCGTGGCCGTAGAAGTGACCGGGGGCCTGCCCTATGTATATGGGGAACAAAATGGCGTTCATATCAGCGAGGTCGATTTCATTATCGAAGGCGACCACCAGCCGGCCGTGGAGCTGCCGAACCCGCAGGCGAGCGAAATCGACCGTGCAGTCGCGCGCCACATCGCCGGCGAGATCGAGGACCGCTCCTGCCTACAGGTGGGCATCGGCGGAATGCCGAACGCGGTCTGTACCCTGCTGCTGGAGTGCGGCGTCCGCAACCTGGGCGTGCATACCGAAATGCTGACCGACGGGATCGCGGAGCTTTACAAGGCGGGCCGCATCACAGGCTCCGGAAAGACTTTGGACCCGGGCAAAATCGTCTACACCTTTGCGCTTGGCTCCAGAGATCTTTACGCCGCGACGCATCGCAATCCAGACTTGATTTGCTACCCGGTCGACTACACCAACTCGCCCCACATCATCATGCGCAATGAACGCGTGATTTCGATTAACAACACGACTCAGATTGACCTGCAGGGCCAGGCCGCCTCCGAATCCGATGGCCACCGTCACATCAGCGGCACCGGTGGGCAGTTGCAGTTCGTGCGCGGCGCCTATGCATCGAAGGGCGGCAAGTCCTTCATTTGTCTGGCCTCAACTTACGAAAAGCACGGCGCGCGCCGGAGCCGGATCGTCCTCAACCTCACCCCCGGCAACATCGTCACCACGCCGCGCGCCGACGTAATGTATGTGGTAACCGAATACGGCAAGGTCAACCTTAAGGGGAAATCGGTGGCCGAGCGCGCCCGCGCCATTATTTCCATTGCGCACCCCGATTTCCGCACGGAGCTAGAGCGCCAAGCCTATGAACACCGCCTGATTCCGCACGGTGTTTCGTTTTGAGCTGCTTGCCGTGCGTGTTCAGTCCAAGGGCATTGTGAAATCAAGCAGCACGGTGGGCTTCGTCTATAATGATTTACTGCCAGTCCGGCGTGGTTCGGTCGGCCTAGGCGTTACAACTCGTCAATGCGGAATTGGCCTTGCAGCAAATACTCGTCTATTCCGACTCGCTCTCCTGGGGCATCATCCCGACCACGCGCCGACGTCTGCCGTTCGATGCGCGATGGCCGGGTGTGATGGAGATTGCACTGGCGGAACAACATCATTCGGTGCGAATCATCGAAGACTGCTTGAACGGGCGGCGCACCGTTTGGGAGGACCCGTTCAAAGAGGGACGCAACGGTCTCGTGGGGTTGGCACAGCGCATTGAAATCAATTCGCCTCTGGCCTTAGTCATGCTGATGCTCGGCACCAACGATTTTCAATCCATGCATCCGCATACGGCCTGGCATGCCGCGCAAGGCATCGCCGCGCTCGTGACCGCCATTCGCCAGGCACCCATCGAACCGGGCATGCCCCTGCCGCGGATCTTGGTGATCGCACCGCCGCCCATCCTGGTCCCGCGCGGGCCGCTAGCAGCCAAGTTCACGGGCGCGGCCGAGAAGGCCGCAGGGCTGGCCGACGCCTATGGCAGCATAGCCGCCGAACTGGGTTGCCATTTCTTCGATTCTGGCAGTGTGATCCGCACAAGTGCCATCGACGGAATTCATCTGGATGCCGATCAACACCAGTCCTTGGGAAGAGCGCTTGCGAGTTTCGTCGCTGCCTTACCGCAAGTACTGTCACCGGCGATGCCATGAAGCGCCGCGCCGCATCGCTGCTTGCGCGCGCCTCGCTGCCCATTCTCACGCGCGTGGACCCGGAACTGGCACACGATATCGGCCTGGCCGGATTACGCTGGCTGCGGCGTCTATTACCCGTGCAAAGCTATCCCGTCGAGTTATCCGTGCGCTGCTTCGGGCTGAGCTTCGCGCATTCGCTCGGTCTTGCGGCAGGCTTCGACAAGAACGGTGATTGCTTGGATGCGCTGGGTGCACTGGGCTTCAGTCACGTGGAATTAGGGACCGTGACGCCGCGTCCGCAACCCGGCAATCCCAGGCCGCGCATGTTCAGAATCCCCGAGGCCGGCGCACTCATCAATCGCATGGGTTTCAACAACAAGGGTGTGGATCACCTGGTTGCGCAAGTTTCGCGCAGCCGCTACCGTGGGATTCGCGGCATCAGCATCGGCAAGAACTTCGATACTCCGCTCGAGAATGCTCAGGATGACTACGTAACCTGTCTTCGCAAGGTGTACACCATCGCGGACTACATCGCCGTGAACATCTCCTCGCCCAACACGGCCCGCCTGCGCGAGCTACAGGCCCGTGAGGGCTTGGATAGAATCCTCGGCGCGCTGCTCGAAGAACGCCGCGTGCTGCAGGAGCGACATGGGAAACGTTTGCCGCTGCTGGTCAAGGTCGCCCCCGATCTGACTCCTGAGCAGATTTCCGCGTTGGCGCGGGATTTGCGCGCTCTCGAGGTCGATGGGGTAATCGCCACCAATACGTCGATCAGCCGCGAAGGCCTGGTCAACGCGCCGGCCGAGGCGGGCGGCTTGAGCGGAGCGCCGCTGCATGCTCTGTCGGTGGCCGTGATCTCCCAACTGCGGACGGAACTGGGTACAGGCTTCCCCATCGTCGGCGTTGGCGGTATCGTAAGCGCCGAGCATGCCCGGGCCACGCTGCACGCAGGCGCAAACCTCATACAGGTCTATACGAGCTTTGCATACCGAGGACCCGTGCTACTGGAAGAAATCATCGATGCGTTATCCCCATGATTGACGCTGCGTCCGTCGAACGATTTCAGCGCGACGGCGCCGTTTGTATCCGGCAGTTATTTCAGCCGGAGGAAATGACGGTGCTGCGCGCCGGCATCGATGCGAACCTCGCCCATTTGAGTCCGCGCGCCAAGGTGGCGAGCGGCGCGGATGATCCCGGCCACTTCGTCGAGGATTTCTGCAATTGGCAGGACAATGCCGACTACCGACGTTTCGTCTTCAATTCGGCATTGGCGGAAACTGCGGGCCGGCTGATGCGCAGCGCCACCGCTCGGCTGTACCACGATCACATGCTGACGAAGGAACCCGGCACTCGGCAAGCCACACCTTGGCATCAGGATCAGCCGTACTACAACATCGAGGGGCGGCAGAACGCCAGCTTTTGGATTCCGGTTGATCCCGTGAATCGCGAATCCACATTGGAGTTCGTGGCCGGGTCCCACCTCGGGCCCTGGCTGATGCCCCGTTCCTTCATGGACGCACAGGCCAAGTGGTTTCCCGAGGGCACGCTGGCTGATCTGCCGAATATCGAGGCCGCTCGCGAGGCCTTCCCCATTCTCGGCTGGGAGCTGCAGCCGGGCGACGCCGTGTGCTTTCACATGCTTACGCTGCACGCGTCGCGAGGCGTTACGGGCACGCATCGGCGCCGCGTATTTTCCGTGCGGTTTCTCGGCGATGACATCACGCACGCGCCGCGGCGCTGGCGCACTTCGCCGGAATTTCCCGGCTTGGTCGATGAACTCCCCGCCGGAGCACCCATGAATCACCCGTTGTTCCCGGAGCTTTGGCGGGCGCCATGACGCGCAAATGGCTGCACCCCCTATCCGCCGGTCGCCCGCGCATACTCGAATAGCCGCCCGCGATCCTTACTTACGCAAAACCGCCGTGAGCGTGATCTCCGGAACACTGGCCAAGGCCTTCGACAGGGGACAGTCCTGTTTCGCGCCGGCGGCCAGCTTCTGGAACGTCGCCTCATCGATCCCCGGCACATTCGCCTCCAGCCGCAAGCCGATGCGATCGATCAAGAACCCGCCGTCTTTCATCACCAATCGCACAGCGGCCTGTGTGTCTATGGCCGCAGTGGCAAACCCCGCCCTATCGCAGGCAAACGAGAACGCCATGGTGAAACAGGCGGCATGTGCTGCCGCCAGTAGCTCTTCGGGATTCGTGCCGCGACGGTCGTCCTCGAAGCGGCTGGCAAAACCATAGGGATAGGATTTTAAGGCATCGGTTTGGGTGCTGATACTACCGATGCCCTTCTTGCCCTGGCCCTCCCAATGAACGCTTGCGATCTTGTCAGTCATGTAGGCTCCGTGAATTTAGTAATGGGGCAGGAATGAATTCTGTTTCCCCGACAGTGATTTCGCCCTGTACGACGTACACCCCACGCTCGTCGTAGTCGGCTGGCACTGTCCTCTTGCTCGTCGGGCAGCGCCACCCAGCTCTACCATCTGCCGCTCTCCGGCAGGCAGCACGCGTCGTACCACCAAGCCGCCGAGATCGCGTTCGCGCGAATCAATCACTTGTAGGATCGTCATGGTTTGCCCGCCGCCAGCGCCTTGAGGAACTGGTAGTAGAACTCGACGCCGGCATAGTAGGATTCGATTCCGACCCGCTCATCCTTGCCGTGCATGCGCACATCGTCCCGATCGATGGCAATGCCGCTGATCCCGTAGCTCGGTATGCCCGCATACATGGTGTAAATACTATCGGACGATCCGGTGACCATGATCGGTAGCACCGGCGCACCGGGCCATAGAGACGCCGCCACCTTGCGCAGCGAAGCCATGACGTCGGTGCGCAGCGGCGGTGGCACCATGGCCTTGCGATCCGAACCATGGTCCGTCAATTCGCCCGTATCGGCGCGGTAGCGAACAGTGAGCTTCGGATCGTTGAACATATGAACCAAGCTCAAGCGAATTTCCTCCTGGGAGTGTCCGGGAAAGATACGGCAATTGACGTTGGCCTCCGCGCGCTGCGGCAGCGCATTGGGCGCATGGCCGGCGCTCAGCATGGTCGCCACGCAGGTGGTTCGCATGGTGGAGTTATAAAGCGCGTCCTGCGACAGCCTTTGTATCGCCGCCGGATCGGCCGGCGTCGCTAGAATTGCACGCAGGTCGGCGGCGGTCTGGTCCGTTTCGATCTTTGCCATCTGGCCGAAATACTCGCGCGTCACCGCATTCAATTCGAAGGGAAACGGTGATTTCTCGAGTACGCCGAGGGCATCCGCGACATGATAGATCGCATTGTCCGGCTTAGGCAGCGAGCTATGCCCGCCGGGATTGGTGGCGAGCACCTGGTAGTCGGCATAGAGCTTCTCGGTGGCTTCGAATTCCACGGTCAGCGGCTTGCCATGGTCCGTGCTCACACCGCCCGAGTCCGGATTAAGAACGAACTCCGCGTCGATCAGATCACGATGATTTTGCAGCAGCCAATCCACGCCGTTCGACTTTCCGCCCTCTTCATCCGCAGTGAGCGCCAAGATGATGTCGCGATTCGGGACGAATCCTTCTTTCTTGAAGCGAATGAAATCCGTAACTGCGATGGCATCGGCATCCTTCATATCCTGGGTGCCGCGCCCATAGTAGTAGCCGTCCTGTTCGACGAATTTGAACGGGTCGGTAGTCCAATCTTCACGCCGCGCTTCCACGACATCCAAGTGTCCGATGATCAAGATCGGCCGCAACTTCGAACCTGCCTTGCCCCGGTAGCGGGCGACCATATTTCCCTTGCGGTCGTTGGGCCCGATGACGGTCACGTCGGCCGCCGGAAAGCCGGCGTCGAGCAGGCGCTTCGCCATCGCCTGTGCGGCCACAGTGGTACTTCCCATAGAATCGGTAGTATTGATTTCGATCAATTGCTTGAGGATATCGTGCGCCGTTGCTCGCGTGACAGCGTCGCTCTGGGTGGCGGCGGACCACGCGGTTTGCCCGCACACAGCGAGAATGAAGACACCGATCGAACGGCGAGTATGATAATTCAAGACTGAACCTCCGCGAAAAACACAAATTCAGGATGTAGCCAATGTCAGCCCAAGTCAATCGAAGCGCACGCCTGCAACGCGGCTCGCTATTAATCGCCGGCCTTGTCGCCGGCTTCGCGCTGGGGACCGCCGGCATCGCTCACGCGGCGCTCCAGCCCGAGCTCATCTTATTCCACGGCCGGGTACTGACGGTGGATTCGCAGGACTCGATCGCACAAGCCCTGGCGATTCGCGACGGGAAAATCATCGCCATCGGCACCGACCAGGACATTCTGCGCCTGGCCGGCGCCGCCACGCGGCGCATCGATTTGCGGGGCCGCACCGCGACACCGGGTCTCATCGACAGTCATGCACATATCGCGGATGCCGGAGTGCAGCAGCTGTACCACGTGCGTCTCAGCGATACCTCATCCGTCGCCGCAGTGGTACGGCGCGTGCAGGCAGGGATTGCGGGCCTGAAGCCCGGAGAATGGCTGCAAGGTGATGGGTGGGACGAGGGCAAGCTCGCGGAACGGCGCTATGTCACCGCATCCGACCTTGATCTGGTTTCGCCGCACAATCCGGTATGGCTGATGCACACTACAGGGCATTACGGCGTGGCCAATTCGGCAGCCATGCGCCTGGCCAAAGTCTCCGCCGCCTCCAAGGACCCGCCCGCCGGCACCATCGATCGCGATGCCCAAGGACTGCCCACCGGAGTCTTGAAGGAAGCGGCGAAGGACATGGTTCTTGATCTCATACCGCCGCCGACGGCCCAGCAACAGCGCGACGGAATATTGAAGAGCATCGACGATCTGCATCATGAAGGCATCACCGCCGTGAAGGACCCGGCGATCGGCCAGCCCGTCTGGGATGCGTATGTTGAGTTGCTTCGCGAAAACAAGTTGTCGGAACATGTTTGCGTGCTGTGGTACGCCGGCAGCACACTGGCATCCGCGCAGACGGCATTGACCTCGATTTTGAGCGCGCCTAGGCCGCCGCAGTCGCTCGGCGACGGTCGTCTATTATCCTGCGGCGCCAAGATATTCATGGACGGCAGCGGCGGTGCGCGCACCGCGTGGATGACCCAGGAGTGGCATAAGAATTCTAGCGAAATCGACCGCGGCAACTTCGGCTACCCGTCGACGGACCCGGAGGTCTACCGTCAGATGGTTCGCCTCTTTCATCAAGCCGGTGTGCATGTCGGCACTCACGCCATCGGCGACCGCGCCATCGATTGGGTGGTGGACACCTACGCGCAGGTGCTGCGCGAAACACCCACGCTGGGCCTCCGGCACAGCATCATTCACGCCAACATCCCCAGCGATCATGCCATCAAAACCATGGCTGACCTCGAAGGGCGCTACGACGCCGCCTATCCGGAAGTGCAGGCGCCCTTCATGTGGTGGATCGGTGACACCTATGCCGGCAACTTCGGGCCGGAACGTTCGGCGCGCCTGGTGCCGCTCAATACCTTTCTGAAAAACGGCATTCGTTGGGGGGGCGGCTCGGACTATTCGGTCACACCCATCGCCGCACGCTATGGGCTCTGGGCATCGGTCGAGCGGGAAACGCTGCAGGGCACGTATGGAGCGCATCCCTTCGGCACCGGCGAATCGGTGGACATTCACGCCGCGCTGCACTCGTATACCATTTGGGGAGCGCATCAGCTGTTTCTCGACGGCCGCATCGGCTCGCTCGAGATCGGGAAGGAAGCCGATATCGCCGTTTGGGACCGCGATATGTACACCATGCCGGCTCGGGAATTGCGCAATCTCAAATGCACTATGACTCTGCTGCACGGCCAAGTGGTGTTCGACTCGGGCGGCTGATAACGATGCTATTCTGCACCGCAGTTGCGACAACTGCCCGGGGAGCCTAGGAAATGGTCAAGAGAAAGAGCCGCACTGTGACCCGCGCCGCGGCTGAATCCGCGGTGCGGACGTTGCTGCGCTGGGCCGGCGAGGACCCGCTGCGCGAGGGCCTGCGTGACACTCCAAAGCGCGTCGTCGACGCCTACGGCGATTGGTTCTCTGGGTATTCGATAGACCCGGGCGCGTACCTACGCCGCACCTTCGAAGAAGTGGCGGGCTACGACGAAATGGTAGTGCTGCGCGATATTAGTTTCGAATCGTTTTGCGAACATCACATGGCGCCTATCATCGGTCGCGCCCATGTCGGCTACCTGCCCACCGACCGAGTCGTCGGCATCAGCAAGCTCGCGCGAGTCGTCGAAGGCTATGCGCGCCGCTTGCAGGTGCAGGAGAAGCTCACCTCGCAAATCGCCGCGTGCATCAACGAGGTTCTCAAACCGCGAGGCGTCGGAGTCGTGATCGATGCCGTACATCAGTGTATGACGACGCGCGGCGTCCACAAACGCGGCGTCTCCATGGTCACCAGTAAAATGCTGGGCACCTTCCGTGCGGATGCCAGCACGCGCGCGGAGTTCTTGCGCTTCATCGACATCGAGGGCCGCGCTCAACGCTGATCAGTTTCGTCTGCGCTCGGGGGCGGGGTTTACCGGCATCAAGTCGACCGAAAAACTATATTTGTGCTTCTCGCCGGGATGCAGGGCGCCGACGCCCACGACTTGACGCGCAATTTTCTCGCCGCGTTCGTTGGTGATCGAGATCACCACGCAGTATTCGCAACTCTCGCCGCGCCCAGCGTGCTGAATCGATCCTTCGATGCGCATCGCCGACACCGCCTCCGCCTGCGGTTCGGCATTCGCGGAATTGAAGCGCAGATGGTGCTGGCACCCCGGACATATGTTGGCGCTCTGCAGCACCACCGCCTTGCAGTGCGGACATATTCGTGTCGCGCCTAGGGTGCCGGCCCGAGCGACGCTCATGACTACCCGGCGCCGCTCACCAAGCCCGGTTTCATCTTGACCTTCTCATCCTCCCAGCCGAATTCGACGTGGCCGCGCATGCGAGAGCCGGCTGCGACCGTAATCGATCCTGCCTTCACGTCACCGACGATGACGCCTCCTTCCTGCACGTCGACCCGCTTGGCGGATTCGATGTTGCCCTGAAGCTCGCCGCCCACCACCACGATGCTGGCCAATACTTGACCGGTCAAATGGGCACCGGGTTCGATATTGAAATTCCCGTCGATGCGGACGTCGCCTTTGAAACGGCCTGCAATGCGTACATTGCCGGAGCCCTCGATCTTGCCCTCGATGGTCAGATTCGCGGCGATGACGGATTCCCCGCCCTCCGATGAAGTCTTGGGGGTGGGGCGGCGCGGCGACACGGCCAGCGCCGGATCACTCGTGTTGCGCTCCGGCAAACTGCGCTCCGGCGGCGGCGATGGGGGGACAGCGGAACCCGCAGTTGCGGGCGTGGGTTTTTCGTTCCAAAGCGCCATGTGTTAACTCTCCCATTGATATGGTGACTAAAGATTACACGCTAACGCCTCGAAATGTCATCGGGCCACTGTCTTATAATGGAGACGGTGAACCCCGACGCGAGACCCTTACCGGCTATTCGTCCGGGTTTCCCCTTCAGCCGGGGGCTTACCGCGGGCCACATCGAGCAAACCGCACACTTCGCGCACTCCTTGCAGGATGCGTGGCGCCATTCGGCCGACCAGCGACGGGTCCACCGTGAACACATGATTTCGGCGCACCGCTCGAAGGTCTGAAAATCGGCTCCATTCGAGCGTCTGCCGCACGCCCTCGGCGCCTGTGGCGGCGATCAATATCACGTCGGGATTGCGCGCGAGCACCGCTTCCTTGTCGATGGCCGGAGCCAGAGTGGGGAGTTCGGCGAAGACATTGTCGCCGCCGCATAGCGACAGTACTTCGTTGACCACGTGTTCGCCCGACAGTGTGTACAAGGGACGGTCCCATACTTGGTAGAAGACCTTCAGACGCGGGCGCGCGGCATACTCTGTACGCAGTTGCGCGAGTTCCGTCCGGTAACGGCGCGCGGCGGCGGCCGCCACCGTCTCGGTGCCGGCGAGCCGGCCGAATTCAAGCAGCGTCGTACCGATATCGTCTAGATGGCGCTGATCGGTGACATACAGCCGTAGGTTCAGGCCCGCCAGTTCGGCTTTGCGGCGCGCGGGCGTGCCGGAGTCCCATAGCACGATCAGTGTGGGCTTGAGTTTCAACAAGCCTTCGACATCGAGCGCCGCCGGTTCGCCCACGCGCGCAATGCCAGCGACCTCGGCAGGGTAGTCGCTGGAATCGTCGACGCCGACAATTCGGTCGCCGGCCCCGGCAGCGAACAACAATTCCGTGATATGTGGACTCAGACTGACGATTCTCGGCCCTGTTTCAGCCGCATCGGCCGGGCACGTGCCGCCGGCGCAAATGGCCGCGCAGCCTAGCGTGAGCGTCAAACTCAGAATACAGGTGCGCCGAATCGCCATGTCGGCATGGACTATAATGCGAGCGGACAAAAAATGGGGTATTAACTCTTGTTTCAGCAACTTAAGCGGTTGAATCCGGATTCGATTCTCGGGCTAATGACGAAATATCGAGCCGACATGTCACCCATCAAGGTAGACCTCGGCGTGGGTGTGTACCGCGACCTGAGCGGCAATACCCCGGTGCTCGCCAGCGTGCGTCGAGCCGAGCAGGAAATTTTAGGCAAGCAGACCACGAAATCCTACGTGGCGGCCGCCGGACGCGAGGAATTCAACAGCGCCGTGGAAGAAATGGTCCTAGGGGCCGCGCATGCGACGCGCCGCGACCGGCGCGCGCGGACCGTGCAGACACCGGGGGGGTGCGGCGCCCTAAGGGTGGGAGCAGAACTGATTCGCGCGGCGGCACCCGCCGTTTCGGTGCACGTCAGCGATCCAACCTGGGGCAATCACACGCCCTTGCTGGGTAGTTCGGGGCTGCGGCTGGAGCGCTACCCCTACTACGATCCGGCCGCGCACCAGCTGCGTTTCCAGGCGATGCTCGAACGCCTCGACCGCGCCGCTGAAGGCGACGTGGTACTGGTCCACGGCTGTTGTCACAACCCTACCGGTGCCGATCTCGATCTGGGGCAGTGGCAGGCGCTGGCGCAATTGTTAGCGCGCCGTCGTCTGGTGCCGTTTCTGGATCTCGCTTATCAGGGCTTCGCCGTCGATCTGGACACGGACGCGGCCGGCGTGCGCCTGGTCGCCGAACAAGTTCCGGAAGCGCTGATCGCCATATCGTTTTCGAAGAACTTGGGCCTGTATCGCGAGCGCGTCGGCGCGTTGATCTCGATCAGTGAAAACGAGGCCCGCGCCGATGCGGTCTTGAGTCATGTGCTGCAAATCGCACGCAGCATCTATTCCATGCCGCCGGATCACGGCGCCGCGATAGCCGCGCATATTTTTGCGGACTTGACCCTCAAGAAAGAGTGGATCGAGGAGCTTACCGCCATGCGCACCCGGATAGCCGATATGCGCGGACTCCTCAGCCGGGAGCTGCGCCGGGCCATTGGAGACGGCACCTTCGATTTCATTCGCGCGCAACGCGGCATGTTTTCTCTGCTGGGAGTTTCGCCCCAGGCCGTGGAGCGTCTGCGCGACCAGCACCACATCTACATGACGTCGGACAGTCGTATGAATCTCGCCGGCATCATGCCCCACAACGTCGCTTACGTTGCCGAAGCCATCAGCGCCGAACGGCTCGATTAATTACCGAGGGCCTGACTGAGCGCCGTGACTTCGGCGGCGGATTCGCTCATCACGGCCGCAGTCTTCTCCTCGCCCAAGCCGAGGCGTTTGGCGGCCCCCAGGTCGGCCAAAGCGATTTCGAGGCCGGGAATATGCCCGGTATGCGAAGCCATGAGAATCGCGATGGCGACGACATCGGTCAAATCGGCCGGACCCCCCTCCGTTCGGCTGAAATCCGCCTGGTCACCCACGGCATTCGCCATCGGTTCAGAGAAATTCCAACTCTCCAGAATGGCCTTGCCGATGGAGGCATGCCAGTCCTCGATGATTTGCGTCAGCGTCGTGTCGCTGGTAAACAGTTCCGGATGATCGGTCGCCCGCGTCAACACATACAATTTACCGATGCCGTGCATCATGCCGGTGAGCATGGCTTCGTCCGGATTGACCTGAGTGCAATTTCTCGCTAGCACATAGGCATAAGCCGCCACCAAGGTGCTTCTTTCCCACAGATCGGTGAGGTGGTGCTCCAAGCCCACCAGCTTATTGCTCTTGCGGATCTGTGCCATCGAAAAGGAGATCGAGGCGCTGCGCACCATGTTGTAACCGATCCGATTGATGGCCGTTCGCAAATCGTTGACCGGCTTGCCGGTGCGATTGATCGATGCAGAATTCGAAATCCGCAGCAGCCTCGCCGCCAGGGCCGGCTCGGAACCGACCACCCGGACCACTTGTTCCAACGAAGAGTTCGAGTCCGACAAGACTCGCCTCACCCGGACCGCTATTTCCGGGAAGGAGGGGAGGTCCACGTTGCCGCGAGATAACTCCGCCGCCAGGGTGCGGACGAAATCAAATGCGACGTTGGATTCGGCTTCCGATTGTGTATTCGTCAAATTCGCGCTCACTGACCACGACGCCGCTGTCACGCCGAAATGCCGGCCCGAAGCAAAGGAATCGACCGATAGCGGCCGTTCTTGAGCGCAGTCGCGCAGAATTCATTGAATATCGAAGCTGCGTCCCGATCCCGGCGGTGTATCCGCCATCTGTCAAATTCGCCCACCGAGGGGCTCTATTTCACCGCAAGGCCGAGGGCCGGCTCTGGAAGCGCTGCTGAACCTCGCCGTGGCGCGAACGTTCCGTATAGCTGCCGCCGCAGTAGTCGGCGACCACTTGCCGCCAAAACGCCACAGCACCCGGATTGCGCAGGTATTCGACGATTTGCCAGCTTCCAGCGAATCGGTCGAAAATCAACGTCGCCGCGTCGCGGCCCATGCCCACCCGGCGATGCTGCTTACGCACGAAGAATTCGGACATGCGATAGTCAGACGCGAGTTCGCCGGCGGTTGGTATCCGCGGCCGTGTCACCAGCGCAAAGCCCACGGGTTCGGGTCCTTTGAGAATCAGCAGCGGATGCGCGTGGTCGTTGGAGAACCAGTTAGCAAAGATTTCGTCTTCGCGCGGATTGTCGGCGCCTATGACGGAAAATAGGCCCGTGTTTAGGTCGGCCAGGGAGTCGATGTATTCGCCGTACACATCTTGGATCCACTGGCGATCCTTCTTCGAGTGCCTGCAGTCGCGAATACTGACTAGCAAAGAAATCCGCTTCCCGATCCTTTAAAAAACACAGCCCGGACGAACGTGCCTAATGGCCGCCCGCCCGGGCATGTGGGATCAGCTATCGAACCGAATTACGGCTTCGCAGCGGCTGCTGCGCTCGAAGCTGCGTCAGCGGCTGAGCTCGCAGCTGCAGCGGCATCGGAGGCGGCAGAGGCAGCGGCTTCCGCAGCCGGCGCGGCGGCCGCCGGAGGAGCCGTTTCAACAACCGGGGCAGGAGCCTCGGTCTTGCTGCCGCAGGCACTCAGCACGAATGCAGCGACAAAAGCGCTTAAAGCAAGTTTGGTCTTCATCTATCGATACCCCAGAAATAATAAGAATAAATTTTAAGGCCGAGCATGTTGTTGGGCCTTCACCCAAGTCTCCGCTGCGATTTTAGAGTGTTTTTCCCCAATTTCATATCTCTTTCGCGACCCCCCTAGCGCCTTTAACGCTTTGCATTCGCAAGTGGGGTTAAAGGTCTATAGCTACCGCGGCGTCTGGCGCATACTTTGGGCTTTACGGTCGGTAGGAGTACATGTGACCGAATCGGGTCTGGATCAGCTATTTAAGCCGCACTTGCAGACGCTCATGCGCCGCACGGAGCAGTCGCTCGCAGCGAGCCGCTTCGACGCCTTGGTCATTCACGCGGGATATCCCCCCACCCAGTTCTTGGACGACCAGGACTACCCCTTCAAGGTCAACCCGCAGTTCAAGGCATGGGTGCCCATCGTGGACAACCCCCGCTGCATTCTGGTGTTCGCGCCGGGAGCGCGCCCCAAGGTCCTGTTCCACCAGCCCCACGATTATTGGCACAAGCCGGCCAGCCTGCCGCAAGACCCTTGGACGGCGGAAGTCGATTTGATCGCCATGGACGAGCCCTCGAAGGCGAGCGCTCATTGGGCGAACCTGGGCCGCGTGGCCCACATCGGTCCGGACGGCTTCGCGGCTGCAACCGATCCTGGGTGCATCAACCCTCAGGACCTACTGACTCGCCTGCACTACGATCGCGCCGTCAAGACGGACTACGAACTCGAATGCCTGCGCCGCGCAAGCGAACTCGGCGCGCGCGGACATAAGGCTGCGCTAGCCGCATTTCGCCGTGGGAGATCCGAATACGAGGCGCACATGCGCTATTTGGAGGCCTGCGCCCAGCGCGAAGAGGAGATGCCGTACAACAACATCGTGGCATACAACGAAAACTCCGCGGTCCTGCATTACCAGCATCTAGAGCGCACCTCCCCGAAGTCTCTACGCTCATTCCTGATCGACGCCGGCGCGCAATACCGTGGCTACGCCGCCGACATCACCCGCACCTACGCCGCCCTGCCCAGCCGCTTTGCCGACCTTGTCGAGGCCTTAGACTCGGCACAACGGGGCCTTTGCGATGAGATCGTTGCCGGTCGGGACTACCGCGACGTGCATCTCTCCGCGCACCGCGTGTTGGGCGACGTCATGCAGCGGATCGGCCTTACCAAGCTACCGGGCCAGACTGCGTTGGAACTGGGCGTTACCAGCGTATTTTTCCCGCATGGCATCGGCCACTTGCTCGGCCTGCAAGTGCATGACGTGGGCGGCGTGATGGGCGATGTTCAGGGTCATGAACGACAGCGGCCCGAGGGACATCCCTACCTGCGGCTCACCCGTATGCTCGAGCCGGGGGTGGTGGTGACGGTGGAGCCCGGCATCTACCTGATCGACTCCTTGCTAGCCGCGGCGCATGCCGATTCACGCCGTGCGCATATCGATTGGGGGGTGGTTGAGGAGCTCAAGCCCTATGGCGGCATTCGAATCGAGGACAATGTCATCACTACCGCGGGGGCACCCGAAAACATGACCCGAGATGCCTTCGCGAGAGTGGCCTAGTACCTAGTATCGTTTGCTCGTCGCTGTGAGCACCCGGAAGAGGGGTAGGTACGCAGGGGGCTGGCACAAAATGCGCCAGTGCCCGCCCCATGCGTACCTACCCTTCCTGGGCCTCAAGCCACCGAACAGTACCAGCCTATTCGGCTTAGGCGGCCTTGGCCTTACGGCGCTTGGGCGCCGCGGCGGGTGCGGCTTCTGCTTCGTCGGAGGCAGCCTTTTTAGGCTTCTTCGGCGCCTTGGGAGCCTTGGCGGCCTTTGTATCGTCGGTCTTTTCGGCGGGTACCACGGCTGCGTCGACCAGCTGCATCAACGCCATGTCCGCCGCATCACCGGGGCGCGGTTCCATTTTGAGGATTCGCGTGTAACCGCCGGCCCGCGCTTTGAAGCGCGGCCCCAAGTCGACGAACAGCTTTTCCACGATACTCACGTCGCGCAGTCGAGCGTACGCCAGACGTCGCTTGGCCAGGGAATCGACCTTGGCCAGGGTGATCAGAGGCTCGACCACGCGGCGTAGCTCCTTGGCCTTGGGCACCGTGGTGCGAATGGTCTCATGACGCAGCAAGGAGGTCGCCATGTTGCGCAGCAACGCGTGACGGTGTGAGGAATTACGCGAAAGCTGGCGCCCGCTGTTTCTATGCCGCATGTTCTAAAACCCTTGTCGAAAATCTCTTGCGTTTAAATGCCGTCGCGTTCGTCGTCGCGCTTCAACCCCGGCGGCGGCCAGTTGTCGATGCGCATACCGAGGGTCAGACCATGGCTCTCGAGCACTTCCTTGATCTCGGTCAGCGACTTCTTGCCCAGATTGGGCGTGCGCAGCAATTCAACCTCGGTGCGCTGCACGAGATCGCCGATGTAGTGAATGTTCTCGGCTTTCAGGCAGTTGGCGCTGCGAACCGTCAATTCAAGCTCATCCACCGGCCGCAGCAGAATGGGATCGAACTGCGTCTCAGTGGCCTTCGCGGTAGACTCATCCTGACCCTGCAGGTCGACGAATACCGACAGCTGATCCTTGAGGATTCCGCCGGCGCGGCGAATCGCCTCTTCAGGATCGATGGTGCCGTTGGTTTCAATATCGAGAATTAGCTTGTCGAGATCGGTGCGCTGTTCGACGCGCGCGCTCTCCACGTTGTACGTGACCTTGCGCACCGGGCTGAACGAGGCATCAAGCTGCAGACGGCCGATGGCGCGGGTCTGTTCCTCGAAAGCCATGCGCTGCGCTGCCGGACGGTAACCGCGTCCGCGCTCGACTTTCAGCGACATCGACAATTCACCGGCCTTCGTCAAATTCGCGATCACGAGATCCGGATTCAAAATCTCGATGTCGTGGTCGCCGGCAATATCGCCGGCCGTCACGGGCCCTGGGCCCTTCTTGTGCAGGCGTACCTCGGCGACATCGCGGGTATGCATGCGGATGGCCACCGCCTTGAGATTCAGCAGAATGTCGACGACATCCTCTTGGACGCCCTCGATGGCGGTGTATTCGTGCAGCACGCCTTCGATCTCTATTTCAGTAATGGCTGCGCCCGGCAGCGAAGACAGCAGCACCCGGCGCAGAGCATTGCCCAGCGTGTGACCAAAGCCGCGTTCGAACGGTTCGATCACGATACGCGCATGGCGCGGCGACACGGGTTGTACTTTGACGACCCGGGGCTTCAAAAACTCATTGATCGATCCCTGCATGGATATCACCTACGTTAACTTACCGGGGAAACGCCGCAACGAGCTGCTGCGTTACTTGCCAATTCCTACTTAGAATACAATTCGACGACCAGGCTCTCGTTGATGTCCGGCAGAATTTCCTGCCGATCCGGAACAGACTTCAGGATTCCCGAGAACTTCTTCTCGTCCACTTCCACCCAGTCCGGAAAACCGACTTGCGCGGCAATCGTAAGGGCGGCTGTAATGCGAATCTGCTTCTTTGCCTTCTCGCGCAAGCTGACCACGTCGCCGGCCTTGCACTGGTAGGAGGCGATATTGACCAGCTTCTCGTTCACGGCAACGGCCTTATGGCTCACCAGCTGGCGGGCCTCGGCGCGAGTGCAAGCAAAGCCCATGCGGTAGACCACATTGTCCAGCCGGCATTCCAAAAATTGCAGCAGAGTTTCGCCGGTAGCACCGGGCCGGCCGGCCGCCTTTTGATAGTAGTTACGGAACTGGCGCTCCAGCACTCCGTACATCCGGCGCAGCTTCTGCTTTTCGCGCAGCTGCAATCCGTATTCCGACAGGCGCTGTTTACGCTCGCTCTTCACGCCGCCTGGCGGTACTTCGAGCTTGCACTTCGACTCGAGGGGCTTCACACCGCTCTTCAGGAACAGGTCGGTTCCCTCGCGACGAGACAGCTTGCACTTCGGACCGGTATATTTTGCCATTACAAACCCTTGTACTTAAGACGCGACACGCTTAGACGCGGCGCTTTTTGGGCGGACGACACCCGTTGTGGGGGATGGGTGTCACGTCTTCAATGTTGGTGATCTTCAGCCCGCAGCCGTTCAAGGCTCGCACCGCGGATTCGCGGCCCGGGCCGGGACCCATCACCCGTACCTCGACGTTCTTCACGCCATGTTCCTGAGCCGCGACACCGGCCCGCTCGGCTGCCACCTGCGCCGCAAAGGGTGTGGATTTGCGCGAACCGCGAAAGCCGCAACCACCCGAGGTCGCCCAAGACAGGGTATTGCCCTGCCGATCGGTGATCGTGATGATGGTGTTGTTGAAAGACGCGTGCACATGCGCAATCGCATCCAGCACATTTTTGCGAACCTTCTTGCGTACGGGCTTGCCGCTCTGGGCTCCACCGCCACCTTGACCTGCTTGTTTCTGATCAGCCATAAATAATCTCGCTTTAAACCTTGCCCGGCGGCGCGTTCATCTTCACGGCCTGCTTGCGCGGGCCCTTGCGGGTACGGGCATTGGTGCGCGTGCGCTGGCCGCGCATTGGCAGCCCCTTGCGGTGTCGAATACCTCGGTAGCAACCCAGGTCCATCAGGCGCTTGATGTTCATCGACACTTCGCGTCGCAAATCGCCCTCGACCGCGAATTTCGCGACCTGGGAGCGAAGCGAGGCCACTTCGGCGTCCGTCAAATCCTTCACCTTGACGCTGTACTTAACCCCGGCCGCGTCGCATATGCGCGCCGCCCGGCTGTTTCCAACGCCGAAGATGTGGGTCAGGCCGATGACAACATGCTTGTTCATCGGAATGTTGATGCCGGCGATACGCGCCATCTACTTCTCCACCCGCGCCCATGAAAAAAGGCGCAGTAATATATAAGAAAAATGCCTAGAGATCAATTATCTAGCCCTGACGCTGCTTGTGCCGGGCGTCCGACGAGCAAATGATGTAAACGATGCCGCGACGCCGCACGACTTTGCAGTTCTTACAGATCTTCTTGACCGAAGGACGAACTTTCATTTCTTACTCCCGATGCCCCGCAGGCTGGCCTTCTTCATCAGGCCCTCATATTGGTGCGACATCAAATGCGATTGCGTCTGTGCGACGAAATCCATGACCCCGACGACGATAATCAACAAGGATGTGCCGCCGAACTGGAAAGGAACGCTCGGATTCACCATGCGAATGATTTCAGGCAGCAAGCACACCGCCATGATGTAGAGGCCGCCCCACAGTGTCAGGCGGGTCAGTACCTTATCCAGGTAGTCGCCCGTCTGCTGTCCGGGACGGATCCCTGGAATGAACGCGCCGGCCTTCTTCAAGTTATCCGCGGTGTCGCGAGCGTCATACACCAAGGCCACGTAGAAGAAGGCGAATCCGATGATCAGCAGCGCAAACAGCAGGACATGCAGCGGCTGACCATAACCCAGGACGGCCGCGATCTTTTGCAATGACCGCTGGATGGCGTTGGGGTTCGGGCTATTGCCGAAAAATTGGGCGATGGTCGCCGGGAACACCAACAGGCTCGAGGCGAAAATCGGGGGAATGACACCCGCCATGTTCAGCTTGAATGGCAGGTGGGTGCTCTGTCCCTGCATCATCCGGCGCCCCACTTGGCGCTTGGCGTAGTTTACTTGAATCTTGCGCTGCGCCCGCTCGACGAACACGCAGAACAAAGTCACCAGTATCACCACGACGAGGATTAACAGCACGATCAGCGGGTTCATTTCACCCGAACGCACCATTTCCAAGGTGTTGCCGATGGCCCGCGGCAAACCGGCGATGATGCCGGCGACGATAATCATGGTTATACCGTTGCCGATGCCACGCTCCGTGATTTGCTCGCCCAGCCACATCACGAACAGAGTGCCGGTAGTAATCGACACCGTGGCGATGAACAGGAATTGCGGACCGGGATTCGGCACCAGATTGCCGCCGGAATTCTGAATGGCCAGGGCCGCTCCGAAGCCTTGGAATGCAGCGAGCAATACTGTGCCGTAGCGCGTGTACTGCATGAGCTTGCGCCGTCCGGATTCGCCGTCCTTGCGGATCTGCGACCAGGGCGGGTACACCATCGATGCCATCTGGATAATAATGGACGCGGTGATGTACGGCATCACGTTCAGCGCGAAGATGCTGAAACGCTGCAAAGCACCGCCCGAGAACATGTTGAACATGCCGAGCAGAGTGCCGTTCTGAGTGGAGAAGAACGCCGCGAACCGAGCCGCGTCGATCCCCGGCACCGGGATGAACGTGCCCATTCGATATACCACCAGCGCGCCCAACAGAAACCATAGACGCTTACGCATTTCAGCGAAGCGAGTCATGTCTCCCAGGGCGGCGGTCGGGTTGGTGGTGGCCACGGGCTGCTTAGACCTCGAAACGCCCGCCGGCTGCTTCGACCGCACTCTTCGCGCCCTTGGTCGCCGTGATCACCTTATCTTTGACGACATAAGCCTTGGTGACGCTGCCGGACAAAATGATCTTCACGAGTTTCGTGCTTTCCGGAACCAGGTTTGCCTTGATCAGGCCCGCCAAGGTTACATCGGCGCCCGAGACCCGCATCAAATCGGAGAGCGTCAACTCGGCACGCGAGGCCTTCATGGCCGAGCGAAAGCCGATTTTAGGCAAGCGCCGCTGCAAAGGCATTTGACCGCCTTCGAATCCGACCTTGTGATAGCCGCCCTTGCGCGCGCGCTGTCCCTTGACGCCGCGGCCGCAGGTCTTGCCCTGACCGGCGGATGCGCCGCGGCCGACCCGCAGGCGGGTCCGCTTCGAGCCCAAACCCGGCTTGATGGTATTTAATCGCATGAACTACTTCCTCGAACCCGCTGCAGACTCTACTTTGAGCATGTGGCTGGCCGCATTTATCATGCCGCGATTCGACGGTGTGTCGGCAACCAGGACGCTGTGGCCGATCCGCCGCAACCCCAAGCCGCGCGCAGAATTGCGAATGCTGGCCAGCTGGCCGAACATGCTTTTGATCAAGGTGACTTTGATTGACTTGTCGGTCATGACTCTAGCCCACGATTTCCGCGACGCTCTTGCCGCGCTTGGCCGCAATGTCGTCCGGTGTGCGCAGCTTGGCCAGCGCATCCATGGTCGCACGCACCACATTGATGGGATTGCGCGAGCCATAGCTCTTCGCGAGCACGTTGCGCACGCCGGCGCACTCGAATACCGCGCGCATACCGCCGCCGGCGATGACACCCGTACCGTCTGCTGCAGGCTGCATGTACACTCGCGTGGTTCCATGCTGGCCTTTGACCGCATAGAACAGGGTATCGTTCTTCAGTGACACCGTGACCAGGCTCTTGCGCGCTTGCATCATGGCTTTGGAAATTGCGACGGGCACTTCACGCGCCTTGCCGTAACCGAAGCCGACGCGACCGGCGCCGTCGCCCACGACGGTGAGTGCGGTGAAGCCGAATTGCTTACCACCCTTGACCACCTTTGCGACACGGTTCACCGCGACCAGCTTTTCGAGCAGGTCATCGCCGGACATTGGTTTTTCTACTCTCGCCATATGCCTTTAGACCCTTTGGTTAGAACTCGAGACCCGCTTCGCGAGCGGCCTCTGCCAGCGCTTTGACGCGCCCGTGATACATGAAACCGGAACGGTCGAAGGCGACCTTTGCGATGCCCTTGGCCTTGGCGCGCTCCGCGATGGCGCGGCCGACGGCCTTAGCAGCCTCGATGTTGCCGGTGGTTTTCAGTGTTCCGCGCACGTCCTTCTGCAGGGTCGATGCGGCAACCAGAACCTTGTCGCCCTCGGCGGCGAAAATCTGCGCATAGATATGCTGGGGCGTCCGATGCACCGATAGGCGCAACGCGGCGAGCTCCTTGATCTTTACGCGGCCCCTGCGCGCACGGCGCAAACGGGTATCTTGTTTAGTCAATTTCATGTGCTTACTTCTTCTTCGCCTCTTTCAGCGAAATCTTTTCATCGGAGTACTTCACGCCCTTACCCTTGTAAGGCTCCGGCGGCCTGAAGCCGCGAATCTCCGCCGCGGTCTGTCCGACCCGCTGACGATCGATGCCTTTGACGATAATCTCGGTCTGGCTCGGCGTTTCGATGGTGACGCCGTCCGGTATTGCGTAGTTGATCAAGTGCGAATAGCCCAAGGTCAATGTCAAGCTCTTGGCCTGCACGGCGGCGCGATAGCCGACGCCGACCAACTCGAGTTTCTTCTCATATCCCTTGCTGACGCCCGTGACCATATTCGCCAGATGCGCCCGCGTGGCGCCCGCGATGGCATTAAGCCCTTCGGCGGTAGTATCGGCCTGCACTTCCAGATGCTTGTCCTGCTGCACGACCTTGACGCCGCTCTTGATCGCCAGGGTCAGCGTGCCCTTGGCGCCCTTCACCGTGACGGCATCCGCGCCAATCGTGGCGCTGACACCTTGCGGGAGATCTACCGGCATTTTTGCGACTCGAGACATGATTGTGAAACCTTACGTTTGTGGCCTATTGAACGACGAAGAGAACTTCGCCGCCGGTGCCGGCCGCGCGCGCCTGACGATCGGACATGATGCCTTGCGGCGTCGAAACGACCGCAACACCCAAGCCCCCCAGAACCTTCGGCAACTCGTCCTTGCCGCGATAGATTCGCAGTCCCGGACGGCTGATGCGCTCGATGCGGTCGATGACGGGACGGCCGTCGTGGTACTTGAGCTCGATGGACAACGTGCTCTTCGCGCCGGCGACATCGACGCCGTACGCACCTATGTAGCCTTCGTCCTTCAGGACCTTGAGGATGGCGAGCTTCAATTTTGAAGCTCCCACACCCACCGTAGGCTTACCCGCGGATTGTGCATTGCGAATACGCGTCAGAAGATCGGCAATCGGATCAGTCATGCTCATTGTGGGCGCCTCACCAGCTCGCCTTCGACAGGCCCGGGATCTCGCCGCGATTGGCGGCCTCGCGCAGCTTAGTGCGCGCCAGACCGAACTTGCGGTACACGCCGCGCGAACGGCCGGTGATCGAGCAGCGGTTGCGCTGCCTCGTCGCCCCAGCGTCGCGCGGCTGCTGCTGCAGCTCGGTCTGCGCCGCTTCGCGCCCTTCCGCTCCGGTCTTCGGGTCGCGGATCAGCTCTTTGAGCTCGGCGCGTCGCTTAGCGTATTTCTTCGCTATCTTGAGGCGTTTTTTCTCGCGCATGAGCATATTCGTCTTGGCCATGGGCTATTACCCTACTTACGGAACGGAAAGTTGAAAGCTTCTAACAACGCGCGCCCATGTTTGTCATCGGACGCGGACGTGGAGATGGTGATATCCATGCCACGAATTTGATCGATTTGGTCGTACTGAATCTCAGGGAAAATGATCTGCTCTTTGACCCCTAGACTGTAGTTGCCGCGGCCGTCGAAAGACCGCGTGCTGATGCCGCGGAAATCCCTGATGCGCGGAATCGCGATGCTCACGAGGCGATCCAGGAACTCGTACATGCGGTCGCCGCGCAGAGTCACTTTGCAGCCGATCGCCTGCCCGTCGCGCACCTTAAACGTCGCAACCGATTTCTTGGCCTTGGTCACCGCCGGCTTCTGGCCCGTGATCTTCGCCATATCGGCGGTCGCGGCGTCCATGACCTTCTTGTCGGCCACCGCCTCGCCCACGCCCATGTTGATCGTGATCTTGAGGATGCGCGGAACCTGCATCGTGTTCTTAAGCCCAAGTTTCGTCTTGAGCTCCGGCACGAGCTTGTC
>JANYLM010000101.1 GCA_025357835.1 Gammaproteobacteria bacterium
GGCGCGTGTGCAGGTCTACACATCCCTGCTGCAAGGCGCGGCCGGGTTGTTCGCGCAGGCCGACGTCACGCGCGCGGAGTTCTCTGCCTACGTGCGCCGCCTGCACCTCGATCGCGACTACGGCGGCGTGCGCGCGGTGGGCTACTCGCCGCTCATCGGCAAGCGGGAAGCGCTGGTCGCCTCGGCGCACAAAGACGGCATCTTGGACTTCGAGCTGTGGCCCGCCAACGAATCGCCACAGATGACCATCCTCTATTTTGGTTGCGAATACCCGCACCGGCTCGTAGGCGGGCGGGCTCAGTGCTTCGCCGGTGCGCAGACAGAAGCGCGCGCCGTGACGCGGGCAGATGATTTCCGTTCCCTCGATGGCACCGCCGGTCAGCTCCGCACCGTCATGGGTGCAGATGTCTTCGATGGCAAAATACGCGTCGCCGCTGCGCGCAACCGCGATCATGCGGCGCCCCGCGGAAATAGAGAGGGATTGTCCATCGCTCAAAGCCACGGCGAGTCCCGCATCGATCCACTTCACAGCCGTTCCTTTATTTTATTTTCGGCGAGTTACATATTTCCGGCGAGCTACATCATGCCGGTTTGCAGACGAGCTTCATCCGACATCATGGTCTGGTTCCACGGCGGGTCGAATACCAATTCGACATTGGCATGCGCAACGGTCGGGACTATTTGCACTTTGTCGCGCACGTCCTGAACCAAGACCTCACCCATTCCGCAGCCCGGTGCCGTCAACGTCATTTTGATGTCGACGGTGCGCGTGGCATCTTCATTCTTGCTGACATCGCATTCATAGACTAAGCCCAAGTCGACAATATTGACGGGTATTTCCGGGTCATAGCAAGTCTTCAGCTGCTGCCATATGATGTTCTTGATATCTTCTTCCGAAGCTCCGGGCGGAACTTCGGGCGGCGTAGCAGCGGTCTTGCCAATGGCATCCGCATCGTGGCCGGCGATGCGGAACAGATTGCCATCGATGTATACGGTGAAACTACCGCCCAGGGCCTGCGTGATGTATCCCACCGAGCCGAGCTTGAGATTGACTTCCACGCCGGCCGGGATGGCCACGGCCTTGACCTCGCGTTGCACGACGATGGGTTCGTTTTCGTAGGAGCGCATCGTTCAGTAACTCATTCGGTGGATACCGCAGGCAAAGTCTGCGGGCCTGTTGACCGAAGCGCGGAGGCGAGGGTATGCCAGCACAGGCTGGCGCATTTTACCCGCGCGGGATATTCCTTTACTCCCGACAGCGCCGCGAGCTTGCCGAGTTCCTCGCCAGGTGGCGCGGCATCGTCGGTGAGGAGCTGGTGGACGCGTTCGAATAGCCGCAGCGCTTCGTCCCGGGTACAGCCTTTCACCGCCTCGGTCATCAGTGAAGCCGAGGCGGTCGATATGGCGCACCCCTGACCTTCAAAGCGGATGTCGCTGATCTTGCCGTCGTCCAATTTCAAGCGCACGGTAAGGCGGTCGCCGCACATGGGATTAAACCCCTCCACGCTGGCATCGGCCGGGTCCAAGCCGCCGAAATTGCGCGGCCGGCGATTGTGGTCGAGAATCACGTCCCGGTACAGATCATTGAGTTCCATGGTGTATTTAAGCGAATAGCTTGCGCGCGCGCTCGACGCCGGCGGCAAGCCTATCGATTTCCTCGAAGGTGTTATAGAAGGCGAATGAGGCGCGGGCCGTCGCCGGTAGTTTGAAGAAATCCATGACCGGCATGGCGCAGTGATGGCCGGTGCGTATGGCGATGCCGTCCTCGTCGAGGATGGTCCCAAGATCGTGAGGGTGTACGCCGGCGACGGTGAATGAAACCAGGCTCGCTTTCTCGCCGGCCGTGCCCACGATACGAAGTTCCGGAATCCTGCTCAACGCGGCCGTCGCGTGCTCGAGAAGGGCCGCTTCGTGGCGCTGCGCAGCGTCACGATCCATGCGCGACAGAAAGTCCACCGCCGCGCCAAAGCCAACGCCGCCAGAAATATTGGGCGTGCCGGCCTCGAACTTATTAGGTAAGGAATTGTAAGTGGTTTTGGCGAAAGTCACGGCAAGAATCATCTCGCCGCCGCCTTGCCAAGGTGGCATGCGTTCGAGTAGCTGTTCGCGCCCGTACAGGACACCGACACCAGTGGGGCCGAACATCTTGTGGCCTGAGAAGGCGTAAAAGTCGCAATCCAATTCCCGCATATCGACAGGCATGTGCGGGACGGCCTGAGCACCGTCGATCAGCGTGGTGATGCCGCGCGCCTTAGCAGCAGCGATCAAGCGCCGAATGGGCAGCACCGTGCCAAGGGCATTCGATACATGTGCACAAGCAAACAGGCGAGTACGCGGGCTCATCCCAGCCACCACCGCCTCCTCGTGGACCTCGCCGTGCGAATCGATGGGTGCGACGACAAGGTTCGCGCCGGTTTGCTCACAGACCATCTGCCACGGCACGATATTGGCGTGGTGCTCCAAGTGGGTAATGAGTATTTCATCGCCCGGTTTCAACAGAGGTCTGGCGTAGCTCTGCGCGACTAGATTGATCGCTTCGGTGGTGCCCCGAACGAAAATAATTTCATGCCGCGACCGGGCATTGATGAATTCGACCAGCCGGTCCCGCGCGGTCTCGTAAAGAGCCGTCGCCTCCTGGCTCAGAGTATGCACGCCGCGGTGGATGTTGGCATGATGGTGGCGCTCATAGTCATCCACGGCGTCAATCACCGCGTTCGGACGTTGTGCCGAGGCGCCGTTATCCAAGAAAGCCAGTGGCTTGCCACGCACCATGCGCGCCAACACGGGAAATTGGCGGCGCAGAGCATGCACGTCGAAATTCAGCGGCCGGTCGGCCAATGCAATGTTTGTCATCGAAATTTCCGCAGGGTTTGCGAGTCGGGCAATTGGGCAATCAACGCGGTCTCTATCGCGGCGCGAGCCGAGGGCACCGACATGCCGGTAAGAACATCCGCGAGGAAGGCATAGACCAGTAGGCTCTGCGCCGTCTCACGGTCCAGTCCGCGCGAGAGCATATAGAAGAGCATGTCGGGATCGAGTCGCCCGGTGGTCGCACCATGGGCGCACTTGACCTCATCGGCGTGAATTTCCAGTTGCGGCCGCGAGTCGATCTCGGCGTTCGGCGACAGCAGCAAGCCGCGGCAGGACTGCTGCGACTGCGCATGCACGGCGCCGGCGTTTACGATCACCTTACTGTTAAATATGACGCGGCTCGCGTCGCCGGCGATGGCGCGCGCCGTTTGATTGCTGCACGTGTCGGGTGCACCGTGAGTGACGATATTGACGCAGTCCACGTGGCGATTTTCATGGCCCACCAGCAAGGAATAGCTGTCGAGCGTGGCGCCCGGTTTGTCCAGGCGCGCCTCGAGACTGGTGCGCACCAAGCCGCCACCGAGCGCGATCGTGAACTGCTTGCACCGGCTGCCTTGATCTTGACGGATATTGAGCGAGTCTAGGTGCGTGGCGCCCGCGTCCGTCGCATACACTCGGTAGTGTTCTAGCTGCGAGTCCCGCCCGAGAGCAATGTGGGTGTTGGAATTGTTGAGCGGCGTATGCTCGCCCTGAGCCACATAATGCTCGATGATGGTGGCGCTCGCTCCTGGTGCCGCCTCGATGATGACGCGCGGGTAGGCGATATTGTTGGCGCCGTCACCGGTCGCAACATGCAGGATGACCAGGGGCACCGGTACTTGGGCGGTGATCTTCAGATAAATGCCATCGACGAACAATGCCGTATTGAGTAAGGCCCAGCGTTGTTGGTCGGCGTCCGACAGCGGTTCCAAGTAGCGCATCACTAACTTCGGATCGATATTAGACAAGTCTTGTAAACTACTAATATCTATTCCGTTTATGAATTCACCTGCTGGCGGCATGAACGGATGGCCATTGACCATGAGCAGCGATGCCGCTCGGTCGGTCTTGCCCAACAGCGACAGCGTAGCCTGCGGCTCAATGTCGCCGCAGGTCTTGCGTGGCGCGTCCACGAAGCTCTGCGCGGCGAGGCTGCGCAGATTGGTATACCGCCATGTCTCGTCGTGCGTGGTTGGCAGACCGAGCTTGAGGAATCGCTGCATGGCTTGTTCGCGTACCAGCGTCAGCGAATCGGCCGACCGCATTTGCCATTGGGCGGCAAAGGAGCGCAGCGCCGCCGACTGCGGCAGGGCGGAGGATTGCCGTGACGCACTCATGCGACCTTGGTCTCCTGCAACCAGTCATAGCCGCGACGTTCGAGTTCCAATGCCAGTGAGCTATCGCCCGATTTCAATATGCGTCCGCCCGACAACACATGGACCTGGTCCGGCACAATGTAATCGAGCAATCGCTGGTAATGGGTCACCAGCACGACGGCACGTTTAGGGTCGCGCAGGCTGTTCACCCCTGCGGACACGACTTTGAGCGCATCGATGTCGAGACCAGAATCCGTTTCGTCCAGGATGGCGAGCTTGGGTTCCAAGACCAGCATCTGCAGCACTTCATTGCGCTTCTTTTCGCCGCCCGAGAAGCCCTCGTTGACGCCGCGCGACAGAAAGGAATCGCTCATTTGCATGACTTTCATCTTCTGTCTGATGAGAGACAGAAATTCATAGGCATCGACTTCGGATTCTCCGGCTGCCTTGCGCTTTGCATTGAGCGCGGCTTTCAAAAGATAGACGTTATTGACCCCGGGAATTTCCACCGGGTATTGAAAACCCAGGAACAGCCCGGCGCGGGCACGTTCTTCGGCGGGCAGGGCGAGCAGGTCACGGCCTTCGAATGTCACCGAACCACCGGTGACCTCGTAGTCCTCACGTCCCGCCAACACTTGCGCAAGCGTGCTCTTGCCCGAACCGT
>JANYLM010000126.1 GCA_025357835.1 Gammaproteobacteria bacterium
CGACCGACAATCGGGCCGCCGCGGCAGCCATCGGCATCAACCGAATCGCCCGGTGATGTAGTCTTCGGTCAGCCTCTGCTGCGGATTGGTGAAAATCAATTCCGTGGGGCCCACCTCGACCAAATCGCCCATGTGGAAGTAGGCCGTGCGCTGCGATACCCGCGCCGCCTGCTGCATATTGTGCGTCACGATGGCAATGGCGTAGTTCGCTCGTAGCTCATCGATCAAATCCTCTATCTTCGCGCTGGCGATCGGATCCAATGCCGAAGTGGGTTCGTCCATCAAGATCACTTCGGGATTCACGGCGATGGTGCGCGCGATGCAAAGCCGTTGCTGCTGTCCGCCGGACAAGCTGGTGCCCGGGGTCGATAGGCGATCCTTGACCTCCTCCCACAATCCGGCCCGCGCCAGGCTAGTCTGAACCAATTCGTCCATGTCACCGCGGCTCTTGGCCAGCCCATGAATTCGCGGTCCATACGCGACATTGGCATAGATCGAGTGCGGAAACGGCGTGGGCTTTTGGAACACGATGCCGACGCGCGCCCGCAGCTGCGCCACGTCCTGCTTGCGATCGTAGATATTGCTCCCATCCAGAGTAATCACTCCGTCCACCCGGGCGGACGCGATGGTGTCATTCATGCGATTGAGGCAACGCAGAAACGTGGACTTGCCGCAGCCCGAAGGCCCTATCATGGCAAGCACCTGGTTACGGCCGATGTCCAGATTGACGTTCCTGACGGCATGCTTATCGCCGTAATGAACGTTCACCCGGCGTGCCGTCATGACGGCATCGCTCAATGCAGCGTAAACCGCAGAGGAGCCATCGCTCGGCGCGTCGGCGGCGCCACGACGGGTAATGGAAGGTTCGTCCATAATGGCCGTCTCAGCCGAATCGGCCGGTAATGTAATCATCCGTTCTTCGATCTTGCGGCGATGTGAAAATCCGGCTGGAAGGACCTATTTCCACCAGCTCCCCCATGAACATGAAACCCGTGACATTCGATACTCGCGCGGCCTGCTGCAGATTGTGTGTGACCACCACGATACAATATTTCTCGCGCAGCGCCTGCAGGGTTTCCTCAACCCGCAACGTGGATATGGGATCGAGCGCCGCCGTCGGCTCATCGAGCAACAGCACTTCGGGCTTCACCGCGATGGCGCGTGCGATACACAGACGCTGCTGCTGTCCGCCCGACAGACTGCGGCCGTCGGCGTGCAGCTTGTCCTTAACCTCGTCCCATATTGCCGCATCGCGCAACGCGGATTCCACGCGCGATTTAAGCTCCGCGCCGCGAATACCGCCGCCCAAGCGCAGGCCGAAGGCCACGTTGTCGAACACCGACATCGGAAACGGCGTCGGCTTCTGGAAAACCATACCGACGCGGTAGCGTAATTCGGCCACGTCGACGTTAGGACCCAGAATGTCGCGGCCGCCGATGAGCACTTCGCCTTCGGCGCGCTGCCGCGGGTACAGACCGTACATGCGATTCAGGACGCGAAGCAGAGTCGATTTACCGCAACCCGATGGTCCGATGAATGCACTGATGGACTTATCGGCAAGGGACATGGTGATGTTGTGCAGCGACCGCACATCGCCGTAATAGAAATTCAAGGCGCGAATTTCGATCTTAGGCGGCCCCAGATCTTCCGTCCGCTCCGCCGCGACGGCAACCGGCGGGCGCATTTTCAAGTGCTTCGGCGGTTTGGTCGAGGGGATCATCGGCCGGACCCGCGCCCCGCTTGCAGCATCGCCAATAACACCCGCGCGGAAATGCTCAGCACCAATATGGTCACGGTGATTATCAAGGCACCGGCCCATGCGAGATCCTGCCAGTCCTTGTACGGACTCAAAGCAAACTGGAATATGACGACGGGAAGATTCGCCATCGGGGCATTCAGGTGGGTACTCCAGAATTGATTGTTGAGTGCCGTGAACAGCAGAGGCGCAGTCTCCCCGCTGATGCGCGCGATGGCCAGCAACAGGCCGGTAACGATACCGCTGCGGGCCGCGGGGTACAGCACGCTCAAGGTGGTGCGCCAGGGGTAGGCCCCGAGCGCCGCCGAGGAGTCCTTCATTCCGACGGGCACCAGATTGAGCATGTCTTCCGTGGTGCGCAAGGTCACCGGAATCGCCAGTATCGCCAGCGCCAGCGCCCCGGCGATGGCAGAGAAATGGCCCATATGAACCACGACAATTTCATAAACGAACAGACCGATGATGATCGATGGGGCGCTCAACAGCACGTCGTTGATGAAACGAATTACGGTGCTGAGACGGGAATTGCGTCCATATTCCGCCAGATAGGTGCCCGCCAGTACGCCGATCGGCGATCCGATCAGAATTCCGAGCAGAGTCATCACCGCACTGCCATACAGGGCATTCAGCAGCCCGCCTTGACCGCCGGGCGGCGGGGTCATTTGTGTGAACAGGTGCCAGGACATGCCCGCCAGTCCGTGCGATAGCAGCGTCCACAGGATCGCCGCCAAACACGCCAGTCCCGTCATGGTCGCAATGAGCGACAGCACGAGAAAGGCAGCATTTTTAGCCTTGCGCAGCGCGCGCCGGTTCATACCGCAGCTCCGCTGCGCCGTTCCAGCCGCCTCAGCATGGCCTGCGCCGCCGCGATCACCGTGAACGTAATGAGAAATAACAACAACCCCAGTGCAATGAGCGAAGAGGTGTACAGATCGCCCACCGCCTCGGTGAACTCGTTGGCAATGGCCGAAGAAATCGTCGTGCCCGGCGCCAACAGGGAGGAGCTGATTCGATGCGCATTGCCGATCACGAAGGTCACGGCCATGGTTTCGCCGAGCGCGCGGCCCAAACCCAACATGATGCCGCCGACGATGCCGACGCGCGAATGCGGCACGACCACGTTCCACATCACTTCCCAGGTCGTGGCGCCCAGTGCGTATCCGGATTCCTTGAGCATGGCAGGTACGGTGTCGAAGACATCACGCAGGGTTGCTGCAATGAACGGTAATACCATGATGGCGAGCACCACCCCGGCGGTGAGAATGCCGATGCCGAAGGGCGGGCCCTTGAACAGTTTCCCGACGAGGACAATGTGTCCGAGATGCGCTATCAACCACGGTTGCACGTGGCGCTGCAGCACGGGCGCCAGCACGAACAATCCCCATATGCCGAAAATGATGCTGGGCACTGCCGCGAGCAATTCGACGGCGACGCCTATCGGCCGCTTCAACAAGGGCGGACAGAGTTCGGTTAAGAATAGGGCAATGCCGAACCCCGTCGGCACCGCCAGCAGCATCGCAATCACCGAGGTGACCACCGTTCCGTAGATGGGCGCCAGCGCGCCGAATTCATCGGTTACGGGGTTCCAAATCTCGCGCGCTACGAAGGAAAATCCAAAATGGCTGATCGCCGGCCAAGCACCGCGCAGCAGCGACATGGCAACGCCGCCCAGAATCAACAGTACGAGTATCGCCGCACTCAGCGTGGCCGAGCGGAAGACTCTCTCGTAAATCAACTGCTTTGCGGCGTGCCTCGGATCGATGATCGCCACGGTGTGAATTTAGCTCCCGCTATAAATCAAATCGGTCGCCGCAGGCGGTTCACTGCGCCTGCGGCGACCGTATGTCGATACCTTAAGTCTTAGCTAACGAAACTCAAAAGACCGTGGAAGCTACTTTCCGGTCCACACCGGATGACCGCCGGAGGTGATTTCCGCAGTCCAAGTCTTCTTCACCTGCGCAATCAAGGGCGCGGGCAGTGGCACATAGTCGAGTTCAGCAGCCATACTAGCGCCATCCTTGTACGCCCAGTCAAAGAACTTCAGCGCCTCGTTGACCGCCGCCGCATCGACGGGCTGTTTGTACACCAGGATGAAGCTGGCGCCCGTGATCGGCCAGCTCTTGGCACCCCCCTGGTCGGTCAATATCAAGTAGTAGCTGTCCGACTTGGCCCAGTCGGCATTGGCGGCGGCAGCCTGGAACGACTCGGCGCTCGGTGCGACAACCGACCCTGCTTTGTTGGTCAGCAGGACGTAGGCCATCTTGTTTTGCTTCGCGTAGGCATATTCGACGTAGCCTATCGCACCATCGGTTTGGGTGGTCATGTTGGCGACACCCTCGTTCCCCTTGGCGCCGATCCCCGTCGGCCACTGTACCGAGGTGTTCGCACCAATGGTCGACAGGAATTTCGGGCTTGATTTGGACAAGTAATCGGAAAACAAAAAGTTCGTGCCGGAACCGTCTGAACGGTACACCGGCGCAATTGCCGTGCTCGGCAATGCCAGCTTCGGGTTCAGACTCTTGATTTTCGGATCGTTCCATTGAGTGATATCACCCAGATAAATGCTGGCTACCGTGGCGCCGTCAAGGTGCAGCTGGCCGGCGCCGATGCCTTTGACATTCACCACCGGGACCACACCGCCGATGATCATCGGGAATTGCAGCAGACCGGCAGCCTTAAGGTCGTCCGGCTTCAGCGGCATATCGGAAGCCCCGAAAGTCACGGTCTTGGCCTTGATTTGTTTAATGCCGCCGCCGGAGCCTATGGACTGGTAGTTAAGGCCCACGTTGGTAAGCTTCTTATAGGCATCCGCCCACTTGGCATAGATCGGGTAGGGAAACGTCGCTCCCGCACCGGACAGGTCCGCGGCCACCGCAGACAAACTAAGGCAGACCGTCGCCGCCGCGATCAACAGCCGTTTTGAATTCTTCAATTGCATGATAGCTCCGGTGTGAAAACTGGTTGCTGCAGCCCGACCGGTGTTAGTGATTTTGCTGCAGCGTCATTGTCGACAGCCGGTGTGACAGTTTTGTGACAGTACACCCCTTCTTCGTTTTACCCATCCCTCAAAGCCCGCAACATACCCGCCTCGCATGTGGCAAAAAAGACACACTCACTATATCCTGTTGTATATTGCGCCGCTTTTGCGGATGCTTAAGCTTATGAGCTTATGCCCTTAAGTTTGCGGAGCTTCGGCCGTAACTTGGGCACAATGCGCGGCGATGACTCATGTAACGCAATTGTCATACACCGCGCGTAATTTGCGCCACTTGCCGCGGGGCACGCTAAAACGTGCGTTGCGATAAAAAGACTATTTTGTAGGAGCTTGATTATGTTAAAGACGATTTTCTCTGCGCTGGCCTTGGCCGGTTGTGCGCTTCCCCTGGCCGCGCAAGCCGATGTGGAAGTCGCGCCGAATACGACCGTCGGCAGCCAAGTATTCTTCGATTTCAGCAACATCTCCAATCAGCAGAATTCCAACCTGCCGAATGGCGTCGATGTCGCCCCCTCCGGCACCGGCTTCGACGTCAAGCGGTTCTATCTGAGCGTCGATCACAAGTTTAACGATGTCTGGTCCGCCAACCTGACCACCGACGCGCAGTATGTCGCTGCGCCGGCGACGATCACCTCGACTAGCACCACGAAGAACGGCGTCACCACCATCACCTCGACGACCAGCACCGCCAATAGCGGCAACGTCTCGGAAGTCTTCGTCAAGAAACTGTACCTGCAAGCAAAACTTGACGACGCATTCATCGTGCGGGCCGGCTCGTACAATTCGCCTTGGGCGCCTTTCGTCGAGTCCCTCTACGGCTACCGTTGGATTGACAAGACGGCGACAGATCGCTTGGGGATTGCCAACACCGCGGATTGGGGCTTGAACGCCGGCGGCAAATTCGGCGACTCTGGGGTCAGCTATTCGATATCGGCGGTCGATGGTGCCGGCTACAAGAATCCTTCCCGCACCAAGACCATCGATGTGGAAGCACGCGTGTCGTACGTGCCCCTGCCGGGTCTTACGATTGGGGTCGGCGGCTACACCGGCCACTTGGGTCAAGTGACCGTAGCCAACGAAGCATTCGACAAGAATACAGCGACACGCTGGGACGTCGCTATCGGCTACACCATCGCGGGCTTCAGGGTAGGCGGCGAATATTTTGATGCCAAGAACTACAAGACCGTGAACAACATCGCCGCCGGCGTGTGGGGTACATCGGCGGTCGTCGCGTCAAGCATCACCAGCGTGGTCCCCAAGGACGAACTCAGTGGCGGATCCGTATGGGCGTCCTACAATTTCACCGAACAATATTCGGTTTTCGCGCGAGCCGATAACACCAAGCTCAGCAAGGACGTGCTGCCGGGACTGAAAGACAAATATTTCAACTTCGGCGCGGTGTACAAGCCCATAAAGAGCATCGATGTTGGCTTGGTTTACAAGAACGAGAAGATCGAGGGCGGCACGGCCTCCATCGGCGGCGCCGACGCCAACGGCTCGTACACCATCGGGGGCACGAACGCGACCAACGAAGGCAAGTTCTCCGAAGTCGGTCTCTACGTTCAGTGGGTTTTCTAAACCCTATCCTTTGACGATCATGCACTTCGGCGTCGCCAGACCTAATGGCGGCGCCGCTTTGCATTTACTGAAGTACCGCACGGCGGCTTGAGACGAACTACCGATAGTAGATGTCGTGGGGCCTAAGCGTGATAGTCGGACGCGATGGTTTCATCTGCCGGCGCTTGCCGAGTACCCATCGCGTTGAATACCGGCGTCAGTAAAATTACCACCGCAAGATTCAGGATCACCGTATAGACGGCCGTATAGCCCGGAAACGTGTGGCCACCAACCGCCAGCGGGAAGGTCGGCGTCAGCTTGGTTGCAATGGCCATTGCCGTGCCCACCAAGGTCCCGACCGCCCAGCCGGCCAGAAGCGCCCAGGCATTAAACCATCGAGTATAGGCGCCCAGCATCACCGCGGGCAGCGTCTGAATAATCCAGATACCGCCCAGCAGTTGCAGCTGAATGGCGTATTGCGTCGGCACGAACAGAATAAAGACCAGCGCGCCGGCCTTGACGATCAGCGACACCACTTTTGCGATGTGAGATTCCTGCTTGTCGGTCGGGCTCTTATTGATGAACTCGCGGTGAATATTGCGCGTGTAGAGGTTTGCCGCGGCGATCGACATGATTGCCGCCGGCACCAAAGCACCGATACCGATCGCGGCAAAGGCGATACCGACGAACCAAGCAGGAAAGCTGTGGAGGATGAGCGCGGGTACGGCGAAGTTGTTGCCGAACTGCTTGAAACCAGCAGCATATTCGGGAAGTTTATCGACCCCGGCGGCGATGACGAAGAAGCCGAACAGCGCCAGCAGCCCCAGCATGATGCTGTAGCCGGGCAGCAGCGCCGCATTACGGCGAATGGCATGGCCGCTGCTGGCACTCAAGATGCCGGTGAGCGAGTGGGGATAGAGGAAAAGCGCCATCGCCGATCCCAGTGCCAGCGTCGCATAACCGCTATACGACCCCGTGGTATTCGGTCCGGGAATCGCCAGCAGCAGCTTTTGTGCCGGCACCGCCGCGAAGATTTTTCCAAAGCCGCCCAATTGCATTGGAATGACAATGATTGCCGTCAGCGCCGTGATATAGATCAGGATGTCTTTGACGACGGCGATCGACGCCGGTGCGCGCAGTCCGCTCGAATAAGTGAACGCCGCCAGCACCACGAAGGCAATGAGCAATGGCAAATCGGCGCTGAGGCCCGTGCCGGAGATGCCGAGCGCGCCGACCACGACCTGGATGCCAACGAGCTGCAAGGCAATGTACGGCATGGTCGCAACGATTCCGGTGACCGTCACTGCCAGCGCCAGCCAGCGGTTCCCAAAGCGGCCGCGCACGAAATCGGCCGCCGTAATGTAGTCATGCTTGTGGCACACATGCCACAGGCGGCGGAAAGCTAGGAACAGCAAGGGATAGATCATAATGGTATACGGCACCGCGAAGAACGCGACTGCGCCCTGGCCGAAGGCGAGCGCCGGAACCGCGATGAAGGTATAGGCCGTATAGACATCGCCGCCGACCAAAAACCAGGTGATGAGCGTGCCGAAACGCCTTCCGCCCAGGCCCCATTCGTGCAACTGATCGAGATCACCCTTGCGCCAGCGAGCGGCGGCGAAACCCAACCAAGAAATGAAACCAAACAAGCCGACGAAAACGCCCAGCGCAACCCAGTTCACATTCTGCACGCCAACCACCCTGCGTTTCCGCTCATTCTTTCAGGTCAATCGCTGGTGGCAAAATACACGACCGCGGTAAATACTGCGCTGACCATAACCCACAGCAACTGGAACCAGTAGAAGAACGGGACGCCCATCAACGTGGGCTCGACTCTATTGTAGAAAGTAGGCCATAGAGCGACGGCGAACTGAACGACGAAGAGCAGGTACCACCAACTCCAACCGCCGCGCTTACGTTGTGCACTCGTCATTGCGAAATCCTCGTCCGGACTGGTGCCGGCCGACGGATGCTACGCGCGTCAGCGCGCAGGCGTCACCATTTATATGGGGGGCGTACGCCTACGGAGCCAGCAACAACTCCAAGGTGCGATAGTAAATGCGCTGCAGCTTGTCGATATCCGCGACGCGCACGCACTCGTTCACTTTGTGAATGGTCTCGTTGATCACCCCGATCTCGATCACCTGAGCACCCATGGGGGCGATGAAGCGTCCGTCCGAGGTGCCCCCCCCCGTCGATAATTTCGGCGTGAGTTGCAGTTGCTCTTGCACGGCGCGGGTGGCGGCCTTCGACAGTTCGCCCGGAACGGTCAGGAAGGGGTATCCGGAAATAAACCATTCCAGCGAGTACTTGACGTGATGGCGCCGCAATAGCTCCTCGACCACGGTCTTGAGCCCATCCACGGTTTGTTCCGTCGAAAAACGCAGATTGAAGCGTGCCTTCAATTCTCCCGGGATGACATTGGGTGCGCCCGTGCCCGCGGAAATATTCGATACCTGGAATGTGGTGGGTTGGAAATGTTCGTTGCCGTGGTCCCAACTCCGCGCCGCGAGTTCGACCAGCGCGGGCGCGACGGCGTGCACCGGGTTATCGGCGAATTGCGGGTAGGCGATATGCCCTTGAATGCCGTGTACCGTGAGACGACCGCTCAAGCTGCCGCGCCGGCCGATCTTGATGGTGTCGCCCAGGACGCTCTCGCTCGACGGCTCACCGACCAGACACCAATCGATGCTCTGCTTACGCTCGCGCAGCACTTCGACCACGCGGCGGGTGCCATCGACCGACGGCCCTTCTTCATCGCTGGTGATGAGGAAGGCGATCGTGCCTCGATGCGACGGATACCCGCGCACGAACTCTTCGCTGGCCGTCACCATGGCGCTAAGGCCGCTTTTCATGTCGGCCGCGCCTCGCCCATACAACAGGCCATCCTTGATGACCGGCAGGAAGGGATCGCTCTGCCATTCGTCCACCGGGCCTGTGGGCACCACATCGGTATGTCCGGCGAAACAAAACACCGGCCCGCCGCGGCCGCGCGTGGCCCAGAAATTGTCAACCGGGCCGAAGGGCATTTTTTCAACGGTAAATCCACTGGACTCGAGCCGCTCGATCATCAATGCCTGGCAGCCGCCGTCAGCGGGACTGACCGACGCACGCGCAATCAGTTCCTCCGTCAATCGCAGGGTGTCGGACTTCGGCGGCGAGTTCGACATCAGAAGCGCAGAACCGGGGCCTGGCGCCTTAGATTGATCCATAGGCCATAAACGCCCAGCGCCAGGGCGGCGATGAGGACCCATCCCGGCATCGCTAACCCTAAGAACTCCCAAGTCACCTTGGCGCATTCTCCGGAGCCGGTCAGCACTTTGACCAGCACCTCACTCAAGGAAAATACCTTGAGCATGAAATCGAGCGACGCCCCACATGCCGGGACACTGCCCTCCGGCAGGCTCTGAATATAAAGATGCCGAACCGCCACACCGACGGTGCCGAGCGCAGTCAACACGAGCAGCGACGCATACGCGCGCCTGGCCCAGCCCACCGGGTCGTGCGCCGCCGCGATCAGGAACACGAGGCCTATGGCGAATATGCCTACCCGTTGAAAAATGCACAGCGGACAGGGTTCCAAGTGCAGGACGAGCTGGGCGTAATAGGCATAAGCCAGCAAGCCCGCGCAGGCCGCAAACCCGACAAGATTACCTTGGCGCCTCGTCATCAGCCGCGCGAGACGGCGTGCGCGGCGTCGATTTGCTTGGCGACGTCCTCGAGCGAGGTATGGCGGATATCCTTGCCGTGAACCATGTAAATCACATACTCGCAGATATTCTTGGCGTGATCGCCGATGCGTTCCAAAGCACGCACTATCCACATGATCTCGAGCGCGCGCCGAATGGTGCGCGGGTCCTCCATCATGAAGGTGATGCACTGACGGTGAATGGCCTCGTACTCCTCGTCCACCATCTTGTCTTCTTGCGCGGTCTTGAGCGCGGCTTGGGAGTCCATGCGGGCGAAGGCGTCGAGCGCGTCATGTACCATCTGTGCGACCTGTCTGCCCAGGTGTTTCACTTCGCGGTATTTGTCCGCGGGCCGCTCCATCGTCGCGAGCCTCGACGCGATGTAGCCTATTTTCTCGCCCTCGTCGCCAATGCGCTCCAGATCGGTGATGGTCTTGATAATCGCGACAATGACCCGTAAATCCCCTGCGGCCGGTGCCCGGATCGCCAATATGCGGCTGCACTCCTCGTCGATCGACACTTCCATGCCGTTGACCT
>JANYLM010000128.1 GCA_025357835.1 Gammaproteobacteria bacterium
TATCGCGAACGGTAATCTGAAGCTCATTCGAGAAGTTGAATGCAGCCCCGCGCATCGCCGCGACACCGGCAAGCCGCTCCGCCAGCAGCATGTAGGCAGCTGCGCCATCCTCGACATAGAAGTAGTCGCGGATGAGCGTGCCATCCGAGCGTATTACCGGTCGCTCCCCGCGCAGAACCGAGCGAATGGTACCCGGCACGATGCGATTCCAATTGAGATCGCCTCCGCCGTAGAAATTGCCGCAGCGCGTAATTGCGACAGGTAGACCGTACGATTTAGCGTAGCTCTGCGCGATCAGATCGCCGCACGATTTGCTGACGTCATACGGATGCGATCCCTGCAGCGGCGTCGTCTCGTCGTACGGAAGCTGGTCGCATTCGCCGTAAGCCTTGTCCGACGAGGCATACACGATCTGCTTTACGGTCGGACTGCGACGGCACGCCTCGAGCAGCGACCACGTGCCCGCGATGTTCGACTCGAACGTCGAAACAGGATTGCGGTTCGCTATTGGCACAATGGTCTGGGCGGCGAGATGCATCACTGTATCGATCTCGTACTCACCAAGCATGCGCTCGAGCGCAGCCTGATCGCGGACATCCCCGCGCACGATCGTCACCTTCCCTACGAGATCGCCGCCGAGTAGCGTGCTCCGTGGCACCCAGTCGCGCACGAGGCAGACCACCGAAGCTCCGCTTTCGACGAGTCGCTGCGTTAGCCAGCCGCCGACGAGCCCCGTCGCACCGGTGACGAATGTCGGACGGTCGCGCCAAAAGCTCGTCACGTCCACACCTTCCATGGCGCTGTGTCCTTGTCCCACAAACTTTCTAGCAGGCGCTTATCGCGCAGTGTGTCCATGCACTGCCAGAAGTCTTGATGCTTGTACGCACCCAGTTGCCGATCGGCAGACAGTCGCGAAAGAGTATCGACTTCAAGGCTGCATTCCTTGTCGTGCAGATACTCGAAGGCACCTGGTTCGAGCACCAGGAATCCACCGTTGATCCACCCTTCGTGGATCTGCGGCTTCTCCGTGAACTTCGACACGAGGTCGCCATCGAACAGTAGTTCGCCGAATCGCGCAGGTGGCCGCACAGCGGTCACGGTCGCCAGCTTGCCATGCGAGCGATGGAATTGTACCAGAGCGTTCAGGTCGATGTTGGCAACGCCGTCGCCATAGGTCACGAGCACAGGCTCGCCGGCGAGGAATGAGCGCATACGGTGGACTCGACTTCCGGTCGGTGTGTCGAAACCGGTGTCGACCAAGTGGATCACCCAGTCTTCGCTGTCGCGATCGCGGGACTCGATCTTTCCACTCGCGAGGTCGATCGACATGCTCCCATTGAGACTCAGATAATCGACGAAATACCGCTTGATGAACTCGCCCTTGTAACCGAGTGCGATGTAAAACTCGTTGTGTCCATAGTGGGCGAAGTGTTTCATGATGTGCCAGAGGATGGGCTTACCTCCGATCTCAACCATCGGTTTGGGGCGAAGCTCTGTCTCTTCAGCAAGCCTGCTCCCCAAACCTCCGGCAAGTAACACGACTTTCATGGATGCATGCTCAAGGTGGGATTCGTGGACTTCGCAGGCTCGAAATCCGTCGTCCACTTAAGAAGCGGCCGAACAACCCCCGGGATCGGACCGGCAAAGCGTCCACGCGCGGAGTCGCCGGTTAAACTGTCGATGACTTGAAAGGCGACGGCGTCACGCTCGAAATAGTGGACGACTACCGGATCCATGGTGCTTATCGCAGCGCTGACCACAATGGTGCCCTCGGAGAGATAGTTGCCAGGGATCCAAGCCGTCGATGCATATCGTCCGCATGGACGAGTACGATGCTCCCAGGCGGGATCATGATCCCCCGCGATGAAAACGCAGACCCCTTCTTCATTGAAGAAGTGAAAGTTCGGGACAAGAGAGTGCCCGTCGGTCAAAACGTCAAACTCCATCTCGACACGAACGGGCAGCCGGATGTCCATTGCTTCGGATATCTCACCTGTGTGCGTGCGTATTCGCAGTGCGCGGAGGCGCACGATATCGTTTCCTGGGGCAGCAAGGTCATCGCTCCACTCCCGCTCCGCCGTCGTCCCCAGCCCCGATCGCAAATACGCCCCCACGATCTCGTGTGACGGCCCCTCCGCGATCACTCGACCTTCCTCCAGCAAAATCGTTCGCTGACACAGGCGGGTAACCGCCATCATGTTGTGCGACACGAACACCACCGTTCGTCCGTGCTGCCCAACATCTTCCATCTTCGCCAGGCACTTCTTCTGGAATGAGGCATCGCCCACGGCGAGCACTTCGTCGACAACCAGTATCTCCGTATCGAGATGCGCCGCGACCGCGAACGCGAGTCGCAGATACATGCCGCTCGAATATCGCTTGACCGGCGTATCGATGAACTGTGACACCCCCGAGAACTCCACGATCTCATCGAAGCGCGTCGCGATCTCGTGCCGCCGCATTCCCAGAATTGCGCCGTTCAGGAAGACGTTGTCTCGTCCGGTCAAGTCAGGATGAAAGCCCGTCCCCACCTCCAACAGCGATCCCAGTCTGCCGTGCACTTCCGCGCGCCCCGACGTCGGCTCCGTGATGCGCGACAGAATCTTGAGGAGCGTGCTCTTACCGGCGCCATTCCGGCCGATCAGACCGACGATCTCCCCCTGCCGGATGTCGAATGACACCTCGCGCAGCGCGAAAAATTCCTCCGCGCCACGCGCGCTCTGCTTGGCGTCGCGGGGCCGCATCAT
>JANYLM010000010.1 GCA_025357835.1 Gammaproteobacteria bacterium
GCCTGTTCCGTCGGGTTCGTCGGCGCGACGAACTCCTGTTTTATTCCATGCTGTGCATCGGGCTGAGGCAGCGCCGCCCGATCGAGTTTACCGTTGGGCGACAACGGCAGTGTATCCATTTTCACCCAGGCCGTGGGTATCATATAGTCGGGCATTTCTTCCGCCAGAAGCGCGCCCAATGTCTCCGGCGAATGATTGGGTCCGCCGCTTTGAACATAGTATGCCACTATGCGAGGAGCCCCCGGAGCGTCCTCGCGCAGTATGACTGCGGCCGCCGATACCTGGGCCTTGTTGGTCAATACGGCTTCGATTTCGCCCAGTTCTATGCGGAACCCGCGCAGTTTCACTTGATGATCGATGCGGCCAAGCACCTGCAATCCGCCGCCCGGCAGCCAGCGCGCTGAGTCCCCCGTTCTGTACAGGCGTCCGGCCGCGAAGGGGTTGGCGATGAATTTCTCCGCCGTCAGCGCGTTCCGCTTGTAGTATCCGCGCGCGACGCCTTCGCCGCCGATGTGCAGTTGACCCGGAACGCCCGTTGGCAGCAGCTGATCGTGCTTATCTAAAATGTAAAATTGAGTGTTCGCGGTCGGCCCGCCCACGGTAATGGGCTGAGCGCCCGCGCTGACCCGGGTACATGACGACCAAATCGTGGTTTCCGTGGGCCCGTACATGTTCCAAAGCTGGCCCGAGCCGTCAAGCAGACGGTCAGCGAGTTGGCGCGGAAGTGCTTCGCCGCCGCAGAGAATCTTGAAGCCCGCCTTGGCGCGAAAGCCCGCTTCCAGCAGCAGGCGCCAGCTGGCGGGAGTCGCCTGCATCGCGGTTGCGCCGACGGCGTCGAGTTGGCCCAACAGCTTGAAGCCGTCGGCCAATTCGCCGCGATCCGCGATGACCAGTTTCGCGCCGACGATGAGCGGCAAGAACAGCTCGAGGGCCGCAATATCGAATGAGATGGTGGTTACCGCAAAGAAGACATCCTTGCGATCCAGTCCGGGTTCGCGGGCCATGGCGCACAGCAGGTTCACAACCGAGCGGTGCGTGATTTCCACGCCCTTGGGCAAGCCGGTCGAGCCCGATGTGTAGATGACGTAGGCTAGATCTTCGCCGTCACCGGACCCGGCTGGCGGCCCCGACAGGGCGGTGGCAATTGCGGCGGCATCGCGCCGCACATCGATCAGCGGCGTGTCGGCCGAGACCAACGCCGCGCTTTCGGATCCGTCCGAAATTAAGGCTGCGACCTGCGCTTCACCTAGTATGTGGCGCAGGCGCGCGGCGGGATGCATGGGATCCAAAGGTACATAGGCACAGCCGGCCTTCATCACGGCCAGCAACGCCACCAGCATGTCTAACGAGCGTTCGACCGAAACGCCGACGAGGCGGCCGACCGCCGCGCCGCCGATTTTGTCGCGCAGATGGTTGGCGAGTTGATTGACGCGTTTATTCAGCGCGGCATAAGTCAATGTCGCGCCGCCGAATTGCGCGGCAATCGCCTCCGGGTTCGCGGCGCCGCATGCTTCGATCAGGCCATGCACGGTGCTGCCGCGGGGAAAATCAATTGCGCTGCCGTTGCTGCGATCGAGCAGCAGCGTGCGATCGTCGGGCGGCAGACAGGAGGCTCGGCACAGCGGCTGAGCGGTGTCTGCAACGAGGGATTCGAGCAAAGCCTGGTAGCAGTCCAGCCAGTGATCAACCGTCGCCTGGTCGAACAGATCGGTGTTGTAGTCGCAGTCCAGCCGCAACCCGTCGGCGGATTCGATGACGTTCAAGAATAGATCGAAATTGACATACGCCTTGGCGTTGGGCTCTACCTCGATGGTGAGGTTCGGCACCTCCATGCGCTCGGCCAGCCTTTCCAGATTGAATTGGATTTCCGCCAGCGGTAGCCGGCCGGCCTCGCGCGGCAGCGCCAGTTTGCGAATCAAGGTTCCGAACGTGTAACTCTGGTGTTCGTAGGTATCGAGGATACGCTTGGAGGTGGCCGACAAGAATTCGGATACCGAGGTTGCGGAGTTCCAGGTGCCGCGAACCGGCAGGAAATTCACGCAATGGCCGACGAGGGTCTGGTCCTCCAGCAGTGATTGTCCGGCGGTGGGAACACCCACCACCACCTCGTCCTGGTTCGCCAGTCTGCCCATCAGGGCCTGAAAGGCCGCCAGCAGGCTGACGAACAACGTACTGCCGTGGCGGGCTCCGGTCTTTTTCACGGCCTGATGGAGTTTGGCGTCGATGCGGCGGCAACGGCTGGCGCCGCGGAAGGATTTGATGGTCGGTCGCGGGCGATCCGTGGGTAGTTCCAAGGATTGGGGCGGATTGCGGAATTCATCCAGCCAATATTTTTCCGTCTTGGCGAGTTCTTGCGGGTCACGCGTCGCCTGCGAACGTGCGTAGGCACTGAACTCCAGGGCCTCGGTGAGCTGCGGCGTTTCTCCACGGCATAGCGCGCTATAAATTAGCGCGAGTTCATTGACGATGACGTTGATCGACCAGCCGTCGCAAATGATGTGATGCGCCGTAAGCATGAAGGCATGCAGATCGGCCCCCAGTTTGACCAAGTGGCAGCGCAGCAAGGGTCCATTGACCAAATCGAAGGCCGTGTTCGCATCCGCGTCGACCAGAGCCTTATAGGCTGACTCGGCATCGGCCGGCGCAGCCGCTGAAAAATCGGTCACGGGATAGTCGACGGTGCGCGGCGGCGAGACGCGCATAGCCTCGCCCGTGGCGCTGAACGTCGTGCGCAATGCATCGTGGCGCGCGACGATTTGCGTCATGGCATCGCGCAGCGCCCCCTCGTTCAAGGTGCCGCGCATGCGCAATCCGATGGACTCATTGAAGGCGCAGGAGGCGTCATCGCCCAATTGCGCGGACAACCAAATTTCCAGTTGGTTTTCGGTCAAGGGCACGCCGTCGATCGCGGCATCCGCCGGGGTGGCGGCGGCGGCGGGCGCCGCGGGGGCGCCCGCTGAACCTAGGATGCCGCCGGCTCGCAACGCCTCGAGGCTGTCGCGAAACGCCGTGTAGATTCGCTCGAAATCGGCATCCGAGTGGGCCGTCGTCAAGAAGCATGGGAAGCCGTCTTGAATATGTATGCCGCGTTCGCGCAGGTGATAGAACAGCAGCGAGGCCAACGGAGGATCGTCGTGCAAGTGAAAGAAGAACCAACTCGCATAGCTCTCGATCTTGCTGTTGAGGCCAAAATCGGCAAATATCCCGCGCAGGCGTTCCACCAATTGCGACGTCTTGCCGTTCAGTGTCTCTTGCAGCTGCGGACCGTGTTCCTTGAGATGATTGAGGACGGCCCAGGCGGCGGCCAGAACCAGCGGGTGACGGACGAAGGTGCCGGCGAAGAACGTCACGCCGACTTCGGGAACGGAATCATCCCCGAAGCTCCAGTGCCCGCCGTCCAAAGCATCCATGAATTTCGCGCTGCCGGCCAGAACCCCAATGGGCAGCCCGCCGCCCACGACCTTGCCGTAAGTAGCCAAATCGGCACGAATGCCGGTCACCGCCTGCATGCCGCCGGGATGAACGCGGAAGCCGGTGACGACCTCGTCCATGACGAAGGCAGTGCCCGAAGCGGACGTGACCTGGCGTACTTCACGCAGGAACTCAAAGGGCCGCAGATGCGGATGGCGACTCTGCACCGGCTCGACGATGACCGCAGCGAGGTCCTGCGCGTTTTCGCGTATCCATCGCAGCGTCTCCGCGGTCCCGTACTCGAGCACTATCATATTCTCGGCGGCCGAGCCCGGAATCCCCGGAGCAACCGGCACGGAGCGGGGTGCATTGCCCGGCCGCTGCACGCCTTTGATCAAGACTTCATCGAACTGTCCGTGATAGTCACCGTTGAAAATCACGATCTTTTCCCGGCCGGTTACCGTGCGCGCGATGCGCATCGCCGCCATAACGGCTTCTGAGCCAGTGTTGCAGAACGTCATGCGCTGATTGCCGGTCATTTCGCAGAACAAGGCCGCGACTTTGCCGGCCAGTTCCGCCTGAGGACCAATCGCAAAGCCGAGATCCAATTGTGCCTTGACGGCCTCGACGACAAACTGCGGCGAGTGACCCAGGGCGGTCTGGCCGAAGCCGTTCACCAAGTCGACATAGTCGTTGCCGTCGACATCGACGAGTTTCGATCCGGCGCAGCTCGCACAGACGATGGGGTAAATCATCTCCTTCCATTCGGCCCGGAATCCGGAAACGGCGCGCGGATCGGCGAGCGCCTGCCGATAAGTCTGGGTAAATAGCTTTGAACCGGCGGTCCGCTGGGTGTAGCTGGCGATCAATCCATCGATATGCCGCCGTTGCTCTGCGGTGATCACGCCGTCGGTGGATTGCTTGGCCGGTATGAAAGTCTGAAATCGCGACGGTTGAGAGGTGTCCGCCACCGCGCTCGCGGCCGTGGAGGCGACCGGCGCAGGCTTAGGGTTGAGCGCCGGAAGCGCGCTCACGACGGGTCCGGCACCAAGGCCCTGCAACATCTCGAATTGACGATTGATGAGCTGCGTCATCGCCTGCAGCTGGTCGCGGAAAATGCCTTCGACGCCGCTGAGCGGGCTACCCGACGCCGCCACACCGTTCGCGGCATGGGATGTCGCGAGGCCGGTCGCCGCTGCGCGCGGCGCGGCCGGCGCCGGACGGGACGGGACTACGACCGGGGACGCCGGCATCTTATCGGCGAGATACGCTGCCAAGGCGCTGATGGTCGGATATTCGCCCAGAAGCTGACGGAAAGTGATCTTCACTTTCGTCTGGCTTTGAATTTTCTGCGCGACTTGGGTCAGGAACAGCGAGTCGTAGCCCATTTCCAAGAACGTCGTGCGCGCATCGGCGGAGGTCGGTCGCACGCCCGATAGCTCTTCGAAAATGGCGGCAATCGTCGTGCTGGGGTCGTTTAGGCGATTGTCCATAGTGCTCTGCTGCATCGCTCGGTCGTCCTGAGTCGTAAGGGGTTGAGGCAGGGTGCCCGGGTCGGCGCAGGTCGACTCCGGAGGGTCGATCCAATGACGACTGCGTTCGAACGGGTAGGTGGGCAGGGGTACCCGTGCGCCGGGCGTGGCGTCGACCACCCGCCAATCGGGTTCGAGCCCCTCAACCCACAAGCGGCCGAGCGCCTCAAGCATGCAGTCACGATCACCGCGTTCGCGTGCCGAGTCTTGCATGGACGTGATGACGGGGATGCCGAGGCCGCGGGTGGCCTGTGCCGCCAGCGTCGATAAAACGTTACCGGGTCCGACTTCGAGCAGAATGGGTGCCGGCCCCGCGGCGATGGTGGCGATTCCGTCGGAGAAACGCACCGGCTCGCGCGCGTGCCGCGCCCAGTAATGCGGGGAGGTCGCCTGTTCGGAGAGTATCCATTTTCCGGTCACGCAGGATGCATACGGGATTGTGGGCTCCGATAACTTGACCCTCTGCAATTGAATGCGCAGCGGCTCGATCACCGGGTCGACCATGCTGGAGTGGAAGGCATGCGATGTGTGCAGTCGGCGGCTGACCACCTGGCGAGCCGTCAGCAGCTTTTCGAACTCGTCCACTGCTTCGAAAGGACCTGAAACCACGCACAGTGCGGGACCATTGATGGCGGCGATGGCCAGCGATGGAGGCAGCAAGGGCTGCATGTCGGCTTCGCCGAGACGAACCGCCAGCATAGCTCCTCCCGGCAGAGCCTGCATCAGACTGCCGCGCGCGGCGAGCACGAGCAATGCATCTTGCAACGACAACACGCCGGCGATCACGGCGGCGACGAATTCGCCGACGCTGTGGCCTATCATTGCCTGCGGCTGTATCCCCCAACTCATCCACAGCCTGGCAAGCGCGTATTCCACCGTGAAAATGGCGGGCTGGGCGGCGATGGTCGACATCAAGCGTTGTCTTGCGTCCGGGGAGTCCACCGCCGGATAAAGAAGATCGTGCAGGTCCACCGCCATCAGCGGCCGCAAAATATCGGCGCAATAGTCGATATGGGTTCGGAACTCCGCTTCGTGCTCGTAAAGGTCCCTGCCCATGTTCGGGTACTGCGCGCCCTGACCCGGGAACATGAAAACTACAGTGGCGCTCTTGTTGGAGCGGACTGCGGAGTGCACACCGCGCGATTCACGCCCCTCGGCTTTGGCGATGGCGTCATCACGGTCGCGAGCGACGATGCTGAGGCGGTGATCGAAGCCGCGTCGCCCCAGCTGCAGCGAGTAGGCGATGTCGCGCAGAGGAGCCGCCACAGGTTCGCGCAGGTACTGCGCGAGATTGTGCCGTGCAGCCTCGAGCGCCGACGTGCTTCTGGCCGATAGAGTCAGTAGCTGCGGCGCGGCGCCCGAATCGAGGTCATTTCGCGGCGCCGCCGCCGAAGGCGCCTCTTCCAACACTACGTGAACGTTGGTGCCACCCACGCCGAATGCGCTCACGCCGGCGCGACGAGGCTGCGCCGACTCCGGCCATGGCTTGAGTTCGCCGTTGACGAAGAAAGGGGTCTTGGTGAAATCGATCTGTCGGTTCGGCTGCCGATAGTGCACCGTCGCCGGCAGCATTTGGAATTTCAGTGATAGCGCGGTCTTGATCAGGCCGGTGACGCCGGCCGCCGCGTCCAAATGTCCAACGTTGCTCTTCACGGAACCGAGCGCGCAAAATTGAGAATCGGCAGTGCTCGCGCGGAATGCCTGGGTAAGGCCCGCAACTTCGATGGGGTCGCCCATGGGAGTTGCCGTGCCATGGCATTCGACATAGGAAATGGAGCGTGCATCGACGTCCGCGTTGGCCAACGCCATTTGAATGACGGCTGCCTGACCCTCGACGCTGGGCGCCGTGAAACCCACCTTCGCGGCACCGTCATTGTTGACGCCGCTGCCGCGAATCACTGCATAGACGTGATCCCCGTCGCGGACGGCATCTTCCAGGCGTTTCAGCAGAACGACGCCTGCGCCGCTGCCGAAGATGGTACCGGAGGCATCCGCATCGAAGGGTCGACAGGTGCCGTCCGCGGAAACCATGCCGCCTTCCAGGTACTGGTAGCCGCGCTTCTGCGGAAAGGTAATCGATACCCCGCCCGCCAGTGCCATATCGGACTCGTACAGCAACAGGCTTTGACAGGCCTTGGCGACCGCCAGCAGGGAGGTGGAGCAGGCGGTCTGAAGAGTAAGGCTGGGCCCCTTCAGATTGAGCTTGTAGGAAACGCGGGTGGCAAGGAAATCCTGACCGGCGCCCAACAGCATGGGATAGCAGCCGACTTGATAGTTGCTGGTGAACTCGTTGATTGTTTGGCGATCGCCGCAGACATTATTGAGGAAGTAGGTATTAGGGCTCGATCCGGCGAATACCCCGATGGCGCCTGGGTACACTTCCGGGTCATAGCCCGCGTCCTCAAACGCTTCCCAGGAACACTCCAGAAACAGTCGGTGCTGTGGGTCCGTCAGTTCGGCTTCTCGAGCGTACATGCCGAAGAACCCGGCATCGAAGAGTTCGACACCTTCCAGGATGGGCCGTGCTTTGACGAAATTCGCGGAGTTGCGAATTTCCGGGCTGAAACTATCCTCTAACTGCGCGTCGTCGAAGCGGGTGACCGAATCGACGCCTGCACACAGGTTGCGCCAAAATTCGGCGATATTGCGCGCCCCGGGAAAGCGCCCGGCCATGCCTACGATGGCGACGCCGTTCAGAGCGGCATCTTGAGCCTTTATGTCCAATTGATCACTCACGATTCATACTGCCATGGACAGCAAGTGACCGCGCCGGAGATGCCCAGCCTTCCTGCAAATTCGCTGCTTCACTTAACATATTATGCAAAAACTCTTCCTTTCCCTGTGTTCCGCGTGCTATGCGCTCCATGGCAAGTCGCAGTGTGGGTCCCCAAATCCGCCGTCCACGTGGCCTGATCGGTACCTACTCCGAACATAACAAAATATGTCTCTAAATTCGTACAGAGACAACGACACAGCGCCCAGATCGAGCATTTGGCGCCGCGCCGCACTGATTCAGTGGCTGGAGACTGTGCCCTTTTCCCTTCGGCGTCGCCGCCGGCGGTCATTTTCGAAGGCGATTGGCCTGGCGCATAGCAAGCAGCGCCTCGCGTTGGCGAAGCGCGCGTGCGCGACTGGCTTGGTCGGCGCCTTCCTTGGAGTCGGTGGACGCGAAATGCGAGGCCAGGGCTCGAATGGTCGAGTGTGCGAATAGATCGGTAATAGAAATTTGCCGCTGCAGTAGCTTTTGGAGGCGTTCGTGTACTTGGGCGAGGTGGATGGAATTGCCTCCCACGTCGAAAAAGTTCTGATCCAACCCAACGCCGGCGCGCTGCAACACATCGCTCCAAACGGCCCCTATGTTCCGTTCCAGAGCCGTCCCCGAGTGATTTGCTGCCGCTGCCGGGGCTGGGCGCGCCGGCGGTTGCGCCGCCGCCAGGGCCTTGACGTCCAGCTTACCGTTGACGGTAAGCGGAATTCGGTCGATGAAATGCACGGCCGCAGGCATCATGTATTCAGGCAAGCGCTGGCGCAGCGATTGACGAAGGGCGTCGATATTCACGTCGGCTCCCGGCTTTCTGACCAGATAGGCGACCAGACGCTTGTCGCCGGCGCTGGATTCTTCCACCGTCGCCACGCTTTCGCCTACGCCTGGGAATGAATTCAGCGCGGCTGAAATCTCGCCCAATTCAATGCGAAAGCCGCGAATTTTGACTTGATGGTCGATGCGCCCCAAGTACATAAGATCGCCGTTCGGCAGATATTGTCCCAAGTCGCCGGAGCGATACAGGCGTTTGCCCCGCTCAGGTGCGAAGGGATCCGGGATGAATTTTTGCGCTGTGAGTTCGGGCCTATGCAAGTAACCGCGCGCCAGGCCGGCGCCGCCCACATGAATCTCTCCGGGAACGCCCACAGGTACCGGTTGACCATGCTCATCCAAGAGATGAATCACAAGGTCCGGGAGGGGCACACCGATCATGCTGCTCGAGCCCAAGTCCTCGGCTTCGATGGGGCGATACGTGACGTGCACCGTCGTTTCGGTAATTCCATACATATTGATCAGTTTCGGCTGCCGATCCCCATGGCGCTCAAACCAGGGTTTGAGAGAGTGAAAATCCAGAGCTTCGCCGCCAAATATGACGAATCTAAGCGCCAGGTTCGCGCCTGCGCCGTTTGATTCTTCGGCGCGCACCAGCTGCCGGAAGGCCGACGGTGTCTGGTTCAACACGGTGACCCGCTGCCGGTCGAGCAGCCGATAAAAGTTCTCCGGAGTGCGGCTCACGGCGAAGGGCACGACCACCAATTTGCCGCCGTGGAACAGCGCTCCCCACATCTCCCATACCGAAAAGTCGAAGGCGCAAGAATGGAACAAGGTCCAGACATCATGTTCATCGAAGTCGAACCACGCGCTGGTGGCTTGGAATAGGCGCACCACGTTGCAATGCGAAATCAGAGTGCCCTTCGGTACGCCGGTCGAACCGGACGTATAGATGACATAGGCTAGGTGGTCCTGCTGCGTCTCGCCGCCGGGGTTCGTGATGGGCTCGCGTGCGATCTCAGGCCAATCAGCGTCAAGCAACACGACTTTGGCATTTTCGACGGGCAAGTCCGCGGCCAGACTGCTTTGGGTTAGCACAACGGCCGCGCGGGAATCCTCGACCATGAATTTACGGCGCTCGCGCGGATATTGCGGATCGATGGGTACATAGGCCCCTCCCGCTTTCAGTATCGCCAGCAGTCCCACCACCAGTTCGATGCTGCGCTCTACACAGAATCCGACCAGGACATCGGGCCCGACGCCGTGGCGGCGCAGATGGTGCGCGAGTTGATTCGCGCGCTCGTTCAGCTCGCGATAGCTCAATCGCTGATCGTCGAACACCACCGCCACGTTGTCGGGCGTTGCGGCCGCCCGGCTCTCAAACACCTGGTGGATACAGAGATTGGCCGCGCTACGGCTCCAATCACCGTCGAAGGACTGGGCCGGCTGTTCTGTCGGGCTGGGCATTTCCGGCACAGCTTCAGACGGGCTGGGCGCCGTTCACCCGCGCAACCGGCGCAGGACGCCACGCCGGGTAAGCCATCGACTCGTCGCGTCCTTTTACCGCGGTACGCACCGAATTCAACACGGCGGACACTCCCAGCCACATCTTGTCCTTCAAGGCATCCTTCATCGGCGATTTCCCCGGTGCGCAGGGTTCGAGGCCCAGCCGGCGAATCAAGCGGTTCACGCGATAGATTCGTTTCATGCGGTGGTGAATGGACTTGAGATCGAAGTTGATATTGATAGAGATCGACAACTGCTCGCCGTTCTGGACCCAGTGGGGCCCCATACTGGGGAAGTGCACTCCGTGCCCCGGTGTCAGATGATAGAAATGAGCATCGCCTTCCCGTTCCGGCTTGTAAATCGCGCCGTTATGATTCCCGCCGCAATGGTTCTCCAGCTCCACATCCGTTGTGAGCGAGCGATCGGCGCAATCGAACACATGGACGAGTTTCTCGCCGGCGATTTGCAGCAAAAAGTTCGACTCTAGATCGAGGTGGTAGGCGGTCTTGCGGCCGGGCGAATTGAGGAATATCAACGATTCCCCCAAAACGATATCGGCTTGCGCGGCCGGCGAGGTGAACGAATATATTCGCTGCAGGATCTCCTGTAGCACGGGTCCGTAAAGGGGATCTTGTTCCGCATGCTTGAGAATGACCAAAGAGTCGTTGTGCGCAATCCCGTGGATGGTTTCCTCGAGCGACAAACGAGGAGCCGGATTGGCGTCCCATTTGTCGTTCACATTGACTCGCCCATTCTGCCAGTAGACGAAATCACGGAACTTGGGAATGCGGTTCGCGAGCTCCGCCAGGGCCGGCAGCTCGAACAGGGGATGGCCCGCCAGGCCATGGTCGAACAGGAAATCCGTGCGATTGAACTTGGCGCGGAATTCGCCGTTGTCCGTTAGCAGGGCAACGCCGGTGGGCACCGCATAGGGTGCCTCACTGACGCAGGGGGCCGTCGTGTCTCCCATAGACCTCGTCCTCCACTGCAGCTTGCGTCAACAATAATACAAGGCCGCACCTGCGGGCCCGTCCGGTGATCACGGTAGCGTATGCTTGCACTCGCAGGCTAGGAAAATTTTCTGTAAAAGTGTCGTCTCAATCACAATTCCCCGCCCCCCGCCCGCGGCTGTCGCCGGCCCTGCAAGCCCTATTTCCGGCCGGGGTCGCCGTGGCCGAAATGCGGGGTCCGGGAAACGCCACCGCGCTTGCCCCGGAAGAGGCCGAGCATATCAAAAGTGCGGTTGCCAAACGTGTCGGGGAATTCTCGGCCGGTCGCCTATGTGCAAAACACGCTCTGGCAGAATTGGGTGTGCACCATTTCCCAGTACGGGTCGCGCCCGACCGCCAGCCGGTCTGGCCGGATAGCATCGCGGGCAGCATCACCCATACCGCCGGGCTGTGCCTTGCGGTGGCCGCGCCAAGAACGCGCGTGGCGGCGATTGGTGTCGATAGCGAGATGGTGGGGCAGGTGAGCCCCGACATTTGGGGCACCATTTGTGTAGCCACCGAGACTCATTGGTTATATTCCCTGCCCGAGTCGCAGCGGGCGGCCGCAGTCACGCTGATCTTTTCCGCGAAGGAGGCGTTCTACAAGTGCCAGTATCCCTTGGTGGGTGAATGGCTGGATTTTGAGGATCTGCGCATTGAGGCCTTGAATTGGGGTTCGGGGCCGGAGGGTTTCACCGTCATTGCGACCCGACCCCTGGCAATCTCGAGGCATGTTGCATGGCCCGTCATCGGTCATTATCTATTTCACGAAGGCTATGTCACCACCGGAGTGGCGATCGAGCAGCCGCTCGGGCCTCAATAAGCCTTGTCGTCGCGAAATACCTTGACCGCGGTAAGCAGGATGATTTTGATGTCCAGCATGGGCGTCCAACGTCTGAGATAGTCCAGGTCGTAGTTCACCCGTGCCTCCATGTCCTCGAGCTGCGAGGTCTCGCCGCGACAGCCGTTCACCTGCGCCAGCCCCGTGATGCCGGGCAATACTTTGTGTCTCACCATGTAGCCTTTGATGAGCTTGCGATATTCCTCGTTGTGGGCCACTGCGTGGGGACGTGGGCCCACCAGGCTCATACGGCCTTGCAGGACATTGATGAGCTGCGGCAGCTCATCCAGCGAAGTGCGGCGCAGAATGCCGCCGATGCGAGTGATGCGGCTGTCCTTCTTCGACGCCTGCCGGATCTGGGCCCCGTCCTCAGTGACACTCATGGTCCTGAATTTGTACACCGCGATCTCGCGCCCATCCAGTCCGTACCGGCGCTGTTTGAATATGACGGGCCCGGGCGATGAGGTCTTCACCATCACCGCGATCAGCAGCAGCAGCGGCAGGAGCAGCAGCAGAATAATGACGGACAAGCCGATGTCGGTCAGACGTTTCGTGACACCGCGGTATCCGTAGAAAGGGGTTTCACACATGGCGACCACCGGAATGCCATGGATTTCGCCGGACCGCGCCTGGATGAGGTCGAACACGAAGATATCGGGCACGTAGTAGATCGAGGCCGTGGTGTCGCGCAGATCATCGAGCAGGTTCATGACTCGCTTCACATGCCGGATCGGCAGCGCGATGAAAATGACATCCGTGCCGTGTTCCTTCACGTAGCTGGATAGGTCGCTCAGGGTGCCGACGAGCTTGGCATCGGACTCCATTGCAAGACGGTCGCTACTCCGATCGTCGAAGAAGCCGGATACTTCCAGGCGCATCGCAGGGTTATTCGTCAGCCGCCGCGCCAGCTCCAGGCTGCTGTTGTTGTATCCCGCAAAGATGGCGCTGCGTTTTTCGAAGGCATTCATCAAGAAGTGGTGCATGACCTCTTGCATCGCGAGCGTGGAGAAGATCAGCGCAATGGGCGTGACCGCCGCCCAGGTCATGAATATGCGGCGCGGATATTCGGTAAGGGACTTGGTGACGTAGCCTATGGCCAGCATCACCGCCAGCAGCAGCAGCCAGCGAAATAGCACATCTGCGACGGCCGATATGCGTGCGGAAGTTATCTGCGTGGTGACTTCGCGCGGCGCCTGCACCAGGATCAGGCACAGTACCGCGACGATGATGATGGCCTGGGAAGAGCGGTCGAACACTATGCCGAAAAATATGATGGTCGCATACAGCGAGGCGACGGCGACCACCGCCGGCATCACGGCCTGCACGCCGGCTAGGACCGCAATCAGAAAGCTCTGTTTGAACAAGACCGGTTGGGTCATCGGGTATCCATGCAGCCACAGACGATTGCGATCCTCGCGCGTGGCGGAAGTGCGACAAAAGCAAGCTGCATTATCGTTCAACTCCATCGATTCGTGCGTGACCCATATCCACAAATGTCAAATCGGCCCCGGGTCCGGCGCTTGGCCACCCATACGCCAATGGTATTCTACGGGGCTATGACCAAAGTCCCACTACTCGATCTTAAAGCCCAATTTGCCCAAATCCGCGCTGAAGTCATGCCGGTTATCGATCAGGTGTGCGCCAGCCAGCACTTCATACTGGGCGATCACGTGCGCGCCCTGGAAGTGGAGATCGCCCAGTATTGCGACGCGTCGACCGGTGTCGGCGTGTCCTCGGGCACCGATGCTCTGCTGCTGGCGCTCATGGCCTTAGGGGTCGGGCTGGGGGACGAGGTTATCACTTCTTCCTTTACCTTTTTCGCAACAGCGGGAACGATTGCCCGCACCGGGGCGCGGCCGGTGTTCTGCGATATAGACCCCCTGACGTTCAACCTGTCGCCCGACGCCGTGCAGGCCTTCATTAAAGACCATTGTGTGGTGCAGGGCGAACAGTTGATCAATCGTGCCAGCGGCGGCCGGATCAAGGCGGTGATGCCCGTGCACCTGTACGGCCAGTGCGCCGACATGGACCCGCTGCTGGCGATGGCGCGCCATCACCGACTCAAGGTGATCGAGGATGCGGCGCAGGCCATAGGCTCGGAGTACAAGGGCGGGGTGCGAGCCGGCACGATCGGCGACGTTGGCTGCTTTTCATTCTTTCCAAGCAAGAATTTAGGCGCATTCGGCGATGCAGGCCTATGTACCACCAATGACGAGGAGCTTGCCGAAAGCATGCGGGTTCTGCGTGTGCACGGCGGCAAACCCAAGTACTACCACGCGGAGATCGGCGGTAATTTCCGCATCGACGAACTACAGGCCGCCATACTGCGTGTGAAACTGAAATACTTGGATGGCTGGACTGAAGCTAGGCAGCGCAATGCGGCGTACTACGACGCCGCCTTCGCCGCTGCCGGGTTGGGGGAGAAGTTACGTACGCCGCCGGCAATTGCGGGATATCGGCATATTTACAATCAGTACGTGGTGCGCGCACAGGGCCGCGATGCTCTCAAAGCAAGGCTCACCGAACGCGGCATAGGCAGCGAGATTTACTACCCCGTGCCGCTGCATCTGCAGAAGTGCTTCGCTTACCTAAACTACCATGCAGGGAATTTTCCGCATTCCGAACTAGCCGCCGCGGAAACCCTGGCATTGCCCATCTATCCGGAACTGGAACAGGGGCAGCTGGCGCATGTCGTCGCCACAATCGCCGAGTTCTACACCTAGCAGCCGGTAGCGAGGCCTGCGCATCGCTGCGCCTCGTGCGACGAACAATCGATACTACGGGCTGCTCCGCCTCAGTTCTTTTTGAAATCGTCGGGCAGTAGCTGGTGGCGAGATAGGAGTTTGTAGAAGTCCGTACGATTGCGTTTGGCCAGGCGGGCTGCCTGGCTGACGTTGCCGCCCGTGATCTGCAATATTTGCGACAGATAGTTGCGAGTGAACTCATCGCGCGCTTCGTCGAATGACGGCAGCCGCGTGGGGTTGCCGCCCAGCGATTGCTGCACCAATTCAGCCGTAATGATGGCACCGTGCGAGAGTGCGACGTTTTGCCGCACCACGTTGTACAACTGGCGCACATTGCCCGGCCATTCGGAGGTGGCCAGCAGCTCGACGGCCTCGGGGGCGTAAATCTTGCGCTGCCCGCTTTCCTTGGCGATCTGTTCCAGGAAGTGTGCGACTAGCAACGGGATGTCCTCGCGGCGCCGGCCCAGGGAGGGCATCTCGATGTGTACCACATTCAGCCGGTAGTACAGATCCTCGCGGAATTGGCCGCCGACCATCATCTCGTGCAGGTCGCGATGCGTCGCGGATATAATCCGGACGTTGATGGGCACTGCCTCTGCCGCACCCACTGGGCGAATTTGATTCTCCTGCAGGACGCGCAGCAATTTCACCTGCAATCGCATTGGCATGTCGCCGACCTCATCGAGCAGCAAGGTGCCGCCGTCAGCCGTCTCGAACAGGCCTTTCTGCGAACGCGTGGCGCCTGCAAAAGCGCCTTTTTCGTGGCCGAAAAGCTCCGATTCGAGCAAGTTTTCCGCCATTGCACTGCAATTGATCGCGATGAAAGGCTTGTTGCGCCGAGGACTCGCTTCGTGAATCGCACGCGCCAATAGTTCCTTGCCCGTGCCGCTCTCGCCGGTCAGTAGTACCCGCGCATCGGTACCGGCTACCATGTTGGCCTGCGCCAGCTTGTCTTCCATCAGCTGGTTGCGCGTGATGATGTTCGAACGCCAATCTTCATCCACATGCGCGAATCCCGACACTTTCAGGGCTTTTTGCACGTGATCGAGCAAATCTTGCTTGTCCACCGGTTTGGTCAGAAAACCGAAGGCGCCGCTTTGAGTGGCATGCACGGCATCCGGAATCGTGCCATGCGCCGTCAGGATGATCACTCTGAGGCCCGGCCAGCGGCTCTGCAGCTCCTTGAGCAAGCCTATTCCGTCCATCTGGTCCATGCGCAAGTCAGTGATCACCAGATCGGGCCGAAAGCGTGTACACGCGGCGAGCGCCGCCGCGGCGCTTTCTACCGCTTCCACTTCGTAGTTCTCGGCGCGCAGCCGGATGGTCAAAAGCCGCAATAGTCCAGGGTCATCATCCACGACCAAGATGCGAGCTTTACGCTTTTGCGGCGTCTGAGTGTCGCGCGTTCCGGCATGCAGGCCAAAAGAGAGGGGTGTTGTCGCGGCAATCGAGTAGGCGTTCAATGCGGTGTCTCCGGTGACCTTCACGGCGTGTGCGATCCGCTCGTGCCGCGATCGTTAATCGATCGCTCAATATGCGTGATGGCCTCGAGTTTGGCTCGAGCCTCGTCCAAGGCTTTGCGCAGCTTCACGTTTTCATCCAATTCCTGGCCCAAGCGCCGGTTGATCGCCTGCAGCTTGTCACGTGAATCATCGTGCGCCGCGTCGTCTCGTATGCGCTTGTTCTCAGCCTGAAGTATCAGCCTTTGTTCGACCTCTTTGAGCTCGACCAAGGCCAATAAGCGTTCAATCGGTAGTAGAGTTTCAGGCCTAGCCAGCAGTTCCGACAACTGTCGCTGTGCTGCGACGGGGTCGGAGCCGCTGTACCCCGGTGTGGCCAGCGCCAGAGCGTATTTGAGTCTATTGCTGGTAGTGGGGGTCAGATCGGCGGCATCCTTGGCCGTCTGGAACAGTTCCGCCTGGCGCGCCGGATCGCCCTGCGGCAGGTTGCTCATCAGGTCGAGCAGGGGCGCGATGGGACCCAATTCCTGAGGCGCATGATCCGGTGCCGAAGGAGCGGCCGGCTTTTGGCGGGCAAAGGAGCTACTGACGCCGCAGGCACTTATCCAGCTCAAAGCGACGGCGCATGCTGCAAAGCGCAAGCATTTATGCCGCATGGGCTTTTTCACGCGGTATCATGGCCTGACACATGGGTAAACGCACTCGAAAGTGCGCGCCTCCCGATTTGGCTTCGAGAATCTCAATGCTGCCGCTGTGCGCGTTGACGAATTCGGTCACCACCGACAGTCCGATTCCCGTTCCCTTGACGTGTCCTCCCTGGGGCGTCTTTCCCTGATAAAAAGCCTCAAATATCCGATCGCGCTCATCGGCAGGAATTCCCGGCCCGCTGTCCATGACATCCAGCACCAACTGATCACGTTCGGCGCGTGCATGTATCGAAATGGCGCCGCCGCGGGGTGTGAACTTGATGGCGTTCGACAGCAAATTGTCGAGGATCAGGCGTACCTTGCCGCGGTCGGCGACCGGCGTGAGATCTTCAACGTGGACGTCGAGTCGCACACGCTGTGCCACCAAGGTGAGTTGCTGGCTTTCCAATACGCTCTTGATCATGGGCCGTAATTTGAATTCGCTGATCTCCAAGCCGACGCTCTTGGCCTGCCAGGCGCTGAAAGACAGCAGATTTTCAATGAGTCGCTGCAGCTTCATCCCGTTCTCGCGCAAGATCGCGGTCACTTCGCGTTGGCTGCTTTTCAGCTCACCGACCGCTCCGTCCATCAGCAGTTCGGTTCCCTCCCGTATATTTGCCAGCGGCGTCTTCAGTTCATGCGACATGTGCCGCAGGAATCGGTTTTTCTCCTGCGCCAGATCGAGCAACCGTCCCCGCAGCCATTCCAATTGCGCCGCCAGACGCTCCAGGTCCGCAGGTCCGCGGATGGCGATGGGTCTGGAAAACGTGCCGCGACCCAATTCACTGATGGCGCGGTCGATGGCGCGAATGGGCCGGCCGAATAGGTAGGTGAATACGCCCACCACCGCCAGCGTCAAGGGCACGAGCAATAATGTCTCCCAAAACAGATTGCGCTGCGCGCGCTGGGTCGCGAGTTGCAGACTGGTCAGTTCACGATCGATTTGTGCACTGACGCGGTTCGATACCTTGGATGCGCGGTCCGAGAGCTGCGGAAACTCATTGATCAAGTCCGCCATGCGCGCTGAATTGGGCTCGCTCCGCTTCATTTCTTGCTGCCGGCTGTCGGCCTCGCCCTGTAGTGCCTGCACATCTTCATGCGACTCGGCATCCAGCGGCATGGCAAGCAGTTCACTGAGAGTGGCCGCCAGCCGGTCCTGATTGCGGGCATACACATCGAGCAGATCCTTATTGCCGATGATCTGGTACAGGCGCGCGGTACGCTCGAGCGCGCCTATCTCCTCGAACATACGCTGGTTGTTGCGAGTGCCCCGAACGCCGTGCACCACCAATTGCTCGCTGCGGGCCGACAGGCGATTCATTTGTACGGCCGCGTTTACGATGGCGAAAAGCGGCGGAGCAGCCACGATGGTGAAGCCGATCAGCATCAGGCCGCTCAATGACTTAGGTCGTGGTAATCGCATGGGCGGCATTCTAGCAGCGTGCTTTATCAAAGGAGTGACCGCATCGTACCTGTAGAATTCCAATTATGAACAGTAGTGATGCACCTTATACCGAGCTATCGCCTGAGACCGTCTTGGATGCAATCGAGGCGCTGGGGCATCGCTGCGACGGCCGGGTCCTGGCGCTCAATAGCTATGAAAATAGGGTGTACCAGATCGGTATTGAGGAGGGCGCACCAGTGGTCGCCAAATTTTATCGGCCGGGCCGCTGGACGGACGCCGCGATTCGCGAAGAACACGCATTTGCCGGCGAGTTGGCGGCGCAGGAAATTCCAGTGGTGGCGCCATTGCTTACGGAAGGTGAATCCCTGCATGCGCACCGTGGGTTTCGCTATGCCATTTTTCCACGCCGCGGCGGCCGCTGGCCGGAATTGGGGGTCAGCGACGATCGGGAATGGGTGGGCCGGTTCCTCGGCCGAATCCATGCGGTGGGCCGAGCCGCGCGTTTTCAGGAGCGCGTGCGCCTGTCCGTGGAAGATCTGGGCCGTAGGGCGCGCGATTTCGTACTCGACGGAGACTGGATGCCCGATTATCTGGCCACCAAGTACGCCGATGTCACGGATGATCTTCTGGATGAGATCGAGGCGCGCGCCGACGGCTGGGGTGGGGCGGCTCTGGGGCGGATTCTCGGTGACTGTCACCGCGGTAATATTTTGTGGACGGAACAGGGGCCGCACTTCGTCGATCTCGACGATTGCCTGACCGGACCCGCCATTCAGGACCTGTGGATGTTGCTGGCCGGCGGCCAGCAGGAGATGCGCACGGGGTTGCGCGATTTACTGCAGGGATACGAGCAATTCCTGCCGTTTGATCGCAGTGAAATTGCGCTCATCGAGCCGCTGCGCGCCTTGCGCATGATCCACTATTCGGCATGGCTGGCGCGGCGCTGGCACGACCCTGCCTTTCCTCAAGCCTTTCCCTGGTTCGCCGAGCCGCGCTATTGGGAGGAGCACTACCGCGCCCTCGACGAGCAGCTCGCTGCGGTCATGGGTCCGCCGCTTGAGTTGTGATCGGCCGCATATTTGGTGATCATACGAAGATGAAGACCGCGAGAGTCCTGACGCTCTGCATCGTGGCGGCGCTATGCGCCTGCCATCGAGATTCAGATACGCCACTGCAGCCGGTGCCCACGCCGCAGATCAGTGCTCCCGTGGTGGCCAAGAAGGGGCCCAGCGCGGCGGATTTGACTGCGGGCATGGTGGAGGCGGTGAGCCAGGGCAAATCTCAACTAGCAGTCCAGCTGAAGTTCGATCTGCAGCAACGCCCGGTTCTGGGGCAGACGCTCGATATCGACCTTGCCGTCGTGCCGCAAATTGACGCCGGCGGGGCGAATATTCTGGTCACCGGCGGGGACGGCCTGACTGTTTTTCCGGGCACGGGCCAAATCGATTTGCCCGCCGTCCAGGCGGGCCAGGTGTATCGCCACAGCGTCAAAGTGACCCCCACGGTGGACGGTGTGTTGTTGCTGAGTTTTAACATATCTCTCAAACACGATGAAATGACCGAGTCACGGCTATTTACCATCCCTCTGATCGTCGAACGCTGAAACTAAGGCGCGAATCGCCTTAAGGCTCTATAATGGTGGGTTTCCCGGGGCCTCACTGTGACTCAGAAACTTCGCAACATCGCCATTATCGCGCACGTCGATCACGGCAAAACCACTCTCGTGGATCAGCTGTTACGGCAATCCGGAACGCTCGATGCGCGCAAGGACCTGCAAGAACGGGTCATGGATTCGAACGATCTGGAGCGTGAGCGCGGCATCACCATTCTCGCGAAGAACACCGCGATTACCTGGGGCGACTACCGCATCAACATCGTCGATACGCCGGGCCACGCTGATTTCGGCGGTGAAGTCGAGCGTGTGCTCGCCATGGTCGATTGCGTGCTGCTGCTCGTCGACGCGGTGGACGGACCCATGCCGCAGACTCGCTTCGTGACGCAAAAGGCTTTCAAGCATGGCTTGCGCCCCATCGTCGTTATCAACAAGATCGATCGAGACGAGGCGCGCCCGGGATGGGTGCTGGATCAAACCTTCGATTTGTTCGATCGCCTGGGAGCGACCGACGAACAACTGGATTTCCCGGTGATCTATGCGTCCGCTCTACGCGGCTTCGCGGGCCTGGAGTCGACGGTGCGCGACGGTGACATGCAGCCGCTGTTTAAGACCATCGTGGAGCATTGCCCGCCCCCCGACGTGGACGCGGACGGTCCATTGCAGCTTCAGGTGACGTTGTTGGATTACTCTAGTTATGTCGGTGCCATCGGCATCGGCCGCATCAAGCGCGGCACGATCAAGCGCGGCATGGCGGTCACGGTGATCAACCGCGAGGGCAAGCAGCGCCCCGAGAGGATCACCCAGATATTGGGCTTCCACGGGCTGACCCGCGTCGAAGTAGAGTCGGCCAGCGCCGGCGACATCGTAGCGTTTGCGGGGATCCCCGAGCCCAAGGTATCGGATACTCTGTGCGACCCCGCGACAGTGGCGCCATTGCCCAGCCTGACGGTCGACGAACCGACCATCAGCATGACTTTCGAGGTTAATACCTCGCCCTTCCTTGGGCGCGAAGGCAAGTTCGTCACCAGCCGGCAGATTCGCGAGCGCCTTGACCGCGAGTCCATTCACAATGTGGCCCTGCGGGTTGAGCCGACGGCGGATCCCGACAAGTTCGTCGTGTTCGGCCGCGGCGAATTGCATCTGGGCGTATTGCTGGAGAACATGCGCCGCGAAGGCTTTGAAATGGCCGTTTCGCGACCCCGCGTAGTCATCAAGCAAGTCGACGGCGCGGCGCACGAACCCTACGAGCAGGTCACCGTCGACGCCGACTCCGATGCGCAGGGCGACATCATGTCGGCGTTGGGCAGTCGAGGCGCGGAACTCAAGGACATGCAGGCCGACGGGCGCGGCCGAGTCCGATTGGATTACATGGTTCCGTCGCGCGGCTTGATCGGATTTCAGACCGAGTTTCGCACCATGACCCGCGGCACGGGGCTGCTGCACCATGTGTTCGATCATTATGGACCGGTGGTGCAGCGCGAGTTGGGCCAGCGCCCGAACGGCGTATTGATCGCGAACGGCCAGGGCGTGGCGCTGGCCTACTCGCTGTTCAGCTTGCAGGAGCGCGGCCGGCTGTGCATCGGTCCCGGCGAAGAGGTGTACGAAGGGATGATCATCGGCATGAACAATCGCGACAACGATTTGGTCGTGAACCCGCTCAAGGGCAAGAAGCTGACCAACATGCGGGCCGCTGGCAAGGATGAAAATGTGGTTTTGACGCCGCCCATTCGCTTCTCGCTGGAACAGGCCATGGAATTCATCGACGACGACGAACTCATCGAAGTGACCCCCACGTCCATTCGTCTGCGCAAGCGCAATTTGCGAGAGAACGACCGCAAGCGTTCGGAGCGCGAAACGGTGGACCAAGGATCGTAAGATCCTTCGCTTCGCGGGGTCCGATTATTTAACCGATTATTGGCCGAACCGAGACGCGCGTCACGCCGCCACTGCGGGATCTCCCTAACATCTAGCTTCCATCCGGCGCCGTCGCGCCGTAGATTAAGTGCGGGAGATCAGGGACTTGTCACGCGACAACGCGGCCGCAATTCGCAGCGAGGCAACGCATCGTAGCGAGGCTGAGCAGCCTGCGGACAATTTGAATCACCTGCTCGAGCGCCAGATTACGGAGGCACGCGGCAGCAGCGGCGATTTAGACGTTGAAACGCTGCTCGGAATGGTGAGCGCGCACTACGATAGGATCGACGGGGAAAGGCGCGGCGTGGTGCGCTCGATGCAGCTCATGTCGGACGAGGCGCAAGCCCTCACGCGCGAGATTCGTGAGGAGACCGCCTCGCATCTGCAGGCCATCTTGGACAATGTCAAAGACGCCATCGTCACCTTGGACGATGCCGGCCATATCGAAACCTTCAATCCCACCGGGGAACTCATTTTCGGCTACGCGCCGGCGGAGATCCTGGGCCGCTCGCTCGACTACTTGCTCCCCGACATCGCGAGCGACCATGGGGACTTTCTCGAACGCTTCGCCACCAAGATCGACGATACCCATGTGGATCTGGCGGCGCATCAGACTTGGGGTCGGACCAAGGGCGGCAATCGGGTCGCGGTGGAGATCGCCGTCAGCAAGGCCAAGCTCAATTGGCGCGACGGCTACATCGTCAGTATTCGCGACATCACCGAAAGGCATCTTGCCGAACAGTCAATGCGCGAAAGCGAGGCACGCTATCGAACTTTGGTGGAGCACGCTCCCGAAGTGATCGTGGTGTTCGATGTCGACCAAGGCACATTCGTCGACGTTAACGACAATGCCTGCCGCTTCTTCAAGATGCCGCGCGAGGCCCTGCTTGCCAGCGGCGCACCTTCCTTCGGGCCGCCGCGGGGCTTCATCGAAGGCGCGCTGGCGGGCGATGCGCCGGTCTTCGAGTGGGCGCACTGCGATGCCACGGGCCAGAACATGCCCTGCGAAGTGCGTTTCGTGCGCTTGCCCAGTTCCAATCGCCGGCTGATTCGCGCCAGCATCACCGACATCACCGAGCGCAAGCGCGCGGATGCGGTCGCCGCCGGCGAGCGTCGCGTATTCGAAAAAATCGCCGCCAACGCGCCGCTGGCCTCGGCGCTGGACTCGATTTGCGAACTGATCGAGTGCGTCATGCTGGAGAGCCGTTGCGCCGTCAATCTGTTGGATCATGAACGGCAGGCATTGAATTTCGGTGCCGCGCCGCATTTGCCGCGCGAATTCGTAGCGGCGATGGACGGCGTGCCCATCGAGATCCGCTACGGCTCCTGCGCCGCCGCCGTGTACTTGGAGCGGCACATCACCGTCGCCGACATCGAGACGGACGCACTATGGGAGTTTCGCCGCGAGGCGGCGCAGCATGCCTCCCTGAGAGCTGCCTGGTCCACGCCCATTGTCGCTTCGGACGGGCGGGTCGTCGGCACTTTGGCGGTCTACAGGCGCCTTGCGGGCGTGCCGTTGGTAAAGGACCGCGAGCTGATGTCGCGCATGGCGCAGATCGCCGGAATCGCCATCGAGCGCCGCGGCGCCGAGGATGCGCTGCGCAACAGCGAGGTGAAATTTCGCGGCCTCTTCGAAAACATGATGGAAGGCGTATACCAGACCGCGCGCGACGGCCGCATTCTCGTCGCGAATCCGGCGTTCGTGAACCTCATGGGTTACGGCTCGGCGGAGGAACTCTATCAAACGCCGGCGGAGGCGCTGTATTGGTATCCGAATGACCGCGACACCTTCGTGCGCCGGGTGGAGAGTGCAGGCGAGTTGCGCAACGAAGAATACGTATTGCGCCGCAAGGACGGCTCCATGCTCGTGGTCATGGATTCGAGCCGGGTGGTGCGCGACAAGCAGGGACGGGTCACGGGCTACGAAGGGACGATCACCGACAACACGGAGCGCAAGAAGGCGGAGACCGCTGTTTTCCAGGCCAAGGAGCGTGCCCAGGTCACCTTGCAATCCATCGGCGATGCGGTCATCACCACCGACTCCGAGGGACGCATCGATTACATGAACCCGGTCGCCGAAAGCTTGACCGGCTGGGAGAACCGCGAGGCGCAGTCGCGGCTCATCGGCGAAGTGTTGACCGTCATCGACGAGACAACCCGCGAAGCCAGCGAGAGCCCGGTGGTGCGCTGCCTGCGCGAAGGGCAAGTGCTGGGGCTCGCCGAGCACACGGTGCTGGTGAATCGCCGCGGCCAGGAGCTGGCCATCCAAGATTCGGCGGCGCCGATCCGCGATCGGGCCGGCAATCTCATAGGTGCCGTCATGGTATTCCACGATGTGAGCAAGGAACGCCGCCTGCATCGCGCGCTGCACTACCAGGCCAGCCACGATGCCCTTACTGGTTTGATCAATCGGCGTGAATTCGAAAATCGTCTCACCGCCGCTGTCGAAAACGCGCGGCAAGAATCGGGCAGCCGCCATGCCCTGCTATATCTGGATTTGGATCAATTCAAATTGGTCAACGACACCTGTGGACATCCTGCGGGCGATCAGCTGCTAAAGCAGATCACCGCCGTGCTGCAATCGCGGGTGCGCAGCGGCGACACCCTGGCGCGATTGGGCGGCGATGAGTTCGGTATTTTGCTGCAAAGTTGTTCGCTGGATCAGGCGCTGCGCATCGCTGAGAGCCTGCGCCAGGCGATTCGAGACTATAGATTCATATGGCAGGACGGCATGCTGCAGGTCGGGGTGAGTATCGGCATCGTCGAGATCACCCCCGAGACACCTACGGTGGCCAATGTGATGAGTGCCGCCGATGTCGCCTGCTACTCGGCCAAGGACCTCGGCCGCAATCGCGTGCAGCTCTACAAGCCCGACGACGTGCCCGAGCGGCATCGCGAGATGCACTGGGTGTCCAAATTGGCGCGGGCCTGCGACGAGAGCCGTTTTGAGCTGTTCTACCAACCCATTGTGCCCATAAGCTCAACCGCGAACGAACGCGAACATTTCGAGCTGATGCTGCGATTGCGTGACGAATCGGGCGTTCTGGTGACGCCCGCCGAATTCATCCCGGCGGCGGAGCGCTACAACGTGATGCCGGCGATCGACCGGTGGGTGGTTCGCCAGGCGCTCGATCGGCTGGTGCATCGCGTCGGGTCAGGAGTCAAGCCGTTCACGATCGCCGTCAATCTCTCGGGAACCTCGCTCAACGACGAGCGCTTTCTCGAGTATCTGATCGCGGAGCTCAGCAACAACGAGTTGGTCGCGGGCGCGATGTGTTTCGAAATCACGGAAACCGCCGCCATTTCCAACTTGGCCAATGTGGTGTATTTCATGCGTGAGCTCAAGGCGCGCGGCTGCCACTTCGCGTTGGATGACTTCGGCAGCGGCCTATCGTCGTTCATGTACTTGAAGACGCTGCCGGTGGACTATCTGAAAATAGACGGGCAGTTCGTAGAGAACGTCACGCGCGATCGGGTCGATCGCAGCATGGTGGAGGCGATCAGCCAGGTCGGCAAAACCATGGGTATCCAAACCATCGCCGAACGGGTGGAATCCGCGGAAGTGCTGGACGAACTGAGGCGACTCGGGGTCGGTTATGCGCAGGGGTTTCATATCGCCAGACCCTGCTCGACAAAGGAGTTCCCCTACCTGCGCGAGCCTTCCAGATAAGCCTGAGCAATTCCGAAATACTTTGCGCTTTCGCGTGACTTGAATCGGCGGACGCACTGGCACCGGCCGTTGACTATGGCCGTCAATTCATGCGTATGAGCACTCCGGCCCAGATGCCCCGCGGTGCCGCGGGCGACACTGCATTCTCATGGGTCCAATCGCTCAGGTCGAACCGAAACGAGCCGTTCGGGTTGAACGAATTGCCGGTTAGGAACCCAGCCGTGGAATATTCCTTGTTGAAGAGATTGACGAGGCGCGCGAAGACTTCGACATCTTTCGTGACATGAAAGGTGCCGTGAACATTGACGACCGCGTAACCGGGAATCCGGCCCGTCGCTTCAATGAACGCTCCCTCGCCATTGGTGCCTCCGGCCTGATTGGCGTTGTTTTCGTTGCCGTGAAGGAATGAACCCGAGACCAGAAGTACATTGCCGCCGATGTTCCACCGCTTGTAGAGTTCATAGTCGAGTACCAGCCGTCCGGTATGCCGTGGAATCAGCGGAATCCGGTCTCCCGGGCGAACCGTGATCTTGCCGTTGGCATCCGCGGTACTGTTGGATTCGGCATTGACCGCAAAGCTCGACTGAAAAGTGGCATCGACATAGCTGTAGTTCAGGTGCCAGCTCAAGCCGCCCTGCTTGCCGCCCAGCGCCAAGTCCAACCCTTGGCGGCGAGTACTGCCGACATTATCGAAATAGCCTTGATTGGTGCTTGCGGAGACAAACTGAATGTCATTGCCATTGATGGTGTGAAACACGTCTGCGCTCCACACCAGGCGCTGATCGGGCAGGGTGCCCCGAATGCCCGCTTCCACTGTTCGCGCGGCCACCTGCTTCAGATCCGGATCGCCCGCGAAGGCATTGGGCAGGCCGCAAGGTGCAGCGGGATTGGCGCAGCCCAATTCAATCACCGTCGGTGCTCGGCTCGCCTCGTTATAGTTGGCATAGAAGGTCAAGGCGTCTGTCGGCGTCACAGTGAATCCAAAAGCCGGATTGAGGCGGCTGAACGTGTGATCCCCGGTCAGCGGGCTTGCCTCGTCGAATCCGGAACCTAAATCGCCCACGTCCGTATCCACGCTGTAACCGTTGAGGGTCTCGGTGTTTCTGTTGTAACGGAGCGAGGCCGTGAAATGCAGCAGTTTGGACGGTGAGAGAGTGTCGGTCAGATACACGCCAAGGATCTTGTTACTGCCGCCGAGAGCAATGACCGTTGCATCGTTGAGCGGATTGGCGTCGGGAATGAGTGTCCTATTGGGCGCCAACATCCCGTATTGAAACTTCTGCGCATACGTATCTCGAGAATCGTCGTAGTCAGCGCCGATGATGGCCTGGTTCTTCATGCCGAATACGTCTTGCGAATCCGTCCCCTGCACGCCAAAGCCGGCCGTGCGTTGAATCAAACGGGATAGAGCATCTTGGCCGTTAGCACAAAAGGCGATTGTGGCCCGATTCCTCGGCGGCACGTTGCAGTCGATCGGTGGCCCGCTGTAAGTGCCCGCAAGATAGCTGCCGTTGATGTTGCCGTTGCCGCCCTCCGTGGCCAGGCGGCGATAGTAGGCATCACCGGACAGCAGTAAATGATCCGTCAGGAACTGCGTGCCGGTGAGGTTCACGAAGTGGAGATCATTATGGATGAAGTCAGGCGTGTAGCTCGCTTCGCGCCGGAAGTTCAGCATACTCAATGGAGCGGCACCGTTACCGGATAGGCTGGTATGCGCGTAGGTATAGCTCAGGTCTATGTCGCTTCTGTCATTTTGCCAGCCCACCTTGCCGAAACCTTGGGTTACCCGTGTCGGCGACATATCGCGCCAGCCGGTCTCGTCGAAGTAGCTGCCGGTGAGAAAGTAATCAAGTGGGCCCGACTCCCCACCCGTCTCCCCGCGAAAAGAGCTTCGCCCGAAGGAGCCGCCGGAGGCATCGAGTTCCGTGCCCGGATTGTCGTGGCCGCTCTTGGTGTGGACCGACAGCGCTCCGCCCAAGGTGTTGAGCCCGAATACCGGGTTGGACCCTGACATGAGTGTGACCGTGGAGATGGCCGATTCCGGGATCAAATCCCAGTTGACGGTGTCGCCGAAGGACTCGTTCACGCGCACTCCATCCACGTACACCGAAAGGCCTTCTGGGGTGCCGAGCAGCGGCGAGGCGGTAAAGCCGTGGTAATTGATGTCCAGTTGAAACGGATTGGCGGCGCTCTCGCCGACGCTTATGCCGCTGAAGTTATTGTTTAGATAGTCCGCGAGATCCAGGGTCTGCTGGCGCTGCAAGCCTACGCTATCGGTGCTTTGCACATTGGCAGGCATTTGATTCATGGGGAGGCCCAGCCCCGGGTGCGGGGCGTTACCGATCACCAGGACCTGCGGAAGCTCTTGCGCGGCGGCTGGGTTGCCGGAGTTCGCCGAAATCTCCGCGTCGGCTGCCATGACCGGCGGCGCCGGGTGCATGCAGTAAATCAAGGCGTACACGGTCAGAAACCTCGCGGAACGCGCCAATCGCTTCTCCCTCTGGTTTTTCGAATGGGCACTCGGAATCCGGCGTCGACATTATGAGCGCAAAGCGCTCACCCCTATACAGTGTTGAGGGGCTGCGGGTACTGGATTTACCCTGGCCCGGTTGACGCGTAGAGTTTCGCCATGGCGCGAAATTTCATGGGTCACCAAGTATTCAAAGGCCGGGGTGCCGCCTCGAATCCTGCGGTGCGGTTCGACGCCATGACGCGCGAACCAACGCATGACGGTTGGTATGAAGATGAAATTGTCGAGCACATTAGCGAGACGGTCCTGCCCGACCGTGCGCGCAGCGTAATCACCAGTAATAATTCTCCCGATGTTGGATTTGACCGATCGATCAATCCGTATCGCGGCTGCAGCCATGGCTGTGTGTATTGTTTTGCCCGTCCGACCCACGCCTACCTGGGCCTCTCGCCGGGTCTGGACTTTGAAACCAAGCTGTTCTACAAGGCTGACGCGGTCAAAATTCTCGAGGCAGAGCTAGCGAAGCCGAAATACGTCTGCAAACCCATTGCGTTGGGCATCAACACCGATGGCTATCAGCCGCTGGAAAAGCGCCTGGAAATTACCCGCGGCATTCTTGCCGTACTGGCTCGCTGCCGGCACCCGGTCACCATCGTCACCAAAGGTGCGCTCATCGTGCGCGACATGGATTTGCTTGCCGATCTGGCCAAGGACCGATTGGTGTCGGTGATGATCAGTATTACCTCGCTGAGCAGCGACATCAAACGCACACTGGAGCCGCGGGCAGCCTCGCCGCAAGCGCGCTTGCGCGTCATCCGACAATTGACTCAGGCGGGAATTCCCGTGGGGGTGTTGATCGCGCCCGTGATCCCCGCCATTACGGATCACGAAATCGAAGACATTCTCGCGGCCGCCAAGGACGCGGGAGGCAGCAGCGCCGCTTATGTCCTACTGCGGCTGCCTCACGAAGTGAAAATCCTATTTCGCGAGTGGCTAGGGGTGCATTATCCGGACCGCGCCAAACACGTGATGTCGCTGATCAACCAAGCGCGCGGCGGCAAGGACTACGACTCCGAATTTGGGCAGCGCATGAGCGGCACCGGGCCTTATGCGGAGTTGCTGCGTACGCGATTCGAACTGGCACGGCGCAAATGCGGCTTCGATTCCGCGCGCGAGCGGTACGATCTGACCACGGCCTTGTTCCGGCCGCCGGCACCCGATCAAGTGCAATTGACGCTGGGCCTCTAGATCTGGCGGATCTGTCGGCACTGCTCAACGCGCGCGATTTCCACATCTCGGTGCAGGTGGGTGAGCCCGGCGACTACGTCATGAACGTTGGTTTGTTGCTCGTTAGTCCCTTGGGATTGCGGTGGTTTACGTGCATTCGGAGCAACAATGCTAAATTACTGCCTGGATCGGTAGCGTATCCGAGCGTTTTAGCAACATAATTCTCAGCGAAATGAAGAACTTAGATAGACGTCTTAACGTAGCGCCTATGATGGATTGGACCGACTGCCACTGTCGGTACGTGCACCGTCTATTCGCGCCGCACGCCTTGCTGTACACGGAAATGATCGTGTCCACGGCCCTGGTGCGCGGCGACGCGCGCCGCTTGCTGGAGCACAGCCCGGCCGAGCACCCGGTCGCATTGCAATTGGGCGGCTGCGATCCGAAGGAATTGGCGGTGGCGGCACGCATCGGGGCGGCCGCGGGTTTCGCGGAGATCAATCTCAACGTGGGCTGTCCCAGCGACCGGGTCAAAAATGGCTCTTTCGGCGCATGCCTCATGCTCAAACCCGCGCTGGTGGCAGATTGCGTGCGGGCGCTGAAAGATGCGACCCCATTGCCGGTCACCGTCAAATGCCGCATCGGCATCGATGATCGCGACGACTATGAGTTTTTTAGCGGTTTCGTCGATGCGATCGCAGGTCTCGGCATAGCGGCGCTCATCGTTCACGCGCGCGCGGCCATCCTGGGCGGGCTGTCACCCAAGGAGAATCGTGAGATTCCACCGCTGAAGTATGACTACGTGCACAAGCTCAAACAGGAGCGCCCGGAGTTACTCGTGGTATTGAACGGCGGGCTGACCCAGATGGCGGAAATCCGCCAGCATGTGGCGGCGGGACTCGACGGCGTTATGCTCGGCCGTGCCGCCTACCATCGTCCGGCGCTGCTGGCCGAATTGGAGCGGGACATGATCGATCCGGCTTGGGCGGTGCCCGAGCCGCCAGAGATTATCGAGCGGGTGGTTTCCTACGCCAAGGTGTGCGCACGGCGGGGTATACGACTGCACTCGATCACGCGGCACATGCATGGTTTGATGGCTGGTCGCGAGGGTGCGCGTGCCTGGCGGCGGTTCCTTTCGGAGGTTGCCGCGCGCCCCGAGGCGGTGCCGGAGACGCTATATTCGGCGCTGCCGATACTGAATCAGGGGATTGCCGCGTAAACGGCTTAAGGCGGCGGTGACAGAATAAGTATAATGGCTTGAAATGGGCAAAGAAATAGAACTCGCCATCGTATTCGCCGACGTGGTCGGCAGCACCAAGCTGTATGAACTTCTGGGAGACCTGCGCGCCAGGGACATGGTCGGTATCTGCATCGACGTGATGCGGGCGGCCACCGACCAGAATCACGGGACGGTGATCAAGACCATGGGGGATGAGGTCATGTCGACCTTCCCGACCGCCGATGATGCGCTCAATGCCGCCGCACAGATGCAGAAACAGATCGTGCTGCACCCCCAGCTCAAAGTCGACGAACAAGTCGTCGCCATTCGCATCGGCTGCAACTTCGGGCCGGTGATGCTGGAGAACCGCGATATCTTCGGCTCCGCGGTCCACACGGCGAACCGCATGACCAGCCAGGCCAAGGCCGGGCAGATCATCACTACGGCGACCATGGTCGAACATCTGTCGAGCGATTGGCGCGCCTCGGTGCGGCAAATCGACATTGCCACCTTGAAAGGACGCAGCAGCGAAGTGGCCTTGTTCGAGGTGCTATGGCAGACCGAGGACATCACCAGCATGGTGCCCGCGATCGCCATTACTTCGCGTGAGCGTGAACGGGCGAATAAAACCCAGCGCCTGCGCCTGCGTTACCTGGGACAGGAAGTCCTGGTGGACGATGGCCGCGCCAACATCACCATCGGCCGCGCTGAAGAGAACGATCTGGTCGTGAAAGGCAACCTGATTTCGCGCCTGCATGCCCGCGTGGAGATCAACCGCAATAAATTCATGCTGATCGATCAGAGCACGAACGGCACCTTCGTGCTCGGCAAGGACGGCGAAGAGGCCTTCGTACGCCGCGATTCCATGCAGATACGCGGCGAGGGGCTAATCGGTCTGGGCAAGGCGCCGGACAGCAATTCCTCCCAGGTGATTCGCTACGCCTGCGAGGAGTGAACCCGCGCCAGCGCGTTCTCCAGTTCCGCCTTCAATGCCTGCGGCACCCGCCCGCCGAATTCGCTCAAGTACTTCTCTATGCCGGCGAATTCGTCGCGCCACAGCTTGGGGCTGACGGCCAGCAGCTCATCGAGCGCACCCGGCGCGATGTCGAGGCCCTGCAGATCCAAGTCGGTGGAGTTCGGCAGATGGCCGATCGCCGTCTCGCGCGCTTTTCCGGTGCCCTTGCATCGATCGATGACCCAGCGCAACACTCGCATGTTCTCGCCGAAACCCGGCCAGAGAAACTTGCCTGCAGCGTTCTGGCGGAACCAATTGACGTGGAAGATCTGCGGCGGCGATTTGAGCTTGGCGCCGACATCGATCCAATGCGACCAATAGTCGCCGAAGTTGTAGCCGGCGAATGGTTTCATGGCCATGGGATCGCGGCGTACGACACCGATGGCGTCGGTGGCGGCGGCCGTCGTTTCCGAAGCGACGCCGGCACCCACGAGTACTCCATGCAGCCAATTGCGGGCTTGATACACGAGGGGCGCCAGCGTGCGGCGTCGCCCGCCGAATATGATGGCGGAAATAGGTACCCCGCCCGGCGCGTCGGCCAGCTTTGAATAGCTGGGATTCTGCGTGGCCGCGACGGTGAACCGCGAATTGGCATGCGCCGCGGGTCCATTCACCGGATCGTAGGGCCGTCCCTGCCAGTCCGTCACCGGCGTGCCCTCCGTCAAACCTTCCCACCACGGTTGATTGTCGGCGGTGAGCCCGACATTGGTGAATATGGTGTCGTGACGAATCATGTTGTAGGCGTTACGATTGGTCTTGGCATTGGTGCCCGGAACGACGCCAAAATAGCCCGATTCAGGATTGATGGCGTATAGCCGGCCATCCTTGCCAGGATGCAGCCAAGCGATGTCGTCGCCCACCGTCCAGACTTTCCAGCCCTGGTAGCTGGCAGGAGGGATCAACATGGCCAAATTGGTCTTGCCGCAGGCGGAGGGGAACGCACAGGCGAGATAGTGAATTTCCCCTTCGGGATTCTCGATGCCGACGATGAGCATGTGCTCAGCCAGCCAGCCTTCGGTGCGTGCCTGCCAGCTGGCGATGCGCAAGGCATGACACTTTTTACCGAGCAGTGCATTGCCGCCGTAACCCGATCCGAAACTCTTGATCGAGAGCTCTTCGGGGAAATGCATGATAAAGCGGCGCTTGGGATCCAAATCCCCGGTGGAATGCAGCCCCCTCACGAACTTGCCGTCAAGGGTGATGCGCTCGAGTGCGGTGCGCCCCATGCGGGTCATGAGCTGCATATTGAGGACCACGTACGCGCTGTCGGTGATTTCGACGCCGCATCGAGAGAAGGGCGAGTCGATCGGCCCCATGCAATAAGGCACGACGTATAGAGTGCGTCCCTTCATGCAGCCTGCAAACAGGGCATCCATTTGGGCATGGGCCTGCGCCGGATCGATCCAGTGGTTATTCGGGCCCGCATCTTCCTTGTTGCGGGTACACACGTAGGTCAGGTGCTCCACGCGCGCCACGTCCGACGGATTCGAGCGGGACAGAACACAGCCGGGAAAGCTCTGTGGATTGAGCGGCAGCAGCTCCTTGGCGGCGATCAGTTCGCGTTGCAGGGCTTGAAACTCAGCCGGGCTGCCATCGCACCAATAGACCAGGTTAGGCAGAGTGAGCTTCGCGACGCTTTCCACCCAGGCCGAAACGTCGCGGTTCATGGTAGCAAGAGAGGTGACGAGTTGGGGTGCTGTGGCCATAGGGGTCCTTCAGAGCAAGCATTATTAGATCCGGAAGGATGACAGATGGCTGGGTTCGCCGCCAAGTGCGGAAAGTCAGCCCACTGCGGACAGCGCTGTCAGGCCGGTATCATTGGGGTTGTTGTCCACAATAATTCCGTAAGTAATTGATTCTAAATGCTTTACAATTGAGACAGCATGAAAACAAATATCTTTGTCACGAGTCTTTGCGGAGCGCTTCTGACGCTGCTGCTAGTGCCGGTAGCCCTGCCCCAAGTTCCCGCCGGACCCCTCGAGATCAAATCCATTGCCGAAGTGGAGTCGCGAGTGGCGAACCCTAAGACCGCGGCAAGCGGCTCCGCGTCGGTCAAACTCGTTCCTGCTACCCAAGTAGAGTCGGGGGATCGAGTCATCTACACCCTCGAAGTGCGCAACACCGGCGCGACGGCGGTGGCTGCGCCCAGCGTCGCCTACCCCATCCCCGAACACATGCGCTACATCGCTGATTCCGCGGTGGGCCCCGGCGCCGAGGTCAGCTATTCGGTGGACGGCGGCCGCAGCTTCGACCGCGCCGAGAATCTCAAAGTGCAGGGGCCGGAAGGCCGGCTGCGCCCGGCGGTCGCCGCGGATTACAGCGATATTCGCTGGCAACTGAAGAATAGCTTGAGGGCCAATTCGGTGGCATTTGTGCGTTTTCGTGCACTCGTCAAATAGCCCGGGGCAAAACACCGTAGGCTTAGGCCTGGGTGTGCGCAGTGGCGGCCGATGAACAGCGACTACAACGACGTCTTCAACCTCGAGGGGCCGCTGGCGCGCGCCTTGCCCGGTTATTCCTACCGCCCCGAGCAGGCCGCCATGGCGAAGGCGGTCGGTGCGGCGCTGGCGCGGCTCGAGCCCTTGATCGTCGAAGCCGGCACGGGCACCGGCAAGACCTTCGCCTACTTGGTTCCGGCACTACTGTCGGGGCGCAGTGTGATTATCTCCACCGGCACGCGCACTCTGCAGGATCAGCTGTTTCGCCGCGATGTCCCGCTGCTGGCCCGAGCCCTGGGGCTGCCGATGAAGATCGCCTTGCTCAAGGGCCGCGGCAACTATCTATGCCGGCATCGGTTGGAGCTTGCGACCCAACAGGGGACTTTGCTGGCGGGCGAGGGAGGCGCCGCGCGCACGCTTGCACGGATTTCGCGATGGGCCGCCACCACAAAAGCCGGCGATCTATCCGAGCTCACCGATTTGCCGGAACAGTCGCCGGTGTGGCCGCAGATAACCTCGACCCGTGAAAACTGCTTGGGGTCGGAGTGCCCCCAGTTTTCGAATTGTCACGTGTTCGAGGCACGGCGCAATGCCCAGGCAGCCGATATCGTGGTCGTTAACCACCATTTATTGCTGGCGGATCTCGCGCTCAAGGACGAAGGCTTCGGCGACCTATTGCCAGGCGCAGAGGCGGTGATCCTGGACGAAGCGCATCAGGTCCCGGATATCGCGGCGCAGTTCTTCGGTCAAGTTTGGTCGGTGCGTCAGGTGCAGCTTCTGATGCGCGATATCACGGCGGAGATCTTGGCGGCCGGCGTGCGTGATGCGTCAATTGCAGAGGCCGTTATCACGGTGGATATCAGGCTCGAGGAACTGCGCCGTGCCGTGCCGGGTGGGCAGGGGCGCCATGAGTGGGTCAGCCTGCCGGATGCCTTTCTGGATGTATTGCCGGAACTCGAAACCGCCATCAGCCACATCGCGACCCAGCTCGAGGGTCTGGGCGCGGGCGCCGGCACCGCGAACTGCGCGCGACGCAGCGCCACGCTGGCCAACGCGCTGGCCGCACTGCGCGAGATGTCGGACGACACTGGATTGCGCTGGGTCGAAGCCAACCCCAGTGGCTTGCTGTTGCAGTACACGCCTTTCGAGATTGCGGAGCGGCTGCGGGAGTATGTGGAGTCGCGGCCCTGCGCCTGGGTATTTACCTCCGCCACGCTGGCCATAGGCGAGGATTTCTCGCATTTTGCCGCGAGAATCGGTTTGCCGGAAGCGCGCACGGTGCGCATCGACAGTCCGTTCGACTATCGCGATCAGGCGCGCATCTTTCTGCCCCCGCATATGCCGCAGCCGCAGGCCCCGGCCTTCGCGGGCAAGTTCATCGATGCGTGTGCGCCCCTGCTGGAAGCCAGCGGCGGGCGCGCGTTTCTGCTCTACACTAGTTATCGCGGGCTTGCGGAGGGAGTTCGGGCCTTGCAATTGCGGTTCCCGAATCCGCCGTTTCCCGTCCTGGTACAGGGGGAGGCGCCGCGCGAAGCGCTGCTGAATAGGTTTCGCGAACTGGGCAACGCCGTGCTGCTGGCCACAGGTAGTTTTTGGGAGGGCGTGGATGTGAAGGGCGAGGCGCTGTCCATTGTCGCCATCGACAAGCTGCCCTTTGCCTCCCCCGACGACCCGCTGCTCAAGGCGCGCCTGGAAGGCATCCGCCGGCGCGGCGGCAATCCATTCTTCGACTATCAATTGCCGCAGGCGGTGCTGGCATTGAAACAGGGAGTCGGGCGCTTGATTCGAGACTTCGATGATTTCGGCGTGATCGTCATCGGCGACCCGAGAGTCAAGACAAAGGCCTATGGGCGCGTGTTTCTAGAGGCTTTGCCGCCGAGTCCGGTCATCGCCGACAGCGCCGTCGGCGCTCAGTTTCTCACCGAACGATTGGCGAAGCTGCGTCCCGCGCTGTCCCGGGCATCGCAGGTTACCTGAAGATGCGCGTTCTGGCGGTCGATACGGCAACCGAAATGTGTTCGGTGGCCTTGCTCAACGGCGATGAAGTGATCGGCCGATTCGCCGAAGGCGGCAGATCCCATGCGCAGCAAGTTCTAAGCATGGTCGAGGCGGTGCTGGCGGAGGCGCAGATGTCTTTGTCCATGCTCGATGGAGTCGCGGCCAGCATCGGTCCCGGTGCATTCACGGGGGTACGGATCAGTGTGGCGGTGGTTCAGGGCCTCGCCTTCGGCGCGGGTCTTCGCGTCGCGGCGGTCACGACTCTGGAGGCGTTGGCCCTCCAAGCCATGCGCAGTGGGGCGGCTCGAGCCTTGGCCTGTCTGGATGCGCGCATGGGCGAGGTCTATTGGGGGTGCTTCGCCGCGGATTCGCATCGAGGCTTGATCGCGAGCAGCGCGGCTCGGGTCGGGCCGCCTGCGACCGTGGTGCTGCCGGAATCCACAGTGCTGCCTGAGGGCATGGCGTTGCCCTCGAACCGGGTCCTGCCGCAGGGCAGGGCGCGACCTCTGCCGGGTGGATATCGCGGGATCGGTCGCGGTTTTGCTGCCTACCCCATGCTCGCCGCTCTGCCCGGCGTGGAGCTGGAGTCGAAGGACGGCCAGGCATTGCCGGATGCGCGTGAATTCGCGCGGCTCGGCGCGATACGTCTAGGTCTGGGGGAGGGGCTCGATCCAGCCGATCTAAGCCCCCTGTATTTACGCGACAAAGTAGCCTTGACCGAAGTGGAGCGAGGGATCAAATAGGCGGTGTCATCGAACTGTCATGGCTGAACGATGTAATAGTGGGCTAAGGGAATCAACGGACTAGAACTGCATGACCGCCAAGCGCATCCTCATTGTCGAAGACGAAAAAGCAATCCGCGACATGGTCGCCTTCGGCTTGCGCCGCGCGGGCTACGATGTCCGGGAAGCGGAAGATTGCCGCGAGGCCCGGGCGCGGATCGTCGACGTGCGGCCCGACCTCATGCTGGTCGATTGGATGCTGCCCGACATGAGCGGGCTTGAGCTGACTCGATCGCTGAAACGTGCCAAGGACACGCAGGAGATTCCGGTCATCATGCTCACGGCGCGCGCCGAGGAGCAGGACAAGGTAGGCGGCCTTGAGGGCGGCGCCGACGACTACATCACCAAACCTTTCTCGCCGCGCGAATTGCTGGCACGCATCCAGGCCGTGCTGCGCCGCGCGGCGCCGGCGGGCGCCGCCGACATCGTCGAAGCCGATGGCCTGAAACTCGACGATTCGAGCCACCGGGTCAGCTCAAGCCCGCTCATGTCGGGCAGCATCCAATCGACCAGCATGAGGTCGGGCCGCACGTCGACGATCCGCGCCCGGG
>JANYLM010000053.1 GCA_025357835.1 Gammaproteobacteria bacterium
GGCTGGATCGAAGTGCAGCGGCTTGAACACTCGGTAATGCAGTGTCTGGCCGTCGGCGGCGCTGAGTGTGCCGAATTCAGGTACGGAATTGTCCGCCAGATAGGGCGCGTCCGGATGCTGCGCGTCCAAACGATTCTCAAGCAATTGCGCCAGCGGCTTGCCGTCCGCAGCATGCAGACCGACTTGAGGTGGTTGGCTGCGGCTGGTGAAACCATCGACGTAAAAGCTTGCATCCCGTGCCATGACGATGCTGTGCAAGCCGTTGTTTTGCGAGATGCGTTCGATCCTGTGCGGATCGTGGGCATCCAGGGAGGTGCTATAGAGTTGTCGCTCTGTGGGACTTTCCTCGGTAGCCGTGAAATATACCAAGCGACTTTTCTCGTCGATGCCCTTGATGGCCCGAGTCCTGAAATCATCGACATTCCATGCGCCGGCCGTGAGTTGCCTCAGCAACCGGCCCTCGAAATCGTATAAGTACAGATGCTGGTAGCCGTCGCGGCTGGAGGCCCAAACAAATTCAGGTGAGTGGCTGAGAAAAGACAGTTCATTGTTGAGCTCGATCCACGTATCGCTGGTTTCAGTCAGCACGACCCTGGTTTGGCCGGTTTTGATGTCGGCAAACAATAGTTCGAGCTTGCGCTGGTCGCGGCTCTCGCGCTGAATCGCCAGGGTCTTGCCATCCGGCAGCCAGTTGACGCGGGCTAGATAAATGTCGGTGTCCTTACCCAAGTCGATCCAAGTGAGCTTCCCGGTTTGAACATCGGCGACTCCCAAACGCACTAGGACGTTGGGGCCGCCCGCGGCGGGGTAGCGTTGTGCGAAAGTCGCGACATTGTCGGCCGCGATTTCAAATCGCTCGGTGACTTTGACTGGGGTTTCATCCACGCGCGCGAATGCAATATGCCTATCATCGGGAGCCCACCAGTAGCCGGTGCTGCGATCCATCTCCTCCTGAGCAATGAATTCCGCCATGCCGTTCTTGACCACACCGACGCCATCGCGAGTCAGCGCCCTTCCATGGCCTTTGGCGATGTCGTATACATGCAGATTCTGATCGCGAACAAAGGCCACATAGCCCCCGGCCGGCGACACGGTCGCATCGGAGGCGAAGCTGTCCGAGTGGCTGATTTCCACCACCGCGTCCTTCGCGGGTTTGGTGAGGTCGCAGTAGTAGAGACTGCCTGCCAGTGGAAATAGCAGAGCGCGGCCCGACGGCGCAAAAGAATATTCCAGGATGCCGGATAGTGCGGCGGTTCTCTGGCGTTCGCGACGGCTCAACTCCTCGTTCGACAGCTTTTCCTTGGCCGGCACCAAGGTCTTGGAATCGACCAGAATGCGCGCATGGCCCTCGGCAATGTTGTACTCCCATAGGTCCAGCCGATCCTTGTCCTCGGGCTTGCCCTGCAGATAGGTAACGCGGGAGCCGTCGGGCGATATCTTCAAGCCGACGATGGTGGGTCCCGCCAATGCCGGCGCGTCGAACAATCTATCGATAGTCAATTCCGTTGCGTGGGATGCGGTAGCCGCAGCGCAGGCGATCAGCGCGGGCGCCAAGTAACGTCCGGAGTTTCGAGCGTCGGCCATTGGGTATGAACCTTGATTTTGCCGCGAGTTGTCGGAAATGCAGACTATTACAACCGGGTTAACCGGTAGCAGACCTCGTGCAATTGAGTGAGGCCGCGGGAACGCAGCCTCGCTTCATTCGCCAAGATGTCGTGCCGCGAAAGCTTCTCAATCGAATGATGTCGGGCATACAGGCGCTCGACGTCATCGGCGCTTACGCAGAAGGGAGGTCCGGACATCTGAGCCTGCGGGTACTCCATAGTAATCAAGAGAGTTTGCGTCCCGGGGGCTGTCATCTCCACCATGTGCGCCACGTAGGCCGCGCGCAGTTCGGGTGCCCAGGAGATCAGCGCGGCGCGGTCATAGACGGCGGTGACGGAGCCCAGTAAATCCGCTGTGAATGCAAAAAAATCGCCCCGATACAGGTGCAGCCCGGCAACTTCATAGACGCCGAAGTCGTCGAGTGTCCGGCGCCTTGCTGGGACGCCGTTCTCCATGCAGAACGATTCCAGCGCAACGACGGAGAGTTCCACGCCTACCACCGAGTGACCTTGTTCCCGCAGCCACAGCAGATCGAGGCTCTTGCCGCATAAAGGCACGAAAACACGGCTGTGGTTCGCGAGCCCTAGATCCGTCCAATGCTCCCGAAGCTGCCGATCCGGCGCGGCTTGATGAAAGCCAATTTGGCCAATCCGCCAACGGTCGTGCCAGAATTCAGGCTGCAAGATTCACGATTCCTCGGTCGAATCCGGCAGCTGTTCATCGGCGGCGGCGGCCATTTCATCCGGAATCCGGTGCTTTTCATCGAACCACGCGCCCAGATCGATGAGTCGGCAGCGATCGCTGCAGAAGGGTCGATACACCGATGCCGGCGACCATTCCACCGGCCGTCGGCAGGTCGGGCAATTAACGATGGTAGCCATCGAAGCGTCCGATCGGGTTCAAGCGCAGCACGTCAACAGAAACGGCACATCCATTTCGACGTGCACGGGGCGGCTGGTGGCATCCAGCCAATTCAGGAATCGGATGGTGCAACGATGCTGGCTGCCGCTGATCTCGGGGAACAAATCGGTTTCGGGCGGCAGGGTGACGCGCACCAGCTGGCAGGGATTCTCGCGATCGAACTGCAATTGGAATATGCCTCCGGCCGCGATCTCGGATTTGCACTTGGCATTTTGCCGGGTCAACCACAGTAGCTCTGCGATGCTGTCGCACAGCGGCCTGATCAATGCCAGCCAGCCATCGAACTCGGCCGAGCGTACCTCGGCGGGCCGGTTGAGCCAGTATGAATAGTCCGGCAAATCAAAATCGCAGGTGCCGCCGGGAATGGCGCTGCGGTGTTTGATGGAGCTCAGAAACTCGGAGTCGCGCAACGGACCCATGTAGTTGCCGCCGATGGTCGACAGGTCATTGCGCAACTTGACCAGATTCGACATCAATGACTTGAGACGGCCCGGGTCGACCCCGGTCTTGGTCTGGTATTCCTTGAGCACATTCACATGGCGCTCGAGTTCCTTCAGAACCTCGCTGCGCGAATCGCCGCGCGCGGTAATGGCCAGTATTTCCAGCAGACTGGCAACCGCCGCGCGAGCGCTCCAAGGGTTGGGCGACTCGCTGTGGTAACAGGCCTGGGTGTAGAGAAATTCGAGGCGTAGGAAGGTGCGCATGCGCTCGTTCAAAGGCTGCTCATAGACGATGGGCGCTGCCTCGGGGTCCGCCTGAACTTGGTGATCGGGGTGAGAGTTCATTCGCCTATTCTGAGCTAACCCAAGGCCCAGGGTAAACCTCCTGTTTAGGTTAAATCACTCTCCAGGCTTTAAGGCTTCGGCCAGCCGCAGATAGCTCTCGTGCAAACGATCGACCCCTTGTCGCAAATCCGTGACTGTGCCGATATTCAGCAGCACATCGTCGGCGGTGGCCAGACGCGGGGACCGGCCGGCCTGGGCCGCGAGGATTGCTTCGGCCTCTGCGAGCGAACAGCGGTCGCGCGCCATCACACGTTGCAGCTGCACAGCCTCGTCCACATCGACAACCAAAATGCGGTCCACGCGTTCGAGCGAGCCGCCTTCGATCAGCAAGGGTATGGCCATCACGAGGTACGGGCCGACGGCCTTCTCCGCGCTTCGTTCCATGTCGGCGCGGATTAGAGGATGAAGGATGGCCTCCAGGCCGCGTCGTGCACCGGGATCGCTGAATATCTGGTCCCGTAGAGCGCGGCGGTCAAGTTCGCCATTGTCGGCCACCACGCCGTTGCCAAAGCGCTGGATCACTTGCGCAAGACCGGGGGTGCCCGGCGCGACCACGGCGCGGGCCGCCACATCGGCATCGATAACGGGGATGCCCAGGTCCAAGAATCGTTGGGCAACAGTGCTTTTACCGCTGGCAATGCCGCCGGTGAGGCCTATGCGCAGGCGGCGCCCCATGGCTTAGTGCCTAAGACCGGACACGCGCAAATAGCCCTCAACCAGCACATCCCCGTACAGCATGGCGATCCAGCCCGCGGCCGCCAAGTAGGGCCCAAAGGGTATGGGAGCACTGCGGTCGCGGCCGCGCAGGACGATCATCAATATCCCGAGAACGGCGCCTGTGGCGGC
>JANYLM010000065.1 GCA_025357835.1 Gammaproteobacteria bacterium
GCACCCATCGTAGCGCTGCCCAGCGTGGCCGCCAGCAGGGTGGGGTCTTCTTGGGGCAGGACCGGTACGCCCAGCTCGCGCCGGGCAGGATACAGAGCGGTCATGTTGTCGGCCAGGCGCATCAGCCCGCGCAGCACCGGCACTTTGGCGGCCAGTCCGCGACCGGGCAGCAGCGGCTTGGGTCCGGAACGCACCCGCAGGCTGCCGTCGGGCAGGCGCACGGCAGCCGCCCAGTTCGTGGGACTCTGCAACATGACGCCATCGCGTAGCGCCATGCCGCCGATTTGCAGATCGGGCACCGCTCCACCTTTCTGGTCTGAGGTGACGGCGTGTCTCGCGGTGCCGGCTCGCCGGCACCGTTGACGCCGTCCTGGGTCTCCTCCATAGTAACCGCGCATCGGCGACCTCGCGACCGTCACCTCCAGAAGGAGAGCCGTGGACACCTTCCCGCACCTCTGCAGCGCCGGGGACCGCCTGCGCGAGACGCCGCCGCCGCTCACCCCCGAGCAGACGGTCGAGCTGCTCTGCAGCGACTGCGCCTTCTACCACCCCGAGCGCGAAGAAGAGCTCGAGTGCGGCAGCTTCCGCATCTTGCGACGCCTGATCGAGCGCGGTCTGCTCACACCCGAGCAGATCGTCGCCAGTGACAACGGCAATGCGAACTTTGTCGCCGGCGCCGTTCTCGCGGGCAAGCTTTCGTATTGCTTCGGCACACGCTCGGGGATTTACGCCTCCGGCATTTGCGACGACGCGCACACCGCGATCCACGATTGACGGAAGCACACTCTCAATAGCGCCGACGAAATCGCGCGCGTAACCCATCGACGGATCGCGCTCTTTCTGCTTTTGCAGGATCGACATCGTGACTTCGGCCAGATAATCGAGCATGAGGTAATCGACATGCCCGTTTTCGACTTGCTGGCGAGGCGCGTCGAGCGAGTCACCCCAGAAGCCCTGACCTCCAGCGACGCGAACTACTTCTTTCACTCGTGTTCTCCGAGATGTGGCGGCAGCACGAATGCTCCGAGGTGAGGACCCTTGTTCTGGAGTGAAGTGCGAAGCGCCATCGCAAGAACTTCACGCGTCTCTTCCGGATGCACGATCGCATCTACAAAACCACGCGCCGCGGCGTATCTGGCATCGAGCTGTTTCTCGTATTCTTCGCGCATCGCTTCCACAGCCGCGCCAACCTCGGCGGCCGGTGCATTTCCCTTCTTCTTTGCGGCGTCCAGCGCGGGACCATGGACTGCCTGAACCGCACTCTCGCCTTCCATCACCGCCATTCGCCCCGTTGGCCAGCTGAAAATGAAATCGGGATCGAATCCCTGGCCAGCCATCGCGTAGTAGCCGGCACCGGATGCGTGATTGATCGTGAGCACGATCTTCGGGACGAGCGTCGTGGCCATTGCCTCGACGAATCGCGCGCCGGCTCGAATAATTCCTTCGTGCTCGGCCTCGGGACCAACCATAAAACCCGAAACGTCCTGGATGAAAAGCAGCGGAACGCCTTGCCGGTCGCACTTATCGATGAAGAATGCCACTTTTTCGGCGCTCTCTGCGTAGACAATTCCGCCGAAGCGCGGCTTCTCGCCGGACCTTCCCTTGATCAGGCCACGCTGGTTTGCGATGACTCCGACGCTTATCCCATCGATCGAAGCGTCGCCGCAAATCATTTCTTTGGCGAGGTTTGTCTGGAATTCGTCGATCGTACCGTTGTCGAGAATTGCCGAAAGGACCTGGTGCATGTCATACGACATTCGGTGATCTGCCGGCAGAATATCATAAAGTGCATCGGCACGTTTTGTGGAGGGACCGTTCTGGGCAGTCTTTGCATGGCCCGGTCGTCGGTGATTTTCGGAGTCGTCAAAGCGACTTGCGTAAGCATCGCCGGCGCCACCGGAAGTTGCGTGCGACGGAAGTCTTTGCACGAGATCTCGCAACTTGTCGAGACACTCTTGTTCTGTATCAGTCGCGTAATGCGCGACGCCACTGATACCTGTGTGCGTCGCGGCCCCGCCGAGCGTTTCGCCATCGATGGTCTCGCCGGTCGCGCCCTTGACCAGGTTCGGACCGCCAAGACCCATGAATGACGTGCCTTTGACCATCAGGATGACGTCGGACAGCGCCGGGAGGTACGCCCCTCCGGCAACGCATTGCCCCATCACGGCAGCGAGTTGCGGAATGCGCAGATACCGCCGCATGATGGAGTTGTAATA
>JANYLM010000131.1 GCA_025357835.1 Gammaproteobacteria bacterium
ATCCGAAAAGTGATGTAGCAGGTCGGTCAACTACTCGATTGCCTGTGGATTCAATATCACCTTGGCATCGGCACGCGCGCCCGCGGCATAGCTTTGCGCCTCACCAGAAGCGATTTGCGCGGCAAGCTGCCTGCGTAGATTCATGTCCTGCTGCTGCGGATCGCCCGGCTCCTCCCGCACCGCGCTGAGGGCTATCACCGCAGCGTCGCCATTGGCAAGCTGCGAGTCGGCATAGAGCGGCTTGCCGGCGGCAGGCTTAGGCTCGCCGAACGCCGTGCGGCGAATTTCCAGCGGCACCGCTTGGTCCGACCGAGCAACGAACTTCGGCGGCCCGGAGGTTGCCCCTAAACTCTTTGCCACGGTATCCCAGGATTCGTTCGCGGTCAGGCGCTTGACCGCATCGACGGCCGCGGCCGCGGCCAGCTCGATGCCGCGTTGTTTCTTCCAGGCAGCAACCAGCTCGCTGCGCACCGCATCTAAGGGCTTTTGCTGCGGCAGCTTGTGATCGGTGGCGCGCAGCACCACGCCGCGGCCCTTCTCCACCTCTGCGATGGGGCTCAGTCGCCCATCGAGCACGTCTTGACTGAAGGCGGCCTCGATCACCGCGGGCACCTTGCCCAATCCACCGCCGCCATCGATGCGGCTGAAGGCCGGGATCTCGAGCACGGTAAGCCCGGCTTTGCGCGCCACCACATCGATATCCGTGGCATTTTGCAGAGCCGCATCGGCAAGTTGATCCTGGGCGTTGTTGAACAGCTTCTCCGCCTCGTTGCGGCGATACTCGACTTCCAAATCCGCCTTGCTTTGCTCGAAGGTCTTGACGCTCGCCGGTTGTATCCCCACCAACTTGAGAATGTGATAGCCGAACTGGGTCTTCACCGGCCCGCGAATCTCATCGACCTTCATGCCGTAAGCGGCATCGGCGAACGGCGCCACCCAGACCTTGCGCTCCGACCACCCCAGATCTCCGCCTTGGGCGGCGGACCCCGGGTCCTGAGAGAATTCCTTGGCTAATTTGGAGAAATCCTCGCCGCCCTGGACGCGCTTCAGAATCCCCTCCGCCTTGGTCTTGACCGCGGCGTCGTCTTTGGCATCCGCGACCGACAGCAGAATATGGCTCACGCGGCGCTGTTCGGACTGCGTAAAGCGCTCTGGCGTCTTGACCTTCTGTTCGTCGTAGTAGGTTTTCAGCTGCGCATCGTCGATGCTGATTTTCGAGGCGAGCTGCGCCAAACTGATTTCGACATAGCGCAGGTCCACGGTCTCCGGAGTCAGGTACTCGGACTTATGCGTGTCGTAGTACGTCTTGAGTGCGGCATCGTCGGGGGTGGCCTGGGCCTCGTATTTCTCCGCCGAAAGGGTCAACCAGGTCAGTTCGCGCTGCTGCTTGGTGAGCGCGCGGATTTGCTTCATTTCCGTCGCAGTCGCGAAGCTCGATAGACTCAAGGCCGAGTCGAGCTGCCGCAGTTTGACGTCACGCTTGAACAAGCCTTCGATTTCAGGAATCGAACGGCCCTGCGACCGCAGCACCGCCACGGCATGCGCATAGTCGAACTTGCCGTCAACCTGAAAGATCGGGACCTGCGACATGGCCTGGAGCAATTCCTGATCGCTGACCCGATAGCCCAGCGCATCGGCGCGGGTAACCAGTGCCTCGCTGCTCACATAGTCATCGAGCACCCGCTTCTTGATCTGGCTGCGCTGGGTCTCGCTGATCGAACCATTGGATTGCCGCTCGACCTGGGCGAGCTGTTGCTGGTAGGACTGTCTGACTTCGCTGGCAGACACTTCGCTGCCATTCACCTTGGCCGCATAGGTCGGTGCCTGGAGGGTCCAATTGATTCCCCAGAACACGAACACCAGCCCGATGATACCCAGCACCATCCCGGCCAACCAACCCTTCAACTTGTCGTGTATCGATTGCAGCATGTTCCCACCCTTGCATACCCTAAGGCGCGGCCAGACTAGTCCGCGCGGCACTTTAAAGGAAATGGCGGAGTGGACGGGACTCGAACCCGCGACCCCCGGCGTGACAGGCCGGTATTCTAACCAGCTGAACTACCACTCCGCTGTTGGTGGGTGCTGAGGGGATCGAACCCCCGACCCTCGCCGTGTAAAGGCGATG
>JANYLM010000111.1 GCA_025357835.1 Gammaproteobacteria bacterium
TACCTACCCCTCTGCGGGTGCCACCAGCGACGAACAAAACGCGGGATCAAGACGAGCGAGGTAGGCTACGAAAATACTCATAGTCGAAGACCAACACCGGATCGGGACCTTCCTGAAGCAAGCCCTGCTGGAGCGCGCTTACGCGGTCACTTGGGTTCGCAGCTGTCAAGAAGCCAGCGACGCGCTCTGCGAGTCGGCCCACGATGCGATCATCCTCGACCTGGGTCTGCCGGACGGCGACGGTCTGAAGCTTCTGCAGCAATGGCGCAAATCGGGGTTCAATGAACCGGTACTGATCCTGAGCGCTCGCGATGCCGTGCAGGATCGAATCAAAGGACTGGACGTGGGAGCCGACGACTACCTGTCGAAGCCGTTCAGCATGGAAGAGCTGCTGGCTCGAATGCGCTCTTTGCTGCGCCGCCAATCGGCGGTCAAGGAAGCCGTACTGGAGCATCGCGGGATCAAGCTCGACCTGATCGCGCGCACCGTGCATTTAGCCGGAGAGCCCGTTGATCTGACCAGCCGCGAATTTGCGCTGCTCGAGATCTTCATGCAAAACGTGGGGCGAATTCTCTCCCGCAAGCTGATCTGCGAGAAATGCTGGTCCTCGCACTATGACCATGAAGCCAATCTTCTGGATGTCTACATGAGCCGTTTGCGCGCGAAATTCGAGGCCATTCCGGGGCCGCCGGTGTTCAAGACTCTGCGCGGCGTCGGCTACCAGCTGCTGTGAGATCGATCGGCGCGAGGCTGGCGCTTTGGTACGCCGGCGCGGCGACGTTGACATTGGTGTGCCTGTTCGTCGCCGGCTATTACTTACTGCAGAATCAGCTGATCCGCGGCCTCGATCTGTTGAACAAAGCGCAGTTTGCGCAGATTCGCGCGCACCTGGGCGAAGACTTCGGCGCTCTCAACGCCCATCTCATCGATGCCCGTATCCGAGAAACCAGCGATTTCTCCTCGGTGCTCTTTTTTATCACCATCGACGATCGAAGCGGTCCTGTGCGCCCGGTCTTCTATTCCACGAACTTGCGCGGTTTGCCCATTCCCGATGTGCCCGGACAGCGTGTGTTCAACGCGAAACTTCCGAGCATCGGGGAACTTCGGGTCGGCGAATTCATTCTCGGCCCGTTCGACGTGACCATAGCGACCCCGCTCAATAGCGTGCGCCAAACGATGCACGACTATAGCGAGATCTGTATTTGGATGCTCTCGGTGATGGTCGCGATCAGTGTCGGGGTCGGCTTCGGATTGAGCCGGCTGGCGCTACGTCCGGTGCGTTTGATTCGCGACACGGCGAAGCATATTAGCTCGGACAACTTGAGCGAACGCATCCCGGTTGCCTCGGTCCGCGATGAGATATCCGAGCTCGCGCAACTGCTGAATCAAATGTTCGATCGCCTGGAGTCGGCGTTCGATCAGATTCGGCGTTTCACGGCAGACGCTTCGCATGAATTGAAGACGCCGCTATCGTTGATCCGCCTGCAGGCGGAAAAGCTCCTGGTGCACGGCAATCTCGACGCGGCAAACGAAGAGTCGGTGCATATGCAGCTGGAGGAAATTGCCCGCCTCAGTCAAATCATCGAGGAACTATTGTTTCTATCGCGCGCCGAAGCGCGTGATATTGATCTACACCTGGTGGAGCACGATCCCGAGGCCCTGCTGGCAAGCTTTAGCCAGGACGCAAAGGTGTTATCGGAGCACCACGGCTTGCAGTACGTTCACTCGCACCACGGCACCGGCAGGGTGCTGGTCGAGCCGCGTTGGTTGCGGCGAGTGTTGTTGAATCTTCTCGCCAATGCGTTGAATGCATCTCCGCCGCAGGGGACGGTGACATTGCGCTCGATGGTGGAGTCCGGAGTCTGGCGGGTGTCATTGGACGATCAGGGCCCCGGTGTGCCGGAGGAGCTGCGCGAGCGAATTTTCGAGCGTTTTTTTCGTCTGGCGGCAACCAGCAACATCGAAGACAACGGCAGCGGCTTAGGGTTGGCGATCTGCCGCAGCATTATTTCGCTCCACGGTGGAAACATTTGGGTAGAGAACTCGTCGGGGTCTGGTTTACGAGTCATATTTACTATGCCTACGGCGGCTCAAGGCCAGAAGAAAGCATAGATACCCCGCATGTACAACCCTATAATTCAAACGCGCACCCCATAAAGACTTGAGTCTTAAACACTGCGAGAGTCATCATGAAGTTGCTACACATTTCCCTGATTGCCGTGTTTGCGTTAACACTGAACGCCGCCGCAGATGAGCCTAAGGAGTCGCCGCAAATGGTCCGAACCATTTTCGAACGTCACGATCAATCGGGAGTGCCGGGCAAGGAAATCGTGATCGGGTCGGCCATGCTGCCGGCGGGCGCGGTAGTCGGCTATCACACCCACCCAGGCGACGAGGCAGGCTATGTCCTCAAAGGTACTTTCATACTCAAGGTCAAGGGGCAACCCGATCGATGGCTGAAAGCCGGTGACAGTTTCTTCAATCCGCGCGGCGCGGTGCATAGCGTGCTGGCGGCGCCCGACGGCGACGGTGGCACCGCCGTGTCCACCTGGATCATCGACAAGGGACAGCCTCTCGCCACTCCCGCGCCCTAGACCGGGCAGAGTCGGACACCGCTGAGATCCTTTGATTGATATGATATCGGCCGCGGCCGTAGCGGCAGACCATGGGGAGAGATCTCGCGATGCAATTGCGCACAAGAATCGGCGGGGGCGGCACCCGCCCGCTCGACTCATGGGGAGTCGACAGCGAATACGGCACCTTGCGCGATGTGTTGATCGGGCCCATCGACCATTTTACTTGGCAGCCGGGCAACGCCGTGTGCGAGCAAAAACCTCATCGCCGCCTCGCGGAAGGACTCACTGTGTATGACCCCGAAGTGTCGATGATAGGCAACGGCGGAGGCGCCGTGCATTGCATGTGCCAAGCTCTGAGACGCGATCATGTCCGAATCTCCTGACATGTCGCGACGGACATTCGTTCTCGGCACGACGGCGAGCGTGGCGATGTCCGCGGCCGGCGCCAAGACTTCGGCGGGCCTGCCGGCAGGTAGCACCACCGCGGGCGGCCTGGCCGACCTCTGCAACTTGAGCGCGGTGGATGCAGTCGCCCACATAGCTCAGGGAGGGCTCACCGCGGAGCGGTATGCACAGGCGTTGCTCGCGAGATGTCAATCCGCGCAGGCCCTCAATGCCTTCATTACATTGCAGCCGGCGCAGGTGCTCGCGGATGCTCGAGCCCGCGACCTCGAACGTCTCGCCGGTTCGAAACCGGGACCTTTGTTCGGCCTTCCGATACCGGTGAAAGACAGCGTCAATACTCGGGACTATCCGACCAGCGGCGGCACGCCGGCACTGCGCCATTTCCATCCCACCAAGGACGCACCGGTGGTGAGCGCGTTGCGCAGCGCCGGCGCCCTCGTCCTCGGCAAGACGAATCTGCACGAGCTATCCTATGGCTGGACCAGCAACAATCTGGCGTTCGGCGCGGTACACAATCCCTACGATCTGTCGCGCATTCCCGGCGGCAGCAGCGGCGGCACGGCGGCGGCCGTAGCCGCTCGCCTGGCTCCGCTGGGCGTCGCAGAAGACACCGAAGGATCGATCCGCGTGCCCGCGGCGCTTTGCGGCATCGCCGGCTTTCGGCCGACCACCGGACGCTACTCCACCGAGGGGTGCGTGCCGATCTCGCCGCTCTTCGATCAAGTCGGACCGCATGCGCGCAACGTCGCGGATCTCGCCCTGTTCGATTCAGTCGTGGCCAATGACTGGCAAAAGCTCGAGGCCGTGCCGCTCAAGGGCCTGCGCCTCGGCATCGTCCGTGATTACTGGTTCGCCGATCTTGATCCGGAAGTCGAGCGCCTAACCGAACTGGCTTTCGCACGACTCAAGGATGCCGGTGTGCAAATCGTCGAGACACCGTTGCCGGGCCTGGCGGCGCTCATCGATCTCACGACGGACGCCGTTCAGAACCACGATGTACGGGTGGCGCTGCCGCGCTACCTGAAGGAGTATGGCGCCGGCGTCGACTTCGATGCTCTGGTCGCGCAGGCCAGCCCCGACATTCAGCGCTTGTTTCGCAGCGACGTACTGCCCGGTGGGGCCAATTTCGTCGGCGAACCGGCGTACGCGGCGGCGCGCGATCAATACCTGCCTGCCTTGCGCCGCCTGTACCGGGAATACTTTGCCCGGACAAATGTGGCTGCGATGGTGTTTCCGACGACGATGGTCGCCGCGCCACGAATCGGCGAGGAAACAACCGTCGAAGTCCGCGGCCGTCCCCTGCCCTTCCAGACAGTGATCGCGCGCAATATCGCGCCCGGCAGCACCGCGGGAATACCCGGACTTGTTCTGCCGGTAGGGCTCACCCACAGCGGTCTGCCGGTGTCGATCGAATTCGATGCGCCCGCCGGATCGGACCGCGCGCTGCTGGCGCTCGGACTTGGGATTGAGCGTGTACTAGGTCCCTTGCCGGCGCCGCAGCTCAAGGCGCTGTAACATAGTGTCCGCTCGCATCCCAATGTTCTGCTCATTCGCCTGCGCCGCGGTGGCAGTATCTAGTGCTGGCGCGCCGGCGTACTGCGCCTCTCCGTCAGCTTTGGAATCCACCACCGGCATGGTGGTGACGGCGCAGCACCTAGCCTCCGATGTGGGCGCCGAGATTCTGCGACAGGGCGGTAATGCCGTGGACGCGGCCGTGGCCGTCGGCTACGCACTCGCCGTAACCCATCCCTGTTGCGGCAACCTCGGCGGCGGCGGCTTCATGACCATTCACCTGGCCGACGGCAGAAACACCTTCATCAATTTTCGCGAGAAAGCACCGCTCGCGGCGCGCGCCGATATGTTTCTCGATGCGAAGGGCAATCCCGACAGCGATAAGAGCTTGAACGGCTATCTCGCCGCCGGCGTTCCCGGAACTGTGCTGGGCCTGGAAACCGCACGCCGGGAATATGGCAGCTTGCCGCGATCGACTCTGATGGCCGCGTCGATTCGGCTCGCGGAAGAAGGCTTCGTTTTGACGCGCGGCGACGTCGATGAACTCGAGGTGGGCACCGCTGAATTTCGTGGACAGCCGAATGTCGCCGCGGTATTCCTGCACCAGGGCGCGCCCTTCAAACCCGGCGAGCGCCTAGTGCAAAAGAATCTGGCGGTGACCCTGCGCGCCATCAGCGACGGCGGCTCCGAGGTCTTTTATCAAGGTCCGATCGCCGCCGCCGTGGTTGCGTCGGCCCGGGCCAACGGTGGCCTGTTGACCCAGCAGGATTTCGCGGCCTATGCGGTAACGGAAGCGGCGCCGATTTCCTGCCTTTATCGCGGCTACACTATTTTGTCGGCGCCTCCGCCGAGTTCGGGAGGCGTCACCCTCTGTGAGATGCTGCAAGTGTTGGAAGCGTATCCCCTCAAGACGCTCGGCTTTCACTCCAGTGACTCGCTGCATGTGATGACCGAGGCCATGCGCCACGCCTATCGGGACCGCAACACCTACCTCGGTGACCCCGCCTTCATCGACAATCCCATCGCACGCTTATTGTCGATGCACCACGCCGAGACCATTCGAGCGCGCATTCAGCCGCATCGTGCGACGTCGTCGACGACGCTGGGCGATGACACGGCGGCCGTTGAAAAGGCCACCACCACGCACTACTCCGTAGTCGACGCTCGAGGCAATGCCGTATCGGTCACCTACACCATTAATGACGATTTTGGCGCCAAGGTCATCGCCGGAGACACCGGCTTCCTGTTGAACGATGAAATGGATGATTTCACCGCCAAGCCAGGCGCCGCGAATCTGTTCGGCCTGGTGCAGGGCAAGGCGAATGCGATTGCGCCCGGCAAGCGGCCTTTGAGTTCCATGACTCCCACCATCGTGCTCAAGGACGGCAAAGCCGTGCTGGTTGTCGGCTCCCCCGGAGGGTCGCGAATCACCACCACGGTTCTGGAGATCATCGTCAATGTCATCGACCATGGGATGACGCCGCAGGAGGCGGTCGATGCGCCGCGAGTACACCATCAATGGCTGCCCGATACTCTGGCCGGCGAACCGTTTGCGTTCTCCGCCGACACGCTCAGGTCCCTGACCCACATGGGCTATCATGTGGTGCCCTTGGAACCGTGGGGCACGGGCAATGCAGCCGAACTGATCGGTATCGCGCCGGTAGACGCGGCTCAAGCCACGGCCTTGGGATTCCCGCGCCCGGGAATCTTCTACGGAGCCAGTGACTCGCGAGCACCCGCGGGGTCCGCCGCGGCACCCTGATAACGCCCATTCAAGACGCTTTCGAGTCGCTCGGCGGCGCGGCGCCATTGCGCTGCTGATCGGCGAGCGTGTCCTTGTGATACGGCAGCCAGGCGTAGATTTCCGGCGAAGTCTGTGGATAGGCAAGAAAGACCTCGCGCGACTCCACGATGCGATCGGCCTTGCGGCGCGACAGCCGCCAGACGGCGAACAGAGTGAAGGCCAGCGTCAACGCGATCACGTACACAAAAAACGCGCTCGGAGTGATGAGCTGGATGGCGTAGGTGCCGAGGGTGGGCCCAATCGACGAGCCCAGCGCCCAGACGAACAGCAGCGTAGAGGACAGTGCCACGTAATCGGTGGCAACGGCTCGGTCATTGGCGTGCGCTACACCGACAGCGTAGAGACTTTCCGCGAGGCCGCCGAAAATGCCGAACAGCAGGGCCAGCAAGGCGAAGGGCATGCGGTGCTCGGCCCATACGAGCGGGGCCGCCACCGCCACTATGCCCACCCCTAAGCCGATCAGCGCATGCAGGCGGTCGACTTTGTCCGAGAAGTAGCCAATGGGCCATTGCAGGAACAGTCCGCCGAGAGAAACACAGGCCATCAACAGGACAATGCGCTGTTGGTCGAAGCCGATGCGCGCGCCGAACAGCGGACCCACGGTCGTGAAGGCGGTCAGAATGAGTCCGTTCAATAGGCAGGCAGTCACGCTCACCGGCGAGGTGCGCAAGGCCTTGAGAATTTCCAATTTCACCCGATGCGGCAACACCGGCGCACGCACGTCGATCGCCACCATGGGCACGAGTGCGAGAGTCGTCGAGATCCCGGCGATGAACAGCAGCTCCGGACCTCTGACATTGAGCGTTTGACTGAATAACTGGCCCACGCCGAAGAATAGCCCGTACACGAGCACGTAGATCGTGAGCACGCGGCCCCGTTGCTCGTTCGGCGCCAATGCATTCAGCCAACTCTCGACGATGATGGCCAGTCCCGCCGCATTGACGCCGATCAGGAACCGCAACACTGCCAGCGTCGGAACGCTGTCCGCGAAGTAAAGACCGAGGATGGCCACCGACTTCAGACTGGCGAAGGTAGCATACGCCCGCTCCAGACCCACCGGTGCGATCAGCTTGTGGGCGTACAGGCAGCCCACGAGAAATCCCAGTGCTTCGGCGGTGGCGATCAGCCCGATCACCCCGTCAGAGAACCCCATGGCAGAAAATCGCAGCGGCAGCAGTGAGCCCAAAAAACCGGCGCCCAGCATGATCAGTGCCGTGCTGATCAGCGGCGGCGCTACCCGCCAGGGAATGGCGGCCGCGAGACCTGGTTGCAGTGCGCTCTGCGTGGAGTTCATGTGAGATATTATCGCGTGCGTCGTAAAACCGCAGCTATCGGTAAACTTCAATGCGGGCGGACGGCATCTTGCATCTATTTTGCCACCGTGCGCGATGACCGTTAGGCTTGCCGGATGACGCTACACAAACTATTTCCCACATTCGTGTACTGCAACGCCTTGCAAAAGCGCGGCGCGAGCGAGTTCAACCGCCAGCTTCTCAAGGAATGCCTGCAGCTACGCCATGACGATGCGGCCGGGCGGCGCTGGTCCGCCGAGAATTATCCGGACGGCTACACCTCCTACGGTTCGGTGCACTGGTTGCAGCGTATTTCGCCCACTTTTAAGTCCTTGGAAAGCAAGCTGGCGCGGCATGTCAAGATCTTCGCCAAGGCCGTGGAGTGGGATCTTGAGGGACGCAATCTGAAAATGACCGATTGCTGGATCAGCATTATGCCCAAGCATGTGGTACACGGCCTGCATCTGCATCCGCTGTCGACGTTGAGCGGCACATACTACGTGCAAGTACCGGCAGGAACTCCCGGGATCAAATTCGAGGACCCACGTTTAGATCGCTTCATGGCTGCGCCGCCGCGCAAGGCCGATGCCAAGCGCGAAACCCGGCCGTGGGGAACATTTCCCGCTGCGGCCGGACAATTAGTGCTCTTTGAAAGTTGGCTGCGGCATGAAGTAGTGCCGAATCGCGTCGCCGCCGAACGCATCAGCATCAGCTTCAACTACAATTGGTTCTGACCGTCGCCGCCATCCCCTTTCACGGAATGGAGTAAACTCGACCGCAATGACAACCCGAACATCCGACGCGACCATGGCGGTTTTTCTCGACCTGGAGAACATCGCACTAGGCGCACGCGATGCCAAGTACCCGAGCTTCGACATAGAAAAGGTACTCGAGCGTCTGCTGCTCAAGGGCCACATCGTAGTCAAGAAAGCCTACTGCGATTTCGATCGCTACAAGGACTTCAAGCGCGGCTTGCACGAGGCCGCGTTCGAGCTCATCGAAATCCCTCATGTGCGCCAGTCCGGCAAGAACTCCGCGGACATTCGCATGGTCGTAGATGCGCTCGACCTGTGCTACACCAAGGGGCATGTCGATACCTTTGTCATTTTGAGCGGCGATTCGGACTTCTCGCCACTGGTCAGCAAATTGCGCGAGAACGCCAAGACCGTCATCGGGGTGGGGGTCAAGAATTCGACCTCGGATCTGTTCATCAATAACTGCGATGAGTTCATTTACTACGACGACCTGGTTCGCAAGGAGCCTTCCAAGGCGCGCCGCCGCAGCGCCGCCCCCCGCTCTCCTGCCGCGTCGGCAGACACCGTCGTAGCCGCCGAGAACAAGGGCCCGGATCTCAACGATGCGCTCGAGCTTATCGTCGAAACCTTGGAAGCCTTGGCCGAAGAGCGTGGCGGCAGCGAACCTATTTGGGGCTCCATGATCAAACAGGCCATCAAGCGCCGTCATCCGGGTTTCAATGAGCGCGCCTATGGGTTCAAGTCGTTCAACGACCTATTAGCCGACGGCGAAAAACGTGGGCTGCTCGTCCTGCGGGCGGACGAGAAATCCGGGGGTTACACGGTGCGCGTGGTGGATAAACCTCCGCCGCGTTAATCCGCAACGCCGCGCCGGCGACTTATCGCTCCGGGTGCAACTCGATTTTCCACCAGCCAATGCCGCTATCCATCTCGCGGACCGCGCAAATCGTTCTTGCCTATTTTTTAGCGAGAACCAGTTCGTTCAATCGGCCGATGCGCTCCAGCGCCGGCGGATGGGAATCGAAGAACCCGGAATGGAAGCGATCGGGAGTGAGCGTCGACGCATTGTCGCGAAACAGCTTGACCAGTGCCGCCGCCAGCTTGCCGGCATCGGCATGCTCAGCGGCAAAGCCGTCGGCCTGCCGCTCATGTCGGCGCGACCACCAGGACATGACGGGCGTCGCAAAGAAGGTCAACACGGGCACGGTCAAAACGAACAGCAGTAGCGCCATCGCGGCCGAAGGCAGCGGCACACCCAGAGCGCTGTAGAACCCCGGCTGCCCCGCCAGCCAGGCAAGCAGCGCCAGCCCGCCGCAGGTCAGCAGCATGGACGCCACCAGCCGCTGCCGCACATGATGTAGCCGAAAATGACCGAGCTCATGGGCCAGCACCGCCTCGATTTCCGCAGGCTCGATGCGCGACAGCAGGGTGTCGAAGAACACGATGCGCTTGTTGCGCCCAATGCCGGTAAAGTACGCGTTGCCGTGCGCCGAGCGCAGCGAGCCATCCATGACGAACACGCCGCCGCGCGCCGCGAATCCGCAGCGTTCGAGCAAAGTCTCGACCCGTTTTTTCAGCGCTTCGTCAGTGAGCGGCGAGAATCGATTGAACAGCGGTGCAATGAATGTAGGGGCGGCCCAAGTCAGTCCCAGAGTCCATCCCAGCCAGATCAACCAGGCCCACACCCACCACCGCGCCCCGCCATGCTCCATGAGGGTGAGCGTGGCCAGCAGCAGCGGGCCGCCGAGCAACGCGGCCAGCAGCAATTGCTTGGCTAAATCCACCACATAGAGCCGCGGCGACACCCGATTGAACCCGAAGCGGGCTTCTATTCTAAAGGTAGTCCACAGCGAGAACGGCAGACCGACCAACTGCAGTAGCAGCACCACGCTGGCCACGACAACCACGCCGCGCCACGGTTCGGCAAGGCCCGTGTCCCGCCAGACCGTATCCACCGCCGCGAGCCCTCCCCCCAAGGTCAATCCGAATTTGACCAGCGCCTCGACGACGGTCGCCCATCGCCCCTGGCGCACCCGGGCCGTGGTGTAGTCGGCCGCCTTTTGCTGATCCTCGAGCGCAACCTGTCCACGGAACAGCTCGGGGACCTCGTTTCGATGCGCTTGTACGGCCGCAATCTGCCGCGATCCCAGCCATAGGCGCGTCAGCGTCTCCGCCGCAAGGGCAATAAGGAAGGCCCAAGTCAACCACTGCATCGTCAATTTCCCTGTTGCTTGGGGAACAGCGTAGTGGAATTGCGTGCGCTGCGAAACACCAGGGGTTTTTCTTCCGATCCAAGATGTGGGGCATGGGCTGCGGGGCGCTCAGCTCGGGCGACCGCCTCCGTCACGAGATGATGATGCGGAGAAAGATCGCATACCGGATCAGCATTCGCGGCGTCTCCTGTCAGCAAATAGGCTTGGCAACGGCAGCCGCCGAAGTCGCGGGTCTTCTCCGGACAGCTTCGACAGGGCTCTTTCATCCACGCATCGCCGCGAAAATGATTGAAGCTCGCGGAGTCGTACCAGATTTCCTTGATGCCGGCGCTACGCACATTCGGAAATTCGAGCCCCGGCAGCATACGCGCGGCATGACAGGGCAGCGCGGTCCCGTCCGGCGCAACGGTCAAAAAGATCGAACCCAAGCCGTTCATGCATGGCTTGGGGCGGCGTTCGAAATAATCAGGCACAACAAAGTAAATCTGCATCTGCCGCCCGACCCGTTCTCGGAAGTCCTGCATGACCCGCTCCGCCCTCTGCACCTGTTCGCGGCTGGGCAGCAATTGTTCGCGGTTGTGCCAGGCCCAGCCATAGTACTGAGTGTTCGCCAATTCCACATAGTCGGCGCCCAATCTCAGTGCCATTTCGAGGATTTCCTCCACATGATCGATGTTGAGCCGGTGCAGAACCACGTTGAGCACCATGGGATAGTCGTACTGCTTGATCAGGGCAGCCACCGTCGACTTCAGGTCGAAGGTGCGGGTGCTGCTCAGAAAATCATTCATTTGCTGCGTGCTGTCCTGGAAGGAAAGCTGTATGTGATCCAGGCCCGCTTTCTTCAGAGCACTCAGGCGCGCATCGTTCAAACCAACACCCGACGTGATCAGGTTCGAATAGAAACCCAGCCGGTGCGCCTCCTCGACGATGGGCTCCAGATCGTCGCGCGATAGGGGTTCCCCACCCGATAATCCCAGTTGTACGGCACCGAGGGCTCGCGCCTCGCGCAACACTCGGAGCCAGTCGTCCGTGTCGAGTTCCTCGGTCGTGCGCGCAAAGTCGGTCGGGTTGTAGCAGAAAGCACAGTGCAGGGGACACCGATACGTCAGCTCCAGCAGTAGCCACAGCGGCGGCCCAGGTTTCGGCGTCGGCGCAGGAATCGGTGAGTTCACGGGCAGATTCGCAGCCATTTCTTGTCCACCGCCATGACGACGAAGCGCATGACATCCTCGGATAAACTGGCGGCCCCGAAGGCGCGCTCAAGATCCGCCGTGATGTCGGCAATGGTGGTCTCGCCGTTGCAGCGTTTCAGGATCTCCCCGGCGCTGCCGTTCAGCTTGATCATTCCTTCGGGATAGAGGAGCACATGCGCATTTTGCACCTCCTCCCATTGCAGCCGGAAGCCGCGCCCGATGGCGGGCCGCGACAGAGCGTCTAGCAGAGATATATTCATGCCGGCGCCAGGTATCGCAGCGCGATGGCATCGCTCATTTGCCACAGCACGTCGAGCTTGAACTTGAGAATGTCGAGCGCGCGTTCTTGCAAGGCACGTGTATTAAAGCGGTCCAGAGTTACCGCAAGACTGAATTCAACATCTCGGCGCGCCAAGCTGACGCGGCTTTGAAAATACTGCAGTCCGGCACGGTCCACCCATGGATAGTGTTGCGGCCAGTTCGCGAGTCGCTGCTTGTGGATCTCGGGCGCGAACAGTTCGGTGAGCGAAGAACATACAGCCTCCGGCCACGGCGCTCGCCGCGCGAAGTTCACATAGGCGTCGACGGCGAAGCGCACTCCCGGCAGGACTTCCTCTAGGCTCTCCACCGACTCTCGAGACAGCCCCACCGCCTCCGCCAAGCGCAGCCACGATTCAATTCCGCCGGAGTCCTCGCCATAACCATCGTGGTCGAGAATGCGCTGCACCCAGCAGCGGCGCACCGCGCGATCCGGACAATTGGCCAGAATGGCCGCATCCTTGATCGGGATGTTGATCTGATAATAGAATCGATTCGCGACCCAGCCGCGAATTTGCGCCGGCGTCGCCGCACCGGAATTCATCATCACATTGAAGGGATGATGAATGTGGTAGGCACTTCCCTGGGCTCGCAGCTGCGCTTCGAACTCTTCACGATTCCAGGCACCACGGCTCACAGCGTGATTTCCATGCCATCCCACGCCACCTCGATGCCGCGGCGGGAAAGCTCGGCGGCTTCCGCGGAGGTCTCGTCGAGAATGGGGTTGGTATTATTGATATGGATCAAGATCCGGCGTGTTGCCGACGGCAGGCGATCCAGCCATTCCAGCATGCCGCCCGGGCCGTCTTGCGGAAGATGGCCAATATCGCGAGCGCATTTGGAGGAGACCCCGAGGCGAATCATTTCGTCGTCGCTCCAAAATGTGCCGTCCACCAGCACACAGGCGGCGGATTGCATGGCACGCCAGACCTCGCCGTCGATGGCGCTCAAACCGGGTGCATACACCACCGTTTGACCACTGCTTTGGTCCTCGATCACCAACGCCAGGTTGTCGCCGGCGACGGGTGCCTCGCGGTTGGGCGAATAGGGAGCGGGTTTGCTGGCGACCGGCAGCGCACGCCAGCGTACTCCGGGCACGGCATCGACCGTGAAGGAGTCGTTCAGTTCTATTCGGCGCCGGTCCACGCCGCAGAAATGGCCCAGTACGCCGAACACCGGATTACCGCGAGTCAGATCGGCAAAGGTACTATCGGTACACCAAATGGGCCAGGGACGGACCGATTCGCGCAGCATGTAGAGTCCGGTGGTGTGATCGACCTGCCCGTCGACCAGAATGATGGCGACGATGGCGCTGTCGCGGATTGCGCGGCCTGGCTGCAGATCAGGGTTCGCCCGAAGTTGCGCCAAAACGTCCGGCGATGCGTTGACCAGGACCCAGGAACTCCCGCCGGTGACGGCGATGGAGGATTGAGTACGGGCGCGGGCTTGCAATGTACCCGCCCGATAACCCCTGCAGTTCGGGCAATTGCAATTCCACTGGGGAAAACCGCCCCCGGCGGCCGACCCCAGCACCCGGATTTTCACGGAATTAGGCGCCGCCCGTGGCCGCGGGCGCGCACCCTCGCTAGTCAGCGATTGGACACATACATGGTTATTTCCATACCGAACCGAAATTCAATGGCTTGCGGCGTTTCCCAATTCATATCGAAGCTCCTGCCTTAAGGTACGGCTCAATAGTCCTCCCGATCCATATTTCATCGAATCAGCGCCATCATGAATCTAGGCTCATGATTTTCATGAGGACCCCGCATCACGCTCTCGGGAGGCCCTGGTACCATGCGCCCAATGAGACTGCGGACCCGCTTGAATCTCGTGGTTGCGGCCTTAAGCGCCGCGTTTGTGATCGTGCTGATCTCGGCCCAGGTGGAGAGTTCGCGGGCCTCGGTGCGCGAGGAAATCGAGGCGGCGAACCGGGTGGCGTCGCAGCTTCTGGGCCGCCTGGCGGAGGTTTACGCCCGGGTCGGGGGGCCGGACATGGTGCTGCAGTTCCTGCAGCAACTGGGCCGGGTTCGTGCAAATGAAGTGTCGCTGCAATCGGCCACGGGAGAGATCCTGTATCGGTCGCCGCCGGCGACCTACAAAGCCGGTCGAGAAGCGCCGAGTTGGTTCGCGCATCTTCTGGCACCGCAGCCGGCGACTTATTCATTCGAACTCCGCGGCGGTGTTTTGCTGGTCGTGCAGGCACAGCCCTCGCGCGCCGTGCTCGATGCCTGGGATGACGTTACTAGGCTCACTGCAATCGCAGCCGCCATGTTCGTCATGGTGAACGGGCTAGCGTTCTGGTCCGTGAAGCGAGCGCTTGACCCTTTCCCCGTCATCGCGGGTGGCCTGGAGCGCATACAGCAAGGTGACCTGGCATTCCGCCTACCGCCCCTGGCGGGCAATGAAGCCCATGCCATAGGCGCCGCCTTCAATCGTATGGCGCAAGCCGTGCAGGACAAGGTGCTTGCGGAACGCAAGGTGCATGACGCCGAGGCGCGTCTGGAGGAGCGGCGCGAAATGGCGTCCCTCGCGGACCAACGCGTCGAAGAAGAGCGGCGTTTGATCGCGCACGAGTTGCATGATGAATTCGGTCAGTCGGTCACAGCGATTCGCAGCCTGGCGCTGGCAATCACGAGTCAAGCAGGTGAACGGGATCCAGCTACCGGCGACGTAGCCCGCCTGATTTCGGAAGAGGCGGCACGCCTGTACGACGCCATGCACGGCCTGATTCCCAGGCTCACTCCCCTCTCCTTGGATACTCTTGGACTTGCCGCGACTCTCGAGAGCTTAGTCCGCGACTGGCAGCGGCGTCACCCAGCCGTTGCTCTGTCGCTGCGCCAGGACCTACCCATTGAACTCGGACCCAGTATCACGCTCGCGATCTATCGAGTGGTGCAGGAAGGCCTGATAAACGCCCTGCGCCATGCCCAGGCTGCGCGAGTGGATATCACCGTTCACTGCGATGCCCAGCGAATCCTAGCCACAGTAACCGACGACGGTACTGGATTGATTGCCGATTGGGCCCGCCCCGGGCATTTCGGGCTGCGGGGGTTGGCGGATCGAGTGCAGCAATTGGGCGGCACCTTCAACATCGGCGCCCATGAGGGTCGCGGTGTCAGGCTGACCGCGGACATTCCGTTGGGCGTGCAGACATGATTCGCGTCATGCTGGTCGACGATCATGCCGTGGTGCGCATGGGATTTCGCCTGCTGCTGCAGTCCAAGGCGGAGATGTCGGTCATCGCTGAGGCAGACTGCGGCGAGGCCGCGTGCCAGCTATATCTCGAGCTCAATCCCGACGTGGTCGTGATGGATCTCGCCATGCCGGGCATGGGAGGCCTCGAGGCACTGCGGCGAATTCGCTCCCGCCATCCGCAGGCCCAGGTGTTGACCCTATCTGCGCACGATGACCCCATGCACGCGCGGCGCGCCTTGCAAGAAGGCGCGTTGGGCTTCCTGTCGAAGCGCAGCGCCCCCGAAGCGCTGCTTGAAGCGGTGACCGTGGTTGCCGCCGGGCGCCGCTATATCGACCCCGCGCTCGCCCAGAAACTGGCACTGGCGGAATTCGACGGCGGCGCAAAGTCGCCGGTCGAGCGGCTGTCGGAGCGAGAATTCGAGGTGTTCGTACGGCTTGCCGGCGGCGCAACAGTGCAGCGCATTGCCTTGGATTTGAAACTTTCAGCCTCGACCATCGGCACGCATCTATACAATATCAAGCAGAAACTGAGCGTCGCCAATCAATCAGAGCTGACCCTGATTGCCATTCGCCACGGACTCATTCACGCCTGATCGTCTATCATCGTAGGCACCATGAGTAAAGAAACCATTCAGATACAACCGCTGGCCGACCACCAGCACGCCGCGTGGCTGCCGCTGTGGCGCGGCTACCAGGCGTTCTACAAGACCGACATAGCACCCGAGGTGTCCGAGGTCACCTGGTCTCGATTGCTGGATCCTGCAGAGCCGATGGGGGCGGCGCTCGCCTGGGACGGTGCAACGGCGGTCGGCCTGGTGCACCACATTCGTCACCGCTCCTGCTGGACCATCGGCGACTATTTGTACTTGCAGGATCTATTCGTGAGCCCGCAAGCTCGCGGCGGCGGAATCGGCCGAAAGCTCATCGAATATGTGTACGAACTCGGCCGCTCCGCCGGCTGCTCGCGTGTGCATTGGCTGACCCATGAGACCAACACGGATGCCATGTTGCTGTACGACCGAATCGCGGAGCGCTCCGGTTTCGTGCAGTATCGACGCGCCGTGAAATAACTTGGCTCTCGGTTGTCTGCATTTGGAAAGGCTGCGAAGCAGCACTATAATCCTACCATCGTGCCGCCCTACACCAGCGCGGCGTCATAAGAATAGGGATGTCAAAGAATGACGAATTTGCCCTCGCGTGTGGCGTTGCTTTTCGCCACAGCCCTAGCCGTATCCGCCGGACTCGCTGCTGAACCGTTTCCCTCGACTTACAAAGTACCGGTCAATCCGCCGGTGCTCGTCCAAGGAGCAACCGTGCTGACGGGCACCGGCGAACGCATCGAAGGCGCAGATGTCTTGATCGCGAACGGCCGTATCGAGGCGGTCGGCCGGGCTTTGAAAGCACCCGCGGGCGCACGAGTCATCGATGCACAGGGTCGCTGGGTGACGCCCGGTTTCATCGACATTCATTCACACTTGGGGGTCTATGCAAGCCCGGCCGTGAAAGGCCTCGACGATGGCAACGAAGCGACTAGTCCCGTTACCGCCAATGTCTGGGCCGAGCACTCGATCTGGCCGCAAGATCCCGGCTTGCAGACCGCGCTGGAAGGCGGAGTGACTACCCTGCAGATTTTGCCAGGCTCGGCCAATCTGATCGGCGGGCGTTCAGTCGTCATTAAGAACGTGCCGGCCGTGACCTACCAGGCCATGAAGTTCCCCGCAGCGGCCTATGGCTTGAAGATGGCCTGCGGCGAAAACCCCAAGCGCGAATATGGGGAGAAGAATCAAACCCCCGCCACCCGCATGGGTAATGTCGCAGGCTATCGCCAGGCCTTCGCCGATGCGCAGGACTATCAGCAACAGTGGGACAAGTACCAGCGTGAATTGACGGAATACAACAAGAAGAAAGCAGAGCAGGGGCATGCCGGCACGATAGCCACCGACAAGAAAGCCAAGGGCAAGGACGAGCTTACCGTACCGACTCCGCCCAAGCGCGATCTTAAGCTCGAAACCCTGGCGGAGGTTTTACGCGGGAATATTCGCGTGCATGTGCATTGTTACCGCTCCGATGAGATGGCGACCATGCTCGATATCGCGGATGAATTTGGCTTTAAAGTCGCGGCATTCCATCACGCGGTGGAAGCTTACAAAATCGCTGATCGCCTGGCTCAGAGAGGCGTGTGTGCCGCAATGTGGGCCGACTGGTGGGGTTTTAAAATGGAGGCCTTCGACGGCATCCAAGAGAATCTGCCCATGGTGGACTACCCGCAGAGCAGTTGCGCCGTCGTTCACTCGGACTCCGAGGACGGCATCCAGCGCTTGAACCAGGAAGCGGCCAAAGCGATGGCACACGGCGCCCGGGTCGGCTTGATCGTGCCGCCAGAACGAGCGATCCGCTGGCTCACCGTCAATCCCGCCAAGTCGCTCGGCCTCGACGATCGCATTGGCTCGCTGGAAAGCGGCAAGGCGGCGGACCTAGTGATCTGGAACGGCAATCCGTTCAGCGTATACGCGCTCGCGGAACAGGTGTTCATCGACGGTGCATTGATTTTCGATCGCGCAAATCCACCTAGCCGGCCGCGCTCGGATTTTCTCCTAGGACAACCCAGCGAAGCAGCGCAGTTATGAGATCACTGATCCTGAATTGCGCCCTCATCGGCGCGGCCCTGAATGCCCAGTGCGTACTCGCCCAAGATTTCCTCATCCGCGGCGCCACCGTACACACTGCTTCCTCGCAAGGCACATTGAAGAACACCGATGTGCTGGTGCGTGGAGGGACTATCGCCGCCATCGGGCCGGCGGCGGGGACACCCCCGGGGGCGACCGTCATCGACGCCAAGGGAAGGGATCTGACGCCGGGACTGTTCGGTGGATTGACCAATATCGGGCTGGAGGAGATCTCGCTCGAATCGGATACCGTCGATTCGACCCTCAATCTCAAGGCGCCGGCTTGGGAGCAACAATGGCACCCGGAGCTGGACATGACGCCGGCCTATAACCCGCGCTCGACGCTTATCCCCGTCGCGCGTATCGCAGGGATCACTTGGACGATGCTCTCTCCAGACAGCGGGGACAGCATGGTCGGTGGTCAGGGTGCCGCGGTCACGCTCGACGGGCGCTATGACGCGGTGTTGCCCGGCAGCCGCTCATTATTTGTGGCCATGGGCAGCAGTGGAGCCAAGAACGCCGGCGGCACGCGCGCCGCCGAATACATGTTGCTGGAGCAGGCGATCCGCGAGGCACGCACGCAAGGTCCAGTCGGCGAAGGGGCCCTGCTGCACGCTGCCGGCCGAGAGACTGTAGCGCGCTACTTGGCGGGCGGACGCGTCTTTTTCCAAGTCGACCGCGCCGCCGACATTCTCGGCGTCATGGCGTTTGCTAAGCGCAACGGCATGAAACCGGTGATTTCGGGCGGCAGCGAAGCATGGGTGGTCGCCAAACAACTGGCGCAGGCAGGTGTGCCCGTCATCCTCGATCCCATCAAGGATCTGCCGAGCGATTTCGACCACTTGGCTGCGAGTCTGGACAATGCAGCGCGGCTGCAACGCGCGGGAGTGCGCATCGCCTTCTCGAGCGGCGACGCCCACAACGCTCGCGTGATACGCCAGCTCGCCGGTAATGCGGTGGCCCACGGTTTGTCCTGGGACGCGGCGCTGGCCGCCATTACGGCGAACCCTGCCGACATACTGGGCTTAGGCGCGACCCGGGGTCGCATTGCCGTGGGGCAAGTCGCGGATCTTGTGCTGTGGAGCGGCGACCCACTCGAAGTCACTACCTTGGCGGACCAAGTCTGGATCGCCGGTCAATCGATCGAGATGCGTTCGCGCCAGACCGAGCTACGGGATCGCTACGTCGACAAGCTGAAAGCGCATACGGCGCTTTGATAAACCCGGCGGCAATGTTCCGGATTCAGTACTGGTTCACAAAATCGCTAAATACACGAGCCGAACTTGCTCCCTGTCGGCAATACGCGACTGCCCCTTGCCTTGAATCCACCGGCCAATGTTGCAAACTGCGGATGAGGCGCCGTGAACGGCTCCGCCGCTCCTGGTGCTAGCTCCTCTTTGCAGCGATTGAAGGATTATTATCATGCGTCACCGTCTTCTCATTTCCATGGCGGCCCTAGCGCTGGCAAGCGCCGGCGTTTCGCAGGCGGGCGACTTAGGCATCCACGTCATTCTGTCGGGTGAAGTAGCGCCCGGTGTATACGGTCAAGTTCAATTCGGCAATGCCCCTCCCCCGCCGCTGGTTTACGCACAGCCTGTGTTGATCGAGGCGCAAGCAGCGCCGCCGCCGCCGGTGTACTTACACGTGCCGCCCGGCCATGCCAGGAATTGGCGCAAGCACTGCCGGGAGTACAATGCCTGCAATCGGCCGGTGTACTTCGTTCGCTCCGCAGAGTACGAACCGCGTCGTGAGCACGACGATCACGATCACGGGCACGATGGAGACGACGAACATGGCCACGGCCACGGCCACGGGCACGGGCATGATCGCGATTGACCAGGAATCTGTGTCGAGCGCGAATCGCGCTCGACACTTACTTCTGGAATCTACTCCGGTAGCGCCACGCCCGACCCGCCCATCTCCTTCGGGAAGTCCTTTAGCTTCGGCAAACCATCCTTGATCCGCAGTACGGTCTCCTGATAATTCACATGCACACCGGGCTGGAATTTCAGGTCTGGGAGCATTGCGGCATATACATCGGTGAGCTTCAGGGGTGGGTGCTCTCCGAATAGATGGCCGCCGCAGGTCTTGCACCACTTGCGGAAACTCATGGGCGTCTTACTGTAGGTACCTATATTGTCGGCGCCCTTGGTTACCGTCACGGCGGTGGGCTGCCAAAGAGTAAATGCGTTGACCGGCCCGGCGGACCAGTGACGACAAGAATCGCAATGGCAGTAACCCATGGCGGCAGGTTCGCCGCTCACCGTGAATTCAACTGCACCGCAGAAGCAACGCGCTTTGTGATCAGCCATCTTCCACCTCCGTCAAAACGACAGTAATTTATTGTGACCGGTAAGGGTCGGTCACGGCCGATGTTCGGCGCGCGCCCACGCTAAGTCAATTGGCTCCGGCCGCGGCAATCTGCCATACTTTCCACAGTTCATGAACCAACCCATACACCTTGGTGCGCACATTAGCTGCCCGGCTTTCAATGAAAGCCGGGGTTCGGATGTGTGCGCGCCACCGGGAAATCGTATGAGGAATCAAGTCCATGAGTTATCGACAGTCATCCCTATTGCGGCTGCGAGTCGTCGCGGACGCTGATCCCGGCGCACTCGCTCGCGTCCTCGAGCGCTTCCAAAATCTCAATGTGCTACCACGGCGGGTTATCGCCGAATACGGCATGAACGATACGCTTCATATTCAGATCGACGTTTTCGGCTTGCGCGAAGATCAGTTGGCTCTGATCGCAGGGAAGATCGGCCAGGCGCCGTCCATCGTCAACACCTATTGGCACCCGGTGTGATCTACCCTTGGTCGAGCGGAGCCGCCAGCAATTGAACCCAGAACAGGCCGCGCTTGGATGCATGGCCTGCCGCATACGCGATACCCATCTCCGCGAATCTGGAATCCATAATGTTTTCGCAGTGCCCTGGGCTGTCCAGCCAGCCCTGTACTACTTCCTCGGCCGATTTCGGGCCGTAGGCAATGTTTTCACCGACTAGTTTTTCTTTGTAGCCACCGGCGCGGACCCGGTCCGCCGGCGAGTGCCCCGCTAAATCTTTGTGTTCGAAATAGCCGTGCTGGGCCATGTCTGTGGCATGTCCCAAGGCGACACCCGCCAACGTGCCGGACAACCTCATGGCCGGCGCAGCTCCATACGAGCGCTCGCCGCACCGGGTACCGCGGGCGCGCACCTCGTTAACGAGTTGCAGTGCTCGCTTCGCGAGCGCCGGCGCCTGTGATTTGGTGGGTACCACATACACAGAAGCCAGCACCAGCCAGGTATCCAAACCGCGGTGATAAACCCCCATGTCGCGCAGGTTCGGGTCCGTCACCGAGCGGCAGCTCGATCGCTTAAGCAGTGCAGCCATGGATGACTCCGGGCCGCTGACATGCAGCCCTGCGGTAGCTTCCGCCTCGTAGCCGCTGCCTTCCGCCGCCGCCGCGAGCGAGCGCCCGGCGGACCATTGTTCGGCCGCGCGGTCCAACCGCTCATTGCGACGCAGCGGACGGGCGGTCGCAACGGTGCCGCCGCAACCGCCCGCGCGTAGCGATTGCACGGCGGACACCACATCGGCCCGCGCGGTTAACGTTGCCGAGAGTCCGGCCAACAAGATTAATAGGCGCAATGAACGCTGCTGAGTTCGACGATTCAACGCTAGCCTCCTGCTGATTCGATTCCGAGCTTTCACCACAGGTCGATAATTTCGGCTCGGGCGATCGCCAAGCCTATTGAATCGATGACGACTCGAGGGCCGTCTTACCAGAATGCACACAAAGAGACTAGACTCCTGGCCAATCTAGTTCGAAGGCTTTGCCGGGGGAAACCGTGCGGAGGTTACTATCAGTAGGCTGTGGTGAAATTGCAGCAGGCCTCGCCTTGTTGCTAGGCGGGCAGACCGGCGCGCTGGCCGATGAGCCGAAGTCCCTCCCTCAGGACAATTTTTTCTCATCGGTAAAACAGTCCCTCAAACAGGACGTCGATCATGAAGTGGTGCGCGGTCATTTCGACCTCGGATCGCCGCCGAATGTGCACCGATACTACTGTTTGGTAGACCCCAAGACGGGACGCAGGGAACCGAATGGCCTGGTGGGGGATCCGGCCCCGCACACGGGCGGGATGACCGGCATCAAGAACAGCGCCGTCTCACTGTACCGCTGTGCCGACGCGGAACGGCAAGGGATGCTGGTCACTACCGGATATGTTCTCAGTGGGCCTGCGGCCGCTGCGATCAGCACCAGCCCGCAAGCGCAGACTCCCGCGCAAGCCCCAGCGACGCCAGCCATGGCGCTGGATATGGCCGCCACCTCACTCAATCAGATCGACGTCGGCGGTGTGAAACTGGGGATGTCGCCCGACCAGGTGCGTGCGGTGCTCAAGTCCAAGAAACTGCTTGAGTACAACGAGTCGGCCGAAACCTTAAGCTACTTAGATTCGGCCAAGAGTTTCGTACAGCCGATACCCAATGGCCGTTTTGTGAATGTCGTCGCAACCTGGACGTCACCGCCACCCTCTGCCGCCGGCGACACCTTCGACGTGGACGGTGAATTTTACGCTATCACGTTCACCCCGGTCCCCGGCAATGAGCGCGCAATGGGAATTGTCCACACAGTGGGATATTCGCCCGCAAACGCAATTCACGAAACCGCACTCGAGAGTGGGCTGTTCAAGAAATACGGCGGGTTTAGCGGGCCCAATGACCTTCCGGAGTCACCCACCTGGCGCTTTCAGAGCGGCGGCAATGTGCAAGTTGGCGATCCTTGTAGTCGCCGGGGCGTGTTTGGAGGACTCGGTGCACTGAATTCCGCGAACGTGGCCCATGGGAACCTGGCTCTGAAAAGGACGCCGGAAGACTTCAGACTCGAGATCGAACGCTGTGCTGCAGCGATCGTGACCGAGGACCACTTCACCGCCAACGGCGGCGCGCTGCGTGAAGACCGACTCGTCACGCGATTCACCGTGACCGCCTACAGCCCTTTGCTGGGTTTGGAGGGCGCCAAAGCGGCGGCACAGCTGATTCAAGCGGCCGGTGGCAGGGTCACGAAGCCAGACGCATCACGAGCGACGGACCCGCCTGCGTCTAATCTCTGACCCCCGACCGCAAGCCAGGCCACTCCCAGTGTAATGCGCATGCGCGTATCATGTCCGTAGCAACCCCTAGAATTGTGAGAGCCCCATGGAAGACAAACTATTGCGAGAGGAATTCGACACCGGCCTGAAGAAGATCCGGCATGAAATAAAAAGCCTTCTGGTGCCGCACGGCGTTTTTGGAATCGTTACGGATGTTGACAGCGGCTCGACGGGTGACGTCCCCGATGGCACCAGAATCGAAATCCACGCTAAGGGCCGAACTGTCGGAAAATCCTTTGACCGTCGGCAAATCGAAGGCTGTTGTCTCAGAGTGCGCGGGGCCGTTCTAGTAGACATCACCGCCATGGTCGAAGAAGTGTCGGCTGCACCGCAATCCTGACCATGCTGATGCGCCTACCGGAACGGCTTCCTGATTAACCTACCTGCCACGCCGAGCGGCGACAATGACGGCCGGCAGTTCCGCCTGCGAGACCAGCTTAACGTCGCGCTGAGTCGCATTCGCCGCCGATTGCTCCGTCCGCGACCGGATTCTCTCCGTCAGCGCCTGCAGCTGCCCCTTCTGGGTGGCGAGTTGATAGCTGTCAGCCGCCAACTCCTCTCCCTGTACCACCAGCTGATTGTGTTGGCTGATTAAACCACCCGTCGCGACGGCAATTGCCGCCATTAGGCCCACGGTTATCAGGTTCGATGTGCGCATAGCTAGTCCTCCTGAGTCGATGGGCACAGGTTCGCAAGGCGCCGTGTCCGGGGCCGTGTCCGAAGTCACGCCGGCGAACATCTATTTCTGAAACTGTGAACCAGTCGCGGTACCCGCCACTGCCGGAGGCGAGTAGACCCCTCCCGGGTCGCCCCGCAGGCGCCTTCCTCGAGCGCGGCTTGTTTTCTGCCGGCAGTTCGAATTACAGTCATCAAGCTGCCGTACCTAAGACAGTCCAATCGGAGCGAATCGATGCGTAAACTTTATCTTCCTGCACTGGCACTCTTCGTCGGCGCTCTGTATGCATGCGTGACGTCCCACGTGATGATCGGTACCGCGAGGCCACCGATATCACCCGCACTTGTCCAGATCTACTTCCACCCGCCAGCCGCCAAGTACGACGAAATCGCGATGTTGGACACTTCAAGCCGTGGCGCCTTCGCGATCACCGCTCAGGGCAAGACCGACGCAGTCATTCAGCGACTCAAGGAAGAGGCGGCGAAGCTGGGCGCCAATGGCGTATTGCTACAGGGGGTAGGCGACCAGACCGGCGGCTCGATTAGCACTGGCTTTGGGCAGGCCACAGCGTCTGGCAACACAGCTTACGGGTCCGGGATAGGGATCTCCGGCAACGTGACGAACAAGGCGGGCAGCGGAATAGCCATCTACGTCCAGCCTAACTAGGTTATTACGCCGCTTGGGGGATTATTAGGCACCCCGTTATTTATTCCGCGCGTTCTCGACGGGTAGGTCGGACACACAGGGCACCGTTTGGGCCGTCGACCATGCCCACCCCCTATCTTTGGCCTTCGCCCACCCTCCAAAAATTGCCGCCATCCTGCGCTTTAGCCCGGTTGTGTGGGCCCGAAGCCGAAGAATTTCCATTCGACCATTAAAGTCTGCATCCAAATCGTCTTTTCGCACGAATACCCCATAAGCACCCTTAACCGTACTTTATTACGCAGATTCAGGTCGACAGGACCGGCCAACTTGTAATTGTTGCAAACCCGGATTCATGTTTTGCGACGCGGCGAGGTGAGCAGGATTGATTTCATTTCTACCATTAATTAAAAGGGGTTTCCCATGAACGGAAAGTTGTTGCCCGCCTGCTGGGCGCGCTGTTGAGTTTGATGCTTGGATCTCAGGCGAGCTTTGCCGGCGACGGCGATCACGATACCGATGACGCGACGTTGGCTCCCAACCAGACCTTCGGTTTTGGCGCGAACAAGCTGCTGCGCTTCACGTACGAGCAGAACTTCGCCTGCGTTCACGAGCCAAAGGACGATCGCAATTACAATGGTTTGAAAGCCCAGTCGGATCCAGAAGAGTTCCAACGCCCCATTTGTCAAGTAGGCGCGCAATCTACCATTGATCCAACCGGAATTCCGGTCGCCCAAAGTGAGCCTCTATATGTACTCGTGCCGATGTTTTCGCTAAACAACGATCAGAATCCGGAGCATGCGTTCTCTCCGGAGCTGGGGAAGACCTTGATTTCGCTTTTCGGCGCGGTACCCGAAGCCTTTAAAAAGCATCCCCTTGTGGCGGTGCAATGCCCGGACAACCATCGCCACCCGGGGACCTGTACGATGCATGCTTCGCGAGTCGATTTGTTTCCGGCTCTTGCAGCCTTAGGGAAAGTGCCTAAGGAACCAGAGCACAATATCTTCGTCCCCACCCCAAATCATAGTCATATTGTTAATGACGATCACGTGACAACGCTGCCGATCTGGTGGCAGGTGATTCCCGTACTCGTAACCAGTGCTCAGCAGTGGCCGAATGACGATGGCACGAGCGGCATCACGAGCTCCGCGAAATTGATGGAAGCCGAGAAAGATGGCGCCGCCATCGAGGCACCTTCAAATTTCTTCCTATTCTTTGATTCGAAAGTCCTGGCTCATCACCATCCCTGAGACGACTCACATCGTAGCCCCCACCGCTGCCTAGCGGCGGTGGGGTAACTGGGCGCCGCTATCGTGCCGCGCCTATCGCGCTCGTAAGATCCTCTTCACGCCGATGCCTTCGTTCGGATGGGTGGCGACGAGTAGGAGCAACCTTACAACATTGCGAGATTCTCGATAATTGTATCTCGCCAACCGCCCGCCTACAGTGACACCCGATTTCATAACGTTCATCTATAAGGACTGCAAACATGGGTCGCGGAATACTGCTCTGGATGTTAGGGGTGCCTCTGCCAATTATTTTGTTGCTTGCCATGTGTTCGCACCATTAGGTGACGACCATGGTGGAATCCACACTCGCCGCGCCAACCGAGGCTGCCGGCGCGCAACATCGCTCGCACTCTCCCTCGGCCATCTCTTGGGCTGCCATCGTTGCGGGTGCGTTCGTGGCCGTTGCAAGCTCACTCATCCTGATTGCATTAGGGTCTGGAATTGGGTTTGCCTCGATTTCCCCGTGGTCAAACCAGGGCGTATCTGCAACCACTTTCACCGTGACGAGTATCATCTGGCTCATCGTCACACAGTGGCTGTCGGCGTCCTTGGGCGGCTACATTGCCGGGCGCTTGCGCACCCGATGGATCGGTACTCATACGCATGAGGTCTTCTTCAGAGACACGGCTCACGGCTTGATCACTTGGTCTGTAGCGACCGTCCTGGTGATTAATATTCTGGGAAGCTCTTTGTTTGCCGCGGCCGGCGCCGGTGCGCATGCGGCAGCCGAGGTAGCCGCGAGCGCTGCCAAAGGCTCGCTGGTAGACGGAATTTCTCCCGCCGTTAGCTACGAGATTGATCGTCTATTGCGCACTGCAGACGCCTCGAGCGCGCAACCGGATCCGCGATCGCAGGTAACGGCAATACTCGCCAACGCGGCAGTCTCGGCAGAGATGCCTGTCGCCGATCGTGCTTACATGACCCAACTCGTGGCCGCGCGGACTGGAATGTCGCAAGCGGATGCGCAACAGCGGGTAAGTCAGTTCGCAGCGCGAATCGAAGAACTACAGGTCAAGGCCAAGGAGGCCGCGGACGCGGCACGGCAAGCTGCCGCCCAACTATCGATCTATCTGGCGCTATCGCTATTGATCGGCGCCTTCATCGCCAGCGTATCCGCAGCGCTTGGCGGGAGATTGCGCGATGAGCATCCCTAAGACCCTCAATACTATGACTACAGGGGAGACACTTTCATGAACAAGAATCAATCCATGGACAACTTTACGCACGGCGCCGGTAAGGCATTGAAGGGAGTGGCCGAGGACTTGGCACCTCAAGCCCAAAGGCTCGGCAGTCGACTTAACGACACCCTCGCCACGGCCGCCAGCGGGATTGCCGACGCGGGCGCGAATGCCGCGGAAACTCTCAAGAGCGCAGCGGCGTCCACCGATGAATTTGTCCGCGATAACCCCTGGATTGCGATCGGAGTGGCGGCGGGGATTGCCGGCGCGGTCGGTTTTCTCGCGGGGCTCATGGCGGCTCCCAAAAAGCGCTTTTGGACTTAACGAGCCTGACAAAAATCTTAGGAAGGCCATTCATGGACATGCTCATACTGCTAATTATCCTGTTGCTTGTATTCGGCGGCGGAGGCGGATTGTATTGGGGTATGGGCGCGGGCTGGGGTATGGGCCCTGTCGGGTTGATACTTGCCGTTCTAGTCATTGCCTTCTTGCTGAATGGCTATCGCGGACGCCGCGGCCGCTAGATGGGCCGATCTTTTAAGGAGTTATCATGATTAGACGAGCATTGTTGCTACTGGCCATGACGGCTGTCTATATGGTGGTGAAGCGTATCGCCATCACTTCAGCCCCACGCCCAAGCGATCGCGCCGCAGACTCACGCTGGGAGAATGAAGGCGGTGCAAACGCACCCACGAGCGTCTAGTCGGCGTCCGAACCTTTCCTGCCATCGCCACGGACTCGACGCGGTGTTAACGGAAGTCCGTCTGCACGGCATTTCCGCCATTCGGCTTTACTCTCTTAGGCCAGTAACGCATTTTCAAGAGGATTGGTCTACCCCATGAAAAAAACTTATTCCCGAGGCGTTTCCCCAAAGGCGGTCATCCGAAAGAGCGCTAAGCATGCTGGAAGTCCGACGGGCATGGGACACACAACCACCGGACCGACTCATCCCACGCGGACTGACGCCAACGCAATGGCAAAACATGGAGCCGACCAGGAATCCCTAGCTTCTGCCGTGCCGTTTAATACAACGAAGTCGGCGGAATACGGACTGAAGAATGCCTTGCAACCGGTCCGAGGCGCGTCATCGAAGATGCCGACGCCGACTGCCGGTGCTGGAACCCTCAGCGAGAGCAATGAATCCAAAAAAGTCGGTGCTCCGCCTATACAAGCGACCGCGCCGGAAGGCGCCCTCACAAAGCAACGGGTAAACGATTCCGATCAGCGCATGACCACCAATCAGGGAGTGCCGGTATCGGATAATCAAAACTCCCTCAAGGCAGGTTTGCGCGGCCCCACGTTGCTCGAGGATTTCGTTTTACGCGAAAAGATTACGCATTTTGATCACGAGCGCATCCCGGAGCGAATCGTGCATGCGCGCGGCTCAGGGGCGCATGGGTACTTTGAAGCTTACAAGGCAATTCCGCAGCTCACGATGGCGGCGCCGTTTGAGAAAGCAGGGAAGATCACCCCGCTGTTCGCGCGTTTTTCCACAGTCGCCGGCGAGCGAGGATCGGCAGATACGGCTCGCGATGTTCGCGGTTTCGCGGTCAAGTTCTATACCGATCAAGGCAATTGGGATCTCGTGGGCAATAATATGCCCGTATTTTTCATTCAAGATGCGATGAAGTTCCCTGATCTCGTCCACGCCGTTAAGCCGGAGCCACACAATGGGATGCCGCAAGCGGCGTCCGCACACGACACGTTCTGGGATTTCGTTTCGCTAATGCCCGAATCCACCCATATGCTGATGTGGGTAATGTCGGATCGGGCGATTCCGCGCTCCCTAAGGATGATGCAGGGTTTTGGGGTGCACACCTTTCGCTTAATCGGCGATAAGGGTCAAACCGTTTTTTGCAAATTTCACTGGCGGCCAATCCTGGGTACCCACTCGCTGGTATGGGACGAGGCCGTGAAGATTGCGGGCGCAGATCCAGATTTTCATCGCCGCGATTTATGGGAAGCCATCGAATCAGGCAACTATCCTGAATGGGAGTTGGGGCTGCAGACCTTCTCCGAAGAGCAAGCCAACGGGTTTAGCTTTGACGTTTTAGATGCAACCAAGCTCGTTCCCGAGGAAATGGTTCCCGTAATTCCGGTGGGCAAGATGGTGCTCAATCGCAACCCGGACAATTTCTTCGCCGAGACGGAGCAAGTGGCATTTTGCACTGCACACATCATTCCCGGGATCGATTTCAGCAACGACCCCTTGCTTCATGGTCGCATTCATTCCTACGTGGATACCCAGATCACTCGCCTGGGTGGCGCGAATTTTCACGAGATTCCGATCAACGCCCCTTTGGCTCCCGTGCACAATAATCAGCGCGACGGTATTCATCGGCAGGCCATTCCGCGCGGTCGGGTTGCCTACGAGCCGAATTCCTTGGGGGGTGGATGCCCCTTCCAGGCCGGCACTTCCGGGTTCATGTCATTCCCTCAAGCCGTCGAGAAGACTAACTCGCCAATCGACAAAGTGCGCGGCAAGCCTGAGAAGTTTGCCGAACACTACAATCAAGCACGTTTGTTCTTTGAAAGTCAGACTGCGCACGAACAGGCCCACATCATCGGCGGCTTCCGATTCGAGTTAAGCAAGGTCACCGTGCCCGCCATTCGCAAGCGGATGGTCTCATCACTCAGAAATGTCTCGGAATCCCTGGCAAACGCGGTGGCGCACGGTCTCGGTCTCGAACTACCCGATGCGATGCCGAGAGCCATCAAGACTGTCCCGAAAGCGGAGATACACTCGTCGAAGTCCCTCTCGCTCATGGCGCACCCTGGAGATGGTGGAATTGCCACGCGCAAAATCGCGATCCTGGCGGCGAATGGCATGCAAGGAGAATCGGTGAGTCAACTGATTGATGCGTTAAACGCAGCCGGTGCAGATCCGAGACTACTGGGCGGCCGCTTAGGAGCGGTTACCTGCGAGGAGGGCCAGAGCTTTGAGATAGACGCGACGCTGGAGAATTCCCCCGCCGTGCTATTCGATGCCGTGGTTTTGCCGGACGGAACCAAGGCAGTGGATGGATTGCTAAAAGATGGACAAATTTTACAGTTTTTGCAGGACCAATATCGTCACGGCAAGACTATTCTTGCATTCGGCGCTGCGTCGAAGCTGCTCGATGCGGCCGGCATCGCGACGGCGCTGCCGTCTGGGAAGCAGGACCCCGGAGTTCTCATCGCGGCATCGACAAAGGCAGGTAGCGATGCCCGTGCATTTATTGCAGCCGTCGCGAAGCATCGCCATCCCTCTCGAGAGACCGCTGCCCCGCTTCGATAACGCAATTTATGCCCCCCTCCTATCAATCCGCGTTCACCTAAATGCCCTTTAGTCCTTGAGCATTGGCTTACCTTGGTGGGAAACCAACAAATCGTGCATGTCATCGGTGTGCTCTTCCTCCACCGCTAGAATCTTTTCGATCATGCTTTTGGTTGTCGGATCGTCGTTACCAAAGTAACGAACGAGTTCGCGGTAGTGATCTACTGCAATCCTTTCGGCGATCAAATTCTCCTTAATCATTTCAACCAGCGTTTCCGCAGTCCCGTATTCGGACGCCGCGCGTGTCTCGAGGCCCTTAGGGTTGAAGTTCGGGGTGCCCCCTAACTGGTTGATGCGTTCGGCAACGCTGTGCATGTGCTCGCGCTCCTCGTCCGCATGCTCTTGGAATTCTGCTTTTACCGCCTCGCTCGATAGGCCGGCTGCGGCGACCGCGTGCATCGTGTAGCGCAGAACGCAAACGATCTCAGTAGCCAGTGCGGTTTGTAAGATAGCGATGGTCTTCTTCGGATCGCCAGTGTAGGAATGCGTGATATTTCCTTCACCTATGTTTTTTCGCGCCCGGTTCCGCAAAGTCGTTATATCGGTCAGAAATGACTTCTCTTTCGCAGCGTGCTTCGCCATGCAAGGTCTCCATGATTTTCAAAAGCATTACTGTGCGCCCCCAATTGCACCTATACCATGGCCACACTTTTTAACATTCTGTAGGGCTCGTCCTACGCGGGAATGATATAGATTGCTATACGCGCTGGCGTCCGATTGGTATTTTTACCACGAAACGTGTCCCGCCCTCCTGCGAGGAACTCACAGAGAGTTGCCCATCATGGGCGCGAACGATTTGCGAGCAAATGTGCAGGCCCAAACCCAGTCCTTGCCGATCAGCCGAGGTGGATTGGCGCCAAAACGGCTCGAATATTTTATCGATGCTATCGGCAGGAATCGGCTCGCCGTCATTCCACACATCCAGCACCAAGTCGTCGCTTTCCACAATGCCAGTCACTTTAACCGGCGTTTGTGACGAGCCATGAGTGAGGGCGTTGCCAATCAAATTGGACGCGATTTGTTGCACGCGACCGAGATCGCATCTCCCGCTTCGAGTAACGCTTATATTCGAGAGGATTTGCCGGGAAGGCTGCGCGTCCTGCAGCTCCTTGACCACCGAGGTCAAGCCGCCGCCAATGTCGTCGGTTTCAATTTGGCGTATCCCAATTCCGGCGCCCAAGCGCCCCCGAGCAAAGTCGAGCACGTCATCGATGAGCGACGACATGCGTCTGACGCTGATCTTGATTCTCGCTACGATCGAGGCAAGCGACGGGTCTTGAAGCTTGCGCTCGAGCATATCGCCACCGGCGAAAATCGCGTGCAGCGGATTTCTGAGGTCGTGGCCCAATATAGCGATGAATTGCTCTCGCAGGTCGCCCGCCGCGCGCTCATCGCAAAACGCTTTTCGCTCCGCATCCCGCAGCAGCTCATGACCAATCTGCAACGCGATGAGGTCGGCGAATTGACTGAACATGAACAGTATTTTAGGCTCGGATAGCTTCGCCGGCTTCGGGTCGACCGCATATAGATTCCCGAAGTACCGTCCGTTCTCGAGGACGATGGGAACTGAGATGTAACTCTCGAGGGTTTGAACCCTGGGTGACTGGCAGTAGCGCGAGTCACGGCTCGCATGCTCTATCAATATGGGTGAACGCGCCTCGCGCGACTCCATACACAATGTCGATTTGACGGGCAGCTGGCTGCCGGGCTTCAAGCCGAGGTCAATGTTGTCCTGCACTGCGCAGGCCGTCCAGCTGACTTCGGAGACGCGAGCGACCGCCGCAAATCCCATACCGGTCATTTGACACAGTACTCGCAGAATCGTAGGGACCGCATCGAGCTTTCCGACCGCGAGAATGTCTTTTTCAACGTCCGACGGCGTTTCGAAACAGGAAACTGCACTCGCAGGCGGAAACATGTCCCACTGTACCGCGTCGATCATTTGCATCGACCAAGCAGTGTAGCCAATGCGCGCGAGCGGGTTGGCAAAGCGTGTCTCATGGGTTCCCCCTTTGATTCAGCCCCCCAGCGGGAGGACGTACATCCATCGACCGGCAATCAGCGCCCCACAGCGGTGTCGTTTCAGCATAGGCGCTAATTCGGCGGTCCACCGTGTTTTTGGGTTGCGCCGGCTGCGACGCAAGGAGACATTTTGGCTGAATGGCTGTCGGTCCACCGACCGAATCTTCCCGTTATTCTGTTGACGACCCTCGGCGTCATGCTTGAGTTTTGCCCCAAAAGCCTATCGCTGTCTGTGCGCCAACGGACATAAGACCCTTTGATGGGGGGGCATGCAAATCGTCCACGAAGGTGCTGCAAAGACGCTACGATCCGAGTGCGCAGCAATCTCGGTGGACCGAAGGATCGGGTATGGCGCACAATGATGATCAAATAACGACATGGCCGCAGCAGCGCGCCGAAGAGGATGCGTGGCGCAAGACCCCTCGAAATTTGACCGTCTCCCGAAGACCCTGGCAAGTGTCCGCGACTTCAATGCCAGTAAAGGCATTTTGCTATTCCTGATCGGCGCGCTTCTCTACGTCGCCCATAGCGCCTTCATTCCCGTCGCGCTCGCATTGCTGGCTGGATTGATCCTTTCAGGCCCAGTAGAACTGCTTTTCCGCCTCGGGCTTCCGAGAAGCATCAGTGCTTTGCTTATTTTAGTCGTGGCAATTGCCGCCGCGGCCGGACTGGTCGCCCTGATGTGGGCACCCAGTCAACAGTGGTACGCATCGGCTCCTAAAACACTGTCCGTAATACAGAAGAAGTTTACTCCTGTGGCGCGATTGGTCAGTCATATTGAACAGCTGACCGATAAGGCTGGAAAGGTCGGGGCCTCGATTACCAACGAAGCACCAAAGGTGGCAGTCGCTCAAGAGAGCGTGTCAGGCGCTGTTGTTTCGACGCTGGGCAATTCTGCGGTGGGAGTAGCTACCTTCATCATCATCACCCTGTTTCTTCTCACCGGCGGGCCGCCCATGGTCGCGCGCATGACTGCGGCTTTTTTTGATCACCTAAAAGCCGATCATGTCCAGAAGTACATCGAAAAAGTTCGCGCCGAAGTCGGCCACTTTTACGTCACCACGGCGATGATCAATTTGGGCCTGGGCATCGCCACCACCTTGGTGATGTGGGCCTGGGGCATGCCGACACCCTACCTCTGGGGAGGGCTCGCCGCGCTTTTGAACTTTATTCCATACGCGGGAACTACCGTGACGCTTGTCGTTGTGACCGTGGTCGCAATCGTGTCTTTTGACGGTCTAGGACACGCTGCCGGCGTCGGGCTAAGCTACGCAGCCCTGGCAATTCTTGAAGGCCAGCTAGTGCAGCCTCTTCTCGTGGGCAGACGTCTTGAAGTCAATCCATTATTGATCTTCCTCGCTCTATGGTTTGGTGGCATTTTTTGGGGCATTGCGGGCGTGATACTGGCCACCCCAGTTCTGGTGGCATTGAAAGTCATCGCAGAAAATGCGCTTGACGGTCAATCCATGCTGCAATTCCTGGGTCCGAACGAACAATCTCCCGATAAGCCCAATCGCGTAGGGCATCTGATGCGTCCGTTTGCAGAAAGGAAAACTACGGTGAAACACACCTAGTATTAGGGTTCGAAAGACAACGGCATAAAAGCGGAATTTTGGTGCGCCCGGAGGGATTCGAACCCCCGGCCACCTGGTTCGAAGCCAGGTGCTCTATCCAGCTGAGCTACGGGCGCAACCGGCGCGAAGTCTACCGGGTCCGCGACGACGCTGCACGCCCCGCTGCCAAATGCCGGTAGCATATCGTCGTTCCGCAGATCGCCACACTTGCGGTAGAGGTCCTTTAAGTGCTGAGGTCCCAGCCGCGCGCGATCATTGCACTCACACAGTCCCGTGGCAGATAGGAACACCACTCCGCGATGTTGTGTTTCGAACGGGTCAGCGCGACATCCATTTCGACAGCTTCGGTGAGCAGACCGATGGCGCTACGGTTCCAGGTGATTTTACCGGTGATGAATTGATCGAGTTGAGCCTTGGTTTCCACAATCAGTGTTCCTTCCTATTCAAGAATGTAAAATATGCACTCAATTTTACAATTCGTCGGTGCGGTAACCCACCGTCGGCCTTCATCGCCGTTCTATCGTGGGCAACGCGCCTAGTCGGTCAAATCGAAATCGCCGAGCAGGCGGATCCAAGTAGCAAGTCCTGCATTTGAATCTGCATTGTCGGCGTGATTCACCGTTCATAAGCCGAACGGAGGCGGGTCATTTCGACAGCAATCACCGTGTGAATGGCGGCTCGACGCAGACCAACCCGCTTCGCGCACTCTAATATGGTCACAAAATCAGCAACTTACGGCCACGCCGCAGAGCGCTGGCGGCCCTTCGCCCTTGGCCGTAATATCGTAGTGGCTCTGATAACTCATTCGTACAGATAAAGAGGATTCCCGATGAAGGCTTGGATACCGCTCACGCTGGTTTTCGCACTTAGCACCGCCGTACAGGCACAGGCAACTTGTACTTATCCGCGCGCCCCGGACGCCCCCCCCGACGGGAATACCGCGACCAAGGATCAAATGATCGCCGCGAAGCATGATTTCGATCGCTACAACGGCGAGATGAACTCCTATCTGGACTGTCTGAAGCTCGAAATGGACGCCGCGACGCCCAAGGATCCCAAGAAGCTGACACCCGACGAGAAGAAAAAGTCGGACGAGCAGCAAAAGATTCTCGTGCAGAAGAACAACGCCGCCGTCGACGAACTGCAGGCGGTGGTGGGTCACTTCAATGAACAATTGAAGCTCTACAAGGCCAAGGCAGCGGCCGCAAAGTCGTAACATAGAGAGCGGCGGAGCAACTCCGCCGCAACTTATATGCAGGCTGGAACGCTCATTACCCCGCGTCTGGCCGAAGAGGCTATCTACTCTCGGCTGACGTGTCTGCCGATCGAATCACTGCCGCTGACGCAGTGTGTGGGCGGCACTTTGCGCGAAAATATCTATGCGGAACGCGACCAACCGCCCTTCGATCGAATCGCCATGGATGGCATAGCAGTGGACAGCGAAACCCTGCGGCGGGGGGTCAAGCGCTTCCGCATTCAGGGCATTCAGGCGGCGGGAGCGCCGCAGCTGAAACTGGGCGGCGGCGGCGACGCCATGGAAGTGATGACCGGTGCAATTCTGCCGCTGGGCTGCGATTGCGTCATTCCGATCGAGCAACTGATACTCGCCGACGGCTACGCGTCACTCAACGCCGCGGTCGAGAGTTCGCCGTACCACAATGTACATCGGCGCGGAACCGACAGCCGACAGGGGACTCTGTTGCTGGAAGCAGGCACCTTGCTGCGTGCGCCGGAAATCGCGGTGGCCGCGTCGGCCGGCATGGCTCGGGTGCGCGTGAGCAGTCAACCCGCAATCATGGTGGTCTCTACGGGCGACGAGCTGATCGAGCCGGGAGACCCGATCGCTGATTACCAGGTGCGCCGTTCCAACGCCTATGCCGTCGCCGCAACCTTGCGCACGCGCGGCTTTGGCCGCGTCGGCGACGATCATGTTGCGGACGATGAACCCTTGATGCGCGAACGATTGGCCTTACATCTGACTACTCACGAGGTTGTGGTGCTGAGCGGCGGCGTCTCCATGGGCAAGTTCGATCTGGTACCCAAGGTGCTGCAGCAGCTCGGCGTACACGAGGTGTTTCACAAAATTGCGCAGCGGCCCGGCAGGCCCATGTGGTTCGGCATCGGACCCCAGGGCCAGGCAGTATTTGGATTGCCCGGCAATCCGGTCTCCACTCTGGTCTGTCTGATCCGCTATGTCATTCCCGCCATCGCCGAGGCCATGGGCACCAAGCGGGCGCCGCCCGAACGGCTGGCGCTGGCGGCGCCCGTCACCTTCCAGCAGGCGCTTACATATTTCTTGCCCGTGGCGATTGAACATGACGATTGGGGACGCCCCTGGGCCAATCCGCGGCGGCCCAATGGATCCGGAGATTTCCTGAGCCTGACCGGCACGGATGGCTTCGTCGAGCTTCCGCCCGGCCCCAATACCTACCCCAAAGGTTTCGTCACCACGGTATACCGCTGGTAACCTCAGCTTCATGAGTTCCACCGTTCATCACATTCGTGGACCGCAAGACCCGCTCGATCGTCTCGGCCGGCCACTGCACGACTTGCGCATCTCGGTCATGGACCGATGCAACTTCCGCTGCCCTTACTGCATGCCGAAACAACAATTCCACGAACATTATCGATTCCTGAAATCGCAGGAGCGATTGTCCTTCGACGAAATAGTACGTCTCGCGCGACTGTTCGCTGCCTTGGGCGTCCAAAAGCTGCGCCTCACCGGCGGCGAACCCTTGCTGCGCACCAATCTCGCGGACTTGATCGGCGATCTCACCGATATCCCGGGTATCGACGACATCGCGCTGACCACCAATGGGGTACTGCTGGGGCAGCATGCCGTCGACCTGCACGCCAACGGTTTGCGGCGCGTTACCGTCAGTTTGGACACCCTGGACAAGGAGGTCTTTACGCGCATGAGCGGCGGATTCGGCGCTCTCGATCAAGTCTTGAGCGGTATCGATGCCGCCATCGCCGCCGGCCTGACTCCGGTCAAGATCAACGCCGTCATCGAACGAGGCTTGAACGATCACACGGTGCTGGACCTCGTCGAACACTTTCGCGGCTCGCCCGTAATCGTACGTTTCATTGAGTTCATGGACGTCGGCAACCGCAATAACTGGCGCCCCGAGTTGGTGGTACCGTCGCGCGAGCTTGCCGCGCGCATCAATGAGCGCTGGCCCATGCAGCCGGTTTCGCAGAACTACAAGGGCGAAGTTGCGCAGCGCTGGCGATTTGACGATGGCGCCGGCGAAGTCGGATTCATTTCATCGGTGTCGCAACCGTTTTGCGGGGCCTGCAGCCGGGCGCGCCTGTCCTCGGAGGGCAAGTTCTATACCTGTCTGTTCGCGACTCAGGGTCTCGATCTACGCGCACCGCTGCGTGCCGGTGCCGGTGATGCAGATATTCTGCAATTGATTCGCGCTGTTTGGAGCGGCCGTACCGATCGCTACAGCGAGCTGCGAGAGGAATTGCGCCGCGCCCTGCCCGAGACGAAGAAGATCGAGATGAACTACATCGGCGGATGACACCCATGACTTTCACTCATCTGGATGCCGACCGCAACCCGACCATGGTCGATGTCAGCGACAAGCCCGCGACCAAGCGAACGGCAACCGCCGAAGCGCGGGTGCGATTCCCGGCGGCGGTGGCCGCGGCGCTGCGTGACAGCGGCTTGCGCTCGCCGAAGGGGCCTGTGTTCGAGACGGCTATCGTGGCCGGAGTCATGGGCGCGAAGCGCACCCACGAGCTGATTCCCTTCTGTCATCCGCTGGGGCTGGAAAGCTGCCGCATCAACATTGATCTCGACGGCGACACGGCGGTGATTCGTTGCACGGTGAGCGTGCATCATAAAACCGGCGTTGAAATGGAAGCTCTCACCGGGGCCAGCATTGCCGCGCTGACCATCTACGATATGTGTAAGGCGCTGTCGCACGACATCGTCATCGGCGACTTGCGGTTGCTGGCGAAAGACGGCGGCCGCAGCAGCTACTCTCTGAAGACGAGCCCGTGAACCGCGCTTGCGCAAACCCGGATTCGCCCGCGGCCACACGGGTGCCCGTGTACGGCCTGATTCTCGCCGGCGGTTCGAGTTCGCGCATGCACCGGGATAAGGCCGCTCTTTCGTACGGGGGCAGGAGCCAGCTGGATCGGGTCTTCGATCTGGCCAGCCGGCACGTCCCGCCGGTGTTCGTGTCCGTTCGCGCCAACCAGACCACGGACCCGACCCGGGCCCAGCGCCCGATGATCGTGGATTCCGTCATCGGGGAAGGGCCCATTGTCGGTATCCGTTCAGCGCTAGCGGCCTATCCCCAGACAGCTTGGCTGGTGCTAGCCTGCGATTTACCGTTTCTGTCGGATGCTGCACTGTCGCAACTCTTGCGCGGACGCGACGCTGCCGGCCTGGCCACGTCCTTTCGCAGCACTCATGACGGGCTGCCCGAACCCTTGTGCGCCATTTGGGAGCCGGCGGCCGCAGAGGCCCTCGCCGCCTATCAGGCCGGCGGTGGCCGTTGCCCTCGAAAATTTCTCATTCGCCATGCGGCTCGACTGCTGGAGCCGGTGGACAGACGCGCGCTCGACAACGTGAATACACCCGAGGAATATGCCGAAGCGCTGGCGACGCTTGACGCCGCTTCATAAGCCAATCCCATGCAATTGAGAATTCACTACTACGCCTTGATGCGCGAGCAGGCCGGTCGGTCCGAGGAGACCCTCGACACCTCCGCCGCCACTCCGGCGGATCTGTACGCCGAACTGCTGACCCGATACGGATTCACGCTGACGCGCGAACAACTCAAAGTGGCTGTCAACAGCGAGTTTAGCGACTGGTCGCAGCCATTAACCGCCGGCGACGCCGTGGTCTTCATCCCACCGGTGGCGGGCGGCTGATGCGCTTTCGCTTCACCCCAGCGGCCATCGACACTTGCGCGGCGCGGCGCGAGCTCCTGGACCTGGGTGCAGGCGGCTATGTCAGCTTCGAGGGCTGGGTGCGGGACCACAATGAGGGACAGGAGGTGATGCGTTTGGAATACGAGGCCTTCCAGGAACTCGCGGTGAAGGAAGGCGAACGCATCGTCGCCGAAGCCTTGCGGCGCTACCCGGTGAAACAGGCGTTGTGCATCCATCGCGTCGGCTCTCTGGACTTGAGCGCCATGGCGGTGTGGGTGGGGGTCAGCTCCGCCCATCGCGGCGAGGCCTTCGATGCCTGCCGTTTCATTATCGACGAAGTGAAACATCGCGTGCCGATCTGGAAGAAAGAACACTATCGAAGCGGTGATTCCGGCTGGGTGAACTGCGAACGCTGTGCCGAGCCCGGTCACCGTCACGATCCTAGCCATGATCACGTACATCATGGCGAACCGGCCGTACTAGCCATTCAAAAGTAGGGCGCCGTGCAGCCCGACTATTCACGGCAAATGTTGCTCAAGGAGATCGGCGCGCGAGGCCAGGAGTTCCTGGCGCGCAGCCGGGTTCTCATCGTGGGCGCCGGCGGCCTCGGCAGTCCGGCGCTGCAATACTTGGCGGGGGCCGGGGTGGGCTACCTCGGGGTGGTCGACGCCGACACCTTGGATGCCAGCAATTTGCATCGCCAACCCATCTTTGCTCTGGCGGATATCGGTGACCCCAAGGTCGAATTAGCGCGGGCCGCCGTCCAACGCATCAACCCGACCGTACACGTCGAATTGCATCCCGTGCGGCTAGACGCGGACAACGCGCTCGCACTGATCCGCAGCTACGACATTGTGGTCGATTGCAGCGACAATTTTCGCACCAAGTACTTGATCAACGACGCCGCCGTTCTCGCCCAACGGCCCGCGATCTTTGCCAGCGTGTATCAATACGAAGGCCAGCTGCAGGTGTACAAGCCGGAGCCCCGCCACGCCTGCCTGCGCTGCATTTGGCCCGACGCCCTCGCCGACGGCGTGGTGGGCAACTGCGCCGAAGCGGGCGTCCTAGGTCCGGTGCCCGGGACCTTCGGCACGCTGCAGGCCCTGATGACCCTTAAGATCCTTCTTGGTTTGCCCGGTCAATTGGAAGGCGAACTATTGCTGCTGGACTTCACGAACTTCTCCAGTATGAAGCTCAAAGCGCCGCGCCGCGCCGAGTGCCGGGCCCCCGACTGTGCGCACATTCGTGAAATTGCCGCTGAGGACGCTGACATCGAGATCACACTGCCTTCACTGACTGCGGCGGCACAGCTCGGCTTGGAAGTGATCGATATCCGGACGAACGAGGAATTTTCCGCGCACCCCACCGCGGCCAGACACATCGCCATGCCCATTCTTCTGGCAGATCCCGGCCTGCTCCCCTTAGGAAAGGAATTTATGTTGGTGTGCGCCTCGGGCAAGCGCAGCTTGGCGGCCGCACGCTACTTACGCAAACGTGGGTTCGCCGTGCGCTCGCTCGCCGGTGGATTGCAGGCACTGGGGGCCTGAAGCTTGCACTTCAATAGTAAATTGCCCGATGTCGGCACCACCATTTTCACGGTGATGTCGCGCCGCGCATTGGCAGAAGGTGCTCTGAACATCGGTCAGGGTTTCCCGGATTATCCCATCGACCCGCGATTGGCCGCCGCGTTGATCGACGCCGTCGGCGAGGGGCACAATCAATACGCGCCCATGGAAGGCGCGGTCGAATTGCGTGAGCAGATTTCGGCAAAGCTGCACACGAGCTACGGCCGCCGCTTCGATCCGCTCACCGAAATAACCGTAACCTGCGGCGGTACCGAAGCACTATACGATGCCATCCAAGCGGTAGTCGGCGCCGGTGATGAGGTCGTCATCTTCGATCCCGCCTATGATGCCTACGAACCCGCCGTGCGGCTTGCGGGCGGCCGATGCATTCGCCTCGCACTGGCACCCCCCGCTTTTCGCTTCGATTGGGATCGGGTCCGGCGGGCTCTGAGCGATCGCACTCGATTGATCATAGTCAATAGCCCGCAAAACCCGAGCTGCACGGTTGCTACCCTCGAAGATTTGGACGCCCTCGCCGCCGTGATTCGCGATCGTCCGATTATGCTGCTCGCCGATGAGGTGTACGAACACGTGCTCTACGATGGCCGGCGCCACGCGTCGGTGCTGGCGCATGCAGAATTGCGGGAGCGCAGTTTTGCGGTATTTTCATTCGGCAAGACTCTGCATGCGACCGGGTGGCGAATCGGCTATTGCGTGGCGCCGCAGCTGCTGACCCGAGAGCTTCGCAAGGTGCATCAGTTCAATAGCTTCAGCATCGTCGCGCCCATGCAATACGCCATTGCGCGCTATCTTAAGGCGCACCCCGAATCCTGGACCGGGTTATCGGCGTTTTTTCAAGCCAAGCGGGATCTGCTCGTCAGCCGCCTGCGAGGCTCGGGGTTCGAACCCATTCCGGCCGCCGGCACTTATTTTCAATTGGTCGACTATGGCGCACTCAGCGGCGACACGGATATGGATTTTGCCGATCGGCTGATTCGAGAAGCGAAAATCGCGACCATTCCTCTGTCGCCCTTCTACGCGGCACCGCCGGCGATGACGCTGCTGCGATTGTGCATTGCCAAGAGCGATGCCACGCTCGTGACGGCAGCCGACCACCTGTGCGCATTCGCGGCCAAGCAAGCGCGAAATCGCTAGCGGTCCGATGTGGCGTGACGGCGCGATGCCGGCGGCAGACTCTGCCGCTGCCGTATGCGCGCCGCATCCATCAACATGCGCCCGGCCCATCGATACACATTGTTCTCTTTGACTGTGCGGCGCATCAAGTTCATGCGATTGCGCCGCTCATCCCGGCCCATGCGCATCGCGGTCTCCATGGCCTCTGCCGTCTCAGTCACGTCGAAGGGATTGATTAATACAGCTTCGGCCAGCTCCCGGGAGGCGCCCGCGAAGGTGCTGAGTATCAGCACGCCGTCCTCATCATCGCGCGCGGCGACAAATTCCTTGGCCACCAGATTCATACCGTCATGCAGGCTGTTGACCAGGCAAAAATCAGCTGCTCGGTACAATTCGAACACACGTAGCGGCTCCAGATGGTGGTCGATGAGCACGATGGGTTGCCAATTTCCTTCCGCAAACTTAGCGTTGATCCGCTCCACTTCGCTATAGGTGTGCTGCTGCAATGCCTGGTAGGCCGGCAATTGGGCCCGTGAAGGCGCGGCCACCTGCAACAGGCAGATTCGCCCCCGCTGGCGGGGATTCTTGGCCAGCATAGCCTCCAGCGCATGGAAGCGCTCGATGATGCCCTTGGTGAAATCCCAACGCTCCACGCCCAAGCCGATACACACCTCGGCGCCGATGCCGTAACGCTCGCGTACCGCCGCCCGGCACGTAGCGATATCCGGTAGATGCTGCAACCAGCGCGGCGGCCATTCGATGGAGATCGGATACGGCGCGACGCGGCACACATGGCCTTGCAGGGTGACGGTCATGTGCTCGTGATCGATTTGGCACTCCACGAAACGGTCCACGGTGTTCAGGAAGTTCTGGCAGTGATAACGAGTATGAAACCCCAGAATGTCGGCCGACAGCATGTGCAGCAACATCTCGCGCTTCCACGGACAAACACCGAAGGTCTCGGCATTGGGCCAGGGAATATGCCAGAACAGCGCAATCGTCGCTTTGGGAATTTTCTTGCGAATGAGTTGCGGCAGCAGCGCGAAATGAAAATCTTGGATCAGGATCACGGGACTGTCGGTGTTGGCTTCCGCCGCCACCACGTCGGCGAACTTTGCGTTCACTGCCTCGTAGGCGCGCCAATCGCCGGCGCGAAATGCAGGCCGAACATAGGCCAAATGGCACAGCGGCCAAAGGCCTTCGTTGGAAAATCCGTAGTAGTAGCCCTGCTCCTGCTCCTCCGTCAGCCATACGCGGCGCAAGGTATAGGACGGATCGTCCGGGGGCACCCGTATCTGATCGTATCGATCCACCGTCTCGCGATCGGCTGTGCCGGCTCCGTGCGCTATCCACACTCCCGAGCACGCGCGCATGATGGGTTCGAGCGCCGTCACCATGCCGCTCGCGGGCACCTGCACCACCGGATGGTGGTCCGCATCGAAATTGTGGATGTAGGGCTCCCGATTCGATACGATGATGACCTGGGCGGAATGCAGGTGATCGCGTACCACCTGGCGCAGCGCCTGCGGTGTCCAGTTCTCGTGAAAGTCGATTTCCAGCCGCTGCTTTTCCTCCGCCTCGGCCAGCACCTTGCGCACCTGGAACAGTATGGGCATGGACGCGCGCGGCGACTCGGCGTCGTCGAGAAATCGCTTGCCCCGGATATCGCCGATCAACACCTCGGCCCAGCGGCGCAATTGCAGCCAAGCTACCAGCACGATCAGCAGCGCTAACAGCAGCACCGAAATGCCGACGAACACCAGCACGAAATCCCGTGCGGTTCTTTGCCGGCGGTCGACGAAACTCAAGTCGTGCAGCATCAAAACGCGAAATGGAATCGGCTCCGCGCTGTCGAAATCGAAACGCGAAATTTGCACTGAGCCGGAAGGCAGCTGCACGATTCTCGTGGCGGCATTGCGATCGCCGGCCGCATCGCAGGAAATGGCCGCCGGCGCACGCTCGGTCTTGAACATGGCCGATCCGTCGGGTCGGCACACAAGTACCGCGAGCAAGCGCTCGTCGGCGGTTACTTTCGCAAGATAAGCGCGCAGACGCGACTCATTGCCCTTTTTAACCAGGTCCGTGATGGGCTCTTCCATCGAATGCATCACCAGCTGCGCGCGCAGCTCGACGTCCGAGCGAAACCACTCCGCGAGCAGACGTTCGATGTAGGGCAAACCGAAGTACGCAACGACGCAGGAGGCGAATGCCACCGGCAGCACGAAGCGCAACATGATTGAGCGAAACATCGTTCTCAAAATACCGAAATTCCATGCCCCGGTGTCAGCTTTCCGTTAGGAACTTGCATGTAAAAATTACATTGCGCATAGACAGCGGCGAACCACATGCAGCAACGATGCTGTAGGCTATGTTGATGCAAACACTGCCGCCGCCTTCGCTTCAATGGTGTTTGTTTTTGGACGTTGACGGAACTCTGATCGAACTCACCGACTCTCCTCTGGACACCTTCGCGGACCCGGAGCTCAAGACCTTGTTGAGTCATGTGGCCGAGCGCTTGGGGGGAGCGGTGGCATTGGTGAGCGGGCGCAGCATCCACTATCTTGATGCGCTGTTCGCTCCGCTGCGTCTGCCGGCGGCCGGGCTGCACGGCGTCGAGCGGCGCAAGGCCTCTGGTGTATTGCACGGTGCGAGTTTCGTGGACACCCAGCTGGACGCCGCAAGGACCGCGGTGAGAGCGCTGCTGCAGGCTCATCCGGGGACTTCCGTGGAGGACAAAGGCCGCACCATCGCCGTGCATTTTCGGATGGCGCCGCAGAGTGAGGCGGCTGTGCGCCAGGCGCTTGCCGCCATCGCCAAGCCCTTAGGCAATAACTACCACATTCAGGAAGGCAGCATGGTGCTCGAGTTAAAACCGCGTGGATTCACCAAAGCCGGCGCCATTAAAGCGTTCCTAGCGGAACCGCCGTTCTCGGGCAGGACACCGGTTTTCGTCGGAGACGACCTGACCGACCAAGACGGCTTTCGCTGGGTCGAAGATCGTGGCGGGGTCTCCATCGCGGTCGGAGACCGGGTCCACGGGCAATTTCGCCTCGACAATGCCGCGGCCGTCCGTCATTGGCTGCTGGCAATCGCCGCATTGCACGATTCACACCACGCATGAGCGATCGCGCCGACTTGGATCTGGCGGTCATCGGCAATTGCCAGGTGGCCGCTTTGCTCGATAACCAAGCGCGGATCGTCTGGGCCTGCCTGCCCAGACCCGACGCCGATCCGGTGTTTTGCGCACTACTGCAACGACAGGGTGGCGAATCGGACAGCGGCGTGTTCGCGGTCGATCTGCGAGACCTGGCGGAGGCGAAGCGCAGCTATGTGCGCAACACCGCCATTGTCGAAACCATGCTGACCGACCTGCAGGGCAACTCCGTCAGGATCACGGATTTCTGTCCGCGCTTTCGTTCGCGCGGCCGAAATTTCAGGCCCATGGCCATTGTCCGGCTGCTCGAACCAGTCAAGGGCCGTCCCATCGTCAAGGTGCGGCTGCGGCCGCGATGCGACAACGGCGCCGATATTCCACAGA
>JANYLM010000132.1 GCA_025357835.1 Gammaproteobacteria bacterium
ACGAGCGGCCCGAGGAAGTCACCGAGATGCAGCGCACCGTGAAGGGCGAAGTGGTTTCCTCGACCTTCGATGAACCCGCGAGCCGGCACGTGCAAGTGGCCGAGATGGTGATCGAAAAGGCCAAGCGCCTGGTCGAGCACAAAAAGGATGTGGTCATCCTGCTGGATTCCATCACCCGTCTTGCGCGGGCCTACAACACCGTGGTGCCGAGTTCCGGCAAGGTGCTGACCGGCGGCGTCGACGCCAATGCGCTGCAGCGGCCAAAGCGATTCTTCGGCGCGGCCCGCAATATAGAAGAGGGCGGCAGTCTGACGATTCTCGCTACCGCTCTGGTCGACACGGGCTCGAAGATGGACGATGTCATTTTCGAAGAGTTCAAGGGCACCGGCAATTCGGAAATCCATTTGGATCGCCGCATCGCCGAGAAGCGCACCTTCCCGTCGATCAACATCAACCGCTCGGGAACGCGCAAAGAGGAACTCATCACCGATCCGGCGGAACTGTCCAAGATGTGGATTTTGCGCAAGCTCTTGCATCCCATGGACGAGTTGGCGGCGATTGAGTTCCTGCTCGACAAGATGAAAGACACCAAGACCAATACGGATTTCTTTGATGCGATGAAGCGTTAGGAGCCACTCAATATGGAATGGTGGGCGTGGATTGCGGTCGGCGCCATACTCTTGGGTTCGGAGTTGGCGTTCGTCGATGCCCAGTTCTACCTGGTCTTCGTCGGCGCCAGCGCTTTCGCCGTGGGGCTGGCGCAGCTCGGTGGATTGGCACTGGCGCCGTGGCTGCAGTGGCTGATATTCGCGGCGCTGGCCGCGGCGTCCACGATCGTGTTTCGACGCCGGATCTATGAACGCATGCGCCGCAAGCTGCCGGCGATGCAAAGCGGCCCGGCGGGCGAAACGGTGACCCTGCCGACGGCACTGCCTCCCGGTGAAACCTGCCGTCTCGAATATCGCGGCGGCTCCTGGAGCGCGGTCAACGGCGGCAAGGCGGAAATCGCCGCGGGTGCCAAGGCGCGCATCGAGCGCGTCGATGGCTTGACGCTCGTCGTGCATGGCGACGGCTAGTTTTTAACTCAGCAGGAGAATCCCTTGGGCTTTTCTTTCAGCTACGCGTTCATCGTCATAGCCGTGGTGGTGGTGATCGTGATTGCGAAAACCGCGATCGTGGTGCCGCAGCAGAGCGCCTTCGTCATCGAGAATCTCGGCAAGTACAGCCGCACCCTGCAGGCGGGGTTTCACATCCTGGTGCCGTTCGTCGAGCGCGTCGCCTACCGCCACAGCCTGAAGGAAATCGCCATCGACATTGCGGAACAGATCTGCATCACCCGCGATAACGTGCAGGTGGGGGTCGACGCGGTGCTGTACATGCAGGTGATGGATCCGCATCTCGCCTCCTACGGCATCACCAATTTCGGCTTCGCCATCTCGCAGCTGGCGCAAACCACCCTGCGCAGCGAAATCGGCAAGATAGAACTCGACCGCACCTTCGAGGCGCGGGGCACGATCAACACCAACGTGGTCAGCGAACTGGACAAGGCGTCGGCGCCCTGGGGCGTCAAGGTGCTGCGCTACGAAATAAAGAACATCACGCCGCCGCGGGACGTGCTGCAGGCCATGGAAAAGCAGATGCGCGCGGAGCGCGAGAAGCGCGCGGTGGTGCTCACTTCCGAGGGCGAGCGGGACGCGAAGATCAATGCCGCTGAAGGCGACAAGCAGCGCGTGATCAAGCAATCGGAAGCCAATAAGCAGCAGCAGATCAATGAGGCCGAGGGGCAGGCGTCGGCCATTCTCGCAGTGGCCACGGCGACGGCGGAAGGCTTGCGCCAGGTAGGCATCGCGCTGTCGGACCGCGGCGGCATCGAAGCCATGCAGCTGCGCATCGGCGAGGAATACGTGAAACAATTCGGCAAATTGGCGCAAGCCGGAACGACTCTGGTCGTGCCCGCAAACCTGACCGACCTGGCGTCCATCGTGACCATGGCCACCAGTATCGCCAGGAAATCTCCCGCGGTACCAGCGGCATAGCGACAGGCCTTACGTATGTCTGAGAAGCGCGAAGCCGCAAAAATCGGCTTCCTGGAATTCATCGTGCTGGCGGCGGCGATGATGTCGACCCAGGC